>DAOUIC010000195.1:0-7092 GCA_034428255.1 Anaerolineales bacterium
GCTCCCACAGGTTCGCTTCCGCCTCCCAATGGTCGATAACGCCGGCAATCTCGGGGTCGCTCACCCAGGTGCCCTGCACCCGTCCAACCCGTTGTGCATCCGGAGCGACAAACAGCATGTCGCCGTTGCCCAGGAGCCGTTCGGCTCCGGCTTCGTCGATGATTACCCGGCTGTCGATTTGGCTTGACACGGCAAAGGCAATGCGCGCCGGGAAGTTGGCCTTGATCAGCCCGGTGATGACGTCCACCGACGGCCGCTGCGTCGCAATGATCAGATGGATGCCCACGGCCCTGGCCATCTGGGCCAGACGGCAGACCGCCTGCTCCACCTGCTGCGGTGCCGACATCATCAAGTCCGCCATTTCATCGATGATGGCGACGATGAAGGGCATCGGCGGTTCACCCTCCTCAATCCGCCGCTGGTTGTAGCGGTGAATGTCGCGGACCCGCTCGACGTTGAGCAGCTGGTAGCGCGCGGTCATCTCGGCCACGCACCACTCCAGCACGGCCTCGGCCTGTTCCACATCCGTCACCACCGGCTTGAGCATGTGGGGGATGCGATTGTAGGCGCTCAGTTCGACCATCTTGGGGTCGACCATGAGAAACCGGAGGGTCTCCGGGGTGTGGGACAACAACAGGGTCGTGATGATGGCGTTGATGCAGACCGACTTGCCGGTACCGGTGGCGCCGGCAATCAGCAGGTGGGGCATCCGGGCCAGGTCCGCCACAATCGGCTGTCCCTTGACATCCTCGCCCAGGGCCAACGGCAGGCTGGCGTTCATCGAAAGAAAGGCGTCGCTGACAACCAGATCCCTCAGGTTCACCGAGTTGATGACGGCATTCGGAATTTCAATGCCGACATAGCTCGTGCCCGGAATGGGCGCCTCGATGCGCACCGAAGCGGCCGCGGCCGCCAGTGCCAGGTCATCGCGCAGACTGGTGATTTTGCTGACCTTGACCTTCGTGCGCCTGACGTAGCCGCGCGTGTCGCTCCGTTCGATAAATCCGGGCTTGATCAGGTACTGCGTGACGGCCGACCCCGTGTAGGCGCCCTCGAAACTCGCGGGCACCCCGAACAGTTCCAGCGTGTCCTGGATGAGGGTTCCCATCTTGCGCACGCGGTCGTCGTCCTCCTCAATCCGCTCCCGCGAGTAGAGAAGCTGGTTGATGTCGGGCAGGGCCCAAGCCTGGTCGACGCCTTCCTCCGATGGCCCGGACCTTCCGGCGGGCGGCATTGCCGCACCTTCACGCACCGCGGGAGACCGGACCGGAACCGCCACGGCCTCCACTTCCGGCGAACCGTGTTCCAGCGGGGCAATACGGGGAGTCCGCATGCGTTCCAGCCATTGCACGTAGGCAAACCAAACCCGCCCGTACACTCTCCGCAGCGGCTCGAGATCGACACGGCGCCGACTTACTCGTTGCCACATGCGATACAGGCGGGTTTCAGGCCAAGGGACGTGTTCCCGTTCGCGACGGTCGACGCGGCCCAGCCGTTCCCAGCATGTGCACAGCCGCCGGACAGCCCGCCGCCACAGGCTCTCCAGCCACTCCGGAACCACCATCCAGCCGCCCACCAGGGCCAAGCCAACAAGCACGGTCCATGCGCCGGTCAGTCCCAGGGCCTCTGCCAGATGCGTTCCCGACCGGTAGCCGATCCACCCTCCGGCGGATGGCAGGGACGGCGACAGTGCCTGCACCAAGTCCTCCGCCAATCGGTCCGGTGCCAGGGTCAAACCCACCACCAGGCAGAGATACAACAGTACGACACCGGCCGGCTTGTGCCAAGGCGGCATCGGCTGGTACTCCATGGCCCGCACGATGATCCAGAATCCGAGAAACCCGATCACGGCCGGCAAGCCCCAGGCTGCCACACCCACCAGCGATTGCAGACTGCCGATCCACATGTCGGTCAGCCTGCCGCGGGTCAGGGACATGAAGCTGAGCTGCGTCAACACGGCCACCATGACCAGCACGGTTCCGGCCAGACGCGGCGAATACAGCGAGGCCAACAAGGCCTGCCACGGACTCGCCGCGGATTTCCTCTTGGTCGGGGTTCGTTGAGCCACCGGCAATCGGTTCCAAGCCTGACGACAATGACAAACGGACAGGGTGGACAGGCCTGTCCTCAATGCACAGGCCCGCCTCGGCCGGCCCCCGGGCGGGCCGTCGGACGTTCCAACTCAACTCTATCAGATTAAATGGGGGCCGAAACGTCGTTGTCGGCAGCCAGCTTGACCACCACAAAGGGGTTGCGACCCAGTTCATCCCGGCAGATCCGCCGCAATACGCGCACCAGATCCCGTTCGATGTCCGAGGCCTTGGTCCCGGGGTTTCCGGCCATGGCTGCGAAGCGCTTGGCCACGGCCTGCCGGGCCAGGTCGTGGAAGTCCCGCTGCTCCTCGCGGTACAGCGCCCCGCGGCTTACCAGGACCGGCGTGCCCCGCATCTCCCAGACGCGGGCACTGTAGTTGACGATACACACCAGCATCCCGCCGTCCCGCAGCAGCCGCCTTTCGTTAAGAATGCCGTGGTCGTCGCTGACCACGGAGCCGTCCACCACGATACGTTCCGCCGAAACGGGCTCGCCCTCCCGCACCAGACACCGGCTCAACCGGGCATCTCCATCCCCGGGTTCGAAATCGCGGTTCCAGTGGCCGAACTCCAGACAGCCGCCATCCTCCAGGATTAGCACATCCTGCTCGGGCATGCCGTGGTCCACGGCGGCCCGGCGGTTCAACTCCAGATGACGGTACTCGCCATGGACGGGCAGGAAGAAACGCGGCGACAGGAGGTCCAGCATGCGGGCGTTCTCCCGCAGGCTGCCGTGGCCCGACACGTGGATGTCGGCCAAATCCGCGTAAATGACATTCGCTCCCCGGCGGAACAGCCGGTTGACCATGTTGTAGTAGTTCTTCTCGTTGCCCGGGATCGGGGTGGCGCTGATGATGACGGTGTCGTTATTGCGCACCTGGTGGAACCGATGATTGTCGAGGCTGAGTCGGTTGAGCGCGCTCAGTTCCTCGCCCTGGGAACCCGTGATGAGAACACAAATCCTGTCCGGCTCCCCCTTGTCGATGTCCTGGTCGCTAAGGAGACTGTTCCAGTCCAAATCCACGTAGCGCAGTTTGACGGCGTTCTCCGTGTACCGGTACATCGAACTGCCCACGAGCCCCACCTTCCGCCCGTTGCGTTCGGCCAGATTCAGAACCTGCTGCACGCGGGCGGTGTTGCTGGCAAATGTGGAGAAGAAAATACGGCCGGGGGCCTCTTCAAACAGTTCCTGCAGCTTGTCCTCGATGGCGATTTCGCTGCTTGTGGCCAGATCCTCTTCGGCATTGGTGCTGTCCGCCATCAGGAGCAGGACGCCTTCCTGTCCCCACGCCTCCAGCCGGTTCACGTCGATCGGCCGGCCCAGAATCGGATTCTCGTCGAACTTGAAGTCGCCCGTGTGGATCACGCGCCCCAGCGGCGTGTTCAACGAGATTCCCAGACTGCTGGGAAAGCTGTGGTTGACCTGGAAGAACTCGGCCTCGAAGGCGCCCAACTGCAGAACCGTTTCGGTGTCCACGGTCCGGAGCTGGCGGACTGCCTCAAACAACTGGTAGTCGCGGTCTGTCAGCTTGCTCTCGACAATGCCGATGGTCAAATCCGATCCGTAAATCGGCACTTCGATGCCGAACTCCAGCAGAAAGGGCAGGGCCCCGATGTGATCCTCGTGCCCATGGGTGAGCAGAACGGCGCGCAGCCGCTCGCGGTTGTCCAGGACGTAGGCCAAGTCCGGAATCATCAGCCGGATGCCCGGCGTCTCTTCGACGGGAAACATGCTGCCGGCGTCGATCAGGACCATATCCTCGTCGTACTCGACAACCATCATGTTCTTGCCGATGTCGCCCAGACCGCCCAGCGGCGTCACGCGCAGAATGTTGCGCGCGCTGTCCCGGATCGTGCCCCCGGCGTCGGCGGGGGCCTTGTCGTTAACTTCCATGGTTTGTTTTGTCTTACCTTGTTTGCTGTGTTGATTGAGTTGGTGTGTGCGGACGGCATTGGGAGATGCCGGCGCGCTCGTCGCGTCGGACCTCAGAGATCGAACAACGTTCCCTGCGACAGGTCGTCCTCGGCGGGCGCCGGGTCCGGGCGCGGCTCGTTCACCAACCGGGCCAACCGGGCGAACATGCCGGCGTATTCGGAACGCAGGCCCCAGTTGCGCAGGACGGCCGCCGGGTGAAACAGGGGCATGGCCCGTCGTCCCCCGCCAATGTCCCTTACCTGTCCTTGAATGCGCGTGATGCGGCCTCCCGGAAACCAGCGACTCATGCTGATGCGGCCGAGGGTCACGATCAGACTTGGGTTGATGGCCTCTATCTGGCGATCCAGCCAATGGCGGCAGGCCTGAATCTCCTCGGGCAGCGGATCCCTGTTCCCGGGCGGACGACACTTGACCACATTGGTGATGAATACGTCGGATCTGGGTATCCCGGCTTCGGCCAGCATTTCGGTCAGGAGCTGGCCGCTCCGGCCGACAAACGGCCTGCCTTGTTCATCCTCTACGGCGCCGGGGCCTTCGCCGATGAACATGATTGATGCCCGGGGATTGCCCTCTCCCGGCACCGCCTGCAGCCGTCCGGCACACAGTTGGCAGGCTTCGCAGGCCCGGATCCCGGCCGCGAGTTCCTGCAGGGTTTCGGTTGGATTGCTGTCAGCCATGATTCTTCCCACCTGCGCTAATCGAATTGACAAACCGCGCCCGAGTCCGGTCAAGGCATGCCGCCAGCCGTGCCTGTACGACCGGGGTCTGCAAGTCAAGGAGGTTGTACAGCAGGGCTGCCTCGCCGTTCTCATAGTAGCGCGGTCGGCACCCTATCCGTTCGAATCCCAGGTTCTCATACATGTGCACGGCCTGCCGATTGCCCGGCTTCACCTCCAGTTGGACCACCCTCATCAAGTTGATGGTTGCCACCTGCAGATAGTTGAGCATCAGGAGACTGCCCAACCCCTGCCTCCGCACGGCCGGCAGGCAGCCGAACCGCACAATCTGGGCCACGTCGGCCGGCATGACGGAGCAAACATATGCCGCCACCTTGCCGGGGGGCAGGGATCTCCATCCTTCCGGCCCCGTGCGCAACCCGTACCAGACGTACATGGAGGCAGGCTTGAGCATGGACTTGATTTGGTCCCGGCTCAGGGGTGGTCGGAAACAGGTATCCTCCAAATCCTCCACATCCTGCCAGTCCCCGACTCCCAGTGCGCAGAAACCCGGTGCGCGCGATGTCAACGCGGCCATGCAGGACTCAGGCTCCCACCGCCTCCGCCGGCCGAAAATAGACTGGGACGACGGATTCGGCATCGGACCGTTCGTTGGCTGCCAACCGGTCCCGGGCCAGGCGGGCCAAGGTCAGGGATGTGCGCAGGCGCTCCCTGCGACCGGGCCAGCACAGACCGGGCAAACCGGCCAACCCGTGTTCAAGGTCCGTGTCCCGGTCGGCGCACAGCCAAGACTGCCAGGCCATGGCCGGCTCGCGGCCGGCGGCCTGCACCAGTTGATCCAGGGATCCGTTCACCAAATCGGATGTCCCGAGTTCCCGCCACGGTTCGTCGGGATTCAGCCAGCCCCAAATCCAGCGGCTTCGGCCGGCCGGCAACGCGGCCAGCAGGCGCATCGAATCTGATTTTCGGGATGCGGCTGCATATGCCTTGTGCAACAGGATTGAGGTTGTGGCCACACCGCACAAGGGCACGCTGCCACCCAGGGCGAGTGCGATGCCCTTTGCTACACTGACCCCCGTGCGGACCCCTGTGTAGCTGCCCGGACCGCGGGCCACGGCAATCAGGGACAGAGCCTCCAGGTCCGTGTCCGCTTCGGCCAACACCTCCCTGACGGTCGGAGCCAACTCCCTTGTATGGCGTCGGCCGCCTGCCCATATGCGTTCGCTGCGGGTTTTTTCGGCAGCCAAGTCCACCACCCCCACAACGGCGGGTTCGAGGGCCGTGTCTATCGCCAGCGCGAGCATCCACAGCCTCCATGCCACCCATTGGAACCGACATGTCCAACTCCGCAACCCCGCCGGCCCTCATGGGCGCCCACGTATCCGCCGCGGGCGGCATGCACAAGGCCATCGACCGGGCCGTCGACCTCCACATGACCGCGCTGCAGGTGTTCACCAAGAGCAACCGCCAGTGGAAATCCAAGCCGTTGGATCCCGGCGACATCCAAAAGTGGCAGGACCGCCGGCAGGATTCGGCTCCGTTGCCGATCGTCTCCCACGCCAGCTACCTGATCAACCTGGCCGGGCCCAAACCGGACATCCAGGCCAAGAGCAAGACCGGTCTGGCGGATGAACTGGAAAGGGCCGCGGCCCTCGGCATCCCGGATGTTGTCCTGCATCCGGGCGCCCACATGGGCGACGGCGCGGAAGCCGGAATTGCCAAGGCTGCCGCCATCGTCAACGAAATCTATGCCAGCCGTCCTCATCTGCAAGCCACGCGTTTGCTGTTCGAGGTCATGGCGGGCCAGGGCACGGTCATCGGACGCAGTCTTGCCGAACTGGCCGACCTGCTGGCGCTGACACGGGACGTGGCCAACACCGGCATTTGCCTCGATACCTGCCACCTGTTTGCCGCGGGATACGAAATTCGCACCCGGGACGGATACGACCGCCTGATGGCCGAGATAGACGCCACCATAGGCACGAATGCGGTGCACTGCTGGCACTTCAACGACAGCAAGGGCGATCTTGGCAGCCATGTGGACCGGCACGAACACATCGGCGAAGGTCGGATCGGGAAAGCGGCCTTCGCGTTCATTCTCAACGATGCGACCTGGTCGCACATTCCCAAGCTGCTGGAGACGCCCAAAACCGTGGAACGCACCTCGGACCTGAAGAACATGCAGGCACTCGGTTCCCTGCTGGACAATCCGGAGCGGCTCCCGCCGGGCCTGATGGAGGAACGGGCACCCGACTGACAGGGGAACAACCCACTCGGTGGCTGCCATTCCGCAGCTTTCCCGTTAGTCGTCGGACCCGCTGGTAAGCTGGCAATGTTGTCGATCACTCAGCCCACGCGGCTGCCGCGGTGGTGCAACACCCAAATC
>DAOUIC010000196.1:0-11850 GCA_034428255.1 Anaerolineales bacterium
GGGCGCCTGTTCCTGAGCCCGGCCCTGCTGGTGTTCCTCGCGGTGACGCTGGTGTCCGCCTGGCCCCTGCTCAAGTAGCGTCTCGGGACGTGGCCGGTTGAAATCCCATGGAGTTGCGTTCGGTTCGCTTCACCAGCCGCCGGCGCTGGCGCGTCCCCATATGGGCCCTGGCGCTGCTGGTGCTGGCCTGTGTCAGCCTGTGGAACCGGCGCGAACTGCTGGTGGAACGGGCCGCCTTCGTGCTGCCTGATCCGACCCCCACGCCCAGTGCCGTGAATCCCCTGGCTCAGGCTCGCGTCCATGAATCGCAGGGCGACCTGCTCAAGGCGGCGGAGTTCTACGGGCAGGTGGCCGCAATCGAAACCTGGAACCCACAGCCACTGGTGGACCAGTCGCGCCTGTACATCCTGCTCAAACAGGTGCCCAAGGCGCTGGCCGCGGCCGAGGAGGCGGTTCGCCGGGACGACCGCGATGTGGACAGCCTGAATGCGCTGGCGCGCGCCCTGGACTGGTCCGGGGAGTACGAGGAGGCGGTCAACACGGCGGTGGATGCGCTGGTGCTTTCCCCGGACAACAGCCGGACACTGGCCATCCTGGGGGAGATCTACGCCGACGTCGGGAACTGGTACAAGGCCGAGTCCTATCTCGATCAGGCGGCCGCACTGGCGCCGCTGGATGTCCTGGTGTGGCGCAACAAGGCCCTGCTGCACGAATACCGCGGCGAGTACACCGAGGGCTTGGCCGCGTTGGATCAGGGCCTGGCCGTGGATCCGTCGGCCTGGTACCTGGAGATCCACAAGGGGCGTCTCTACGAGGCGCTATTCGAATGGGAGAATGCCCTGGAAGCCTATGAACGGGCCCTGGAGCTGAACCCGAATGTCTCGCTCACGTGGGACGCCCTGGGCTACGGCCATTTCAAGGTGGGCAACGACCTGGAGGCCCGGCGCAATCTGGAACGGGCCGTCGAGGTCAATCCCCAGGATGGGCTGGCCATGGCTCATTTGGGCACGGTCTACTACCGCATGCGCAACTACGAGGGTGCGGTCGACATTCTGTCCGAGGCCCTGGATCTGATCGAAGGCACGCCCCGCATCGAGTTCCTGTACCAGCTGGGCCTGGCCTATGTCTACAAGGATCCCTCCGAGTGCGACAAGGCCAAGCCCTGGTTGCTGGCCGCCCTGGAGATCGATCCCGAAAGCGGACCGGCCCTGGAGGGACTGGAGAGCTGTCCCGTCTGATAAGCAGGCTGCAAGCGACATGGAAGGCAAGGCGACCCCGTTGGGAAGGGAAGTTCGACACAACCTCGGCCTGTACCGGCTGCGGGGATTCAGCGGCCGGCGTTCGGCCCTGCGCCAGCTGCAGGGACGGCTGGGCGATCCCGGAACCACGCCCGTGATTGCGGTGGTCGGCCCGCCCGGCGTGGGCAAGAGCGCCCTGGTGACCGCGGCCGTGTGGTCGGCCATCAACGAATTTCCGGACGGTTGTGTTTGGGCGGCGGCCGCCGGCCTGGAGCGTTTCCGTTTCCAGGACATCATTCACAGCCTGACGTCCGTGCTGGGCTTCGACCATTCCTGGCATATCCGGGCGCAGTGGAGCACCGGCATTCGGGAACTGCTCTACCGTCGTCGCCGGGTGCTGGTCCTGGATGAACTCGAATCCGTTTCGGAGGCCGACCGCCAGCTGCTTCTGCAGACGTTCCGGAACCTGGAGACCGCCGACACGCCGTCCCGCGTCGTGCTGATCGCGGACCGGATGACCCCGGAAATGGAGGAGCTGGCCCAGGAAACGGTCCTGCACCTTGGCGGACTGAGCCGCTACGACACCGAGGTGTTCTGGCAGGCTCTGCAGGCACCGGCCACCGATGCGGGGACGGTGCACGACCTGACGGGTGGTGGGCCCTTGGCCATTCGCTTGTTGGCGGGCCTGCTCAAGGCCCATCCGGAATGCCTGGAACAGGTGATCCACGCGGTGGAGGTCGGTTCGGAGCCATCCCTGGATGTGCTCATTCGCCTGGCCGCGGACCGCGTGGCACAGGAAAGTACCGACGCCATGCAGGTGCTGGAGCGTCTCAACATGGCGGCGGGGGGAGCTTCCTACCTGGCCATCCGCGACCTGTTCTGGCCTGGCGACTCGGACATGGTTCTGCACGTGGCGGAGGCGCCCCAGTGGACCGTTGGTTCAAAAACCCAACTGGGGCCGGGGTTGCAGCACGTCCTCGAACTGCTGCAGGACAGGGCATTGCTGGAGGATGTGCCGACCCAGGCCCGGGCCGTGATTCATCCCGCCGTGCGGCGGCGGCTGGAAGCCGACCGCCACGCGCAGTCCCGGGACTGGCGCAACGCCCATGCCCGTTACTACGTGCGGTTCGTGTCCTGGTTCGAGCGTCCCGATCAACTGTACTGGTCGGCGCTCGAACCCGAGTGGGGCAACATTCACCAAGCCGCGGACTGGTGCGTGCACATCATGCGGGAGGTCTGCGGCGACGACCTGGAGACGCTGGCCGCCTCCCTGGCCGCCACCCCTGATCTGACCCGGTTCAAGCTGGATGTGTCTCCGTCCCAATTGGAACTGGTCAGCCGCTATGCCCGTTCCCTGGTGTTGCACGCCCGATGGCGGCACATGCCGCGGGGCCTGTCCTGGACCGCGGCCGGCGCCGTGGCCTGCGCGGCCCAGAGCCGCCACGAGGCTTTCGGGCACCTGCTGGTGCAGATGGGGCGTCTGCTCTATCACCGCGAGGAGCACGAACAGGCCCTGGCTTGGCTGGAACGGGCCCGCGTTGTGCTGGAACGGCGCGAGCTGGTGACCCAGTTGGCGATTGTGCACACCGACATCAGTACCGTGTACAGGGAGCAAAACCAGCTGACGGCCGCACTTGAGCATTGCGACAAGGCCTACGAGTACCTGTCCCAGGGCAGTACCCTGACCGAACTGGTGCGTGCCTATCGCAGTCTGGGCAGCCTCAATCTGGCCCTCGAGAAGTATCCGCAGGCCCTGGCACGGCTGGAGCAGGCGCTGCTGCTGGCGCGGCGCAACGACAACCGGCACCAGATTGCCAACATCTACAACAGCATGGGGTTGGCCCTGGAAGCGCTGGATCGTACGGAACTGGCCCGCCATGTCTACCTGAACGCGCTGGAGCTGTACCGCTACCTGAGGCAGGTGGACGGCGAAGCCACAACACTGACCAACCTGGGCACGCTGGCCTTTCAGGTGGGGGATCTGCCGGCGGCCGCGGATTGGTTCCGGCAGGCCCTGGAGCGGCACCAGGACCAGGAGTCGTGGCTGGATGCGGCCACCGTGCACCACAATCTGGGCCAGGTCTGCCAGCGCATGGAGGAGTGGGAAGCCGCCGCCCTGGAGTTCGAGGCCGCCCTGCAGACGTACACGGCCTTCCAGTTCCCGGACTTCGCGCGCGAGGAAAGCCGATTTTTGGATCAGTGCCGGCAACGGCTGGCCGAAGCTGCGTCCCGGCGTCCGGATCGTACGCCCGACAAACGTTAACCAAGATCCAACACACCGCCGCCGGGATCTGGCGTAGCCTATGGGTCCATGTGAACACGCGCCTCGCGGATGCTGTTCGCCCACCGATTGCCGCCGCCGGAATCTTGGGTTCCGGCCCGGCACTTTGGTAACCTGTTCGCTGGCACTCGGACAGTGAGAGTGCCAATTCAGGCAAGGGCGGCACCGGGGGTGCAGCCATCAAGCAGGAGGCAAAGTAGCGATATGAACCTGAAACCGTTGGGCGACCGTCTGGTCGTTCGTCCGAACGAGGGCGAAGAGCAGACCTCATCGGGCATTTTCCTGCCGGAGACGGCCAAGGAAAAGCCCCAGGAAGGCACTGTGCTGGCGGTTGGACCGGGAACCCGGGACGACAACGGCGAGCGCATTCCCATGGAGGTGGCCGTGGACGACACGGTGCTCTACGCCAAGTACTCCGGCACCACCATCAAGGTGGATGGCGAGGAAATCCTGATTCTCAAGGAATCCGACGTGCTGGCCCTGGTCGGTTAGTTATTCCCGGCGGCCCGCGCGGCTGCCGACGGTTTGCAGAAAAGGAGCAAGACAACAAATGGCCAAGCAACTAGTGTTCAACGACGAGGCGCGCAAGCACCTCAAGAACGGTGTGGACGCCCTCTCCGAGGCCGTCAAGACCACTCTCGGTCCCAAGGGTCGCAACGTGGCCCTGGACAAGAAGTGGGGCAGCCCGACCGTCACGCACGACGGCGTGACCGTGGCCAAGGAGATCGAGCTGGAGGACCCCTTCGAAAACATGGGGGCCCAGCTGTTGAAGGAAGCGGCCACCAAGACCAACGACGTGGCCGGCGACGGCACCACGACGGCGACGGTTCTGGCGCAGTCGATCGTGACCGAGGGCCTCAAGAACGTGGCCGCCGGCGCCAACCCCATGCTGCTCAAGCGCGGCATCGAGGTGGGCCGGGATGCGATTGTGCAGGCAATCTCCGACATGTCCACCCCGGTGACCGATCATGAGAAGATCTCCCAGGTGGCGAGCATCTCCGCGGCGGACGCCCAGATCGGTACCCTGATTGCGGACGTGATGGACAAGGTCGGCAAGGACGGCGTCATCACCGTCGAGGAGAGCAAGGGCCTGGAGTTCGAGACCGAGTACGTCGAGGGCATGCAGCTGGACCGCGGCTACCTCTCCCCGTACTTCGTGACCAACAGCGAGCGCATGGAAGCCGAGCTGGAGAGCCCCTACGTCCTGATTCACGACAAGAAGATCTCCAGCGCCCAGGACCTGGTTCCGGTTCTGGAGAAGCTGATGCAGATGGGCAAGCGCGAAGTGGTGATCATCGCCGAGGACGTCGAGGGCGAAGCCCTGGCGACCCTGGTGCTCAACAAGCTGCGCGGCACCTTCAACGCCCTGGCCATCAAGGCCCCCGGCTTCGGCGACCGCCGCAAGGCCATGCTGCAGGACATCGCGATCCTGACCGGCGGCCAGGTCATCACCGAGGAACTGGGCAAGAAACTGGAGAGCACCACGATTCAGGACCTGGGCCAGGCCGATCGCGTGATTTCCACCAAGGACGACACCACGATCGTCAGCGGCGGTGGCGACAGCAGCGAGATCAAGGGCCGGATTGACCAGATCCGCTCCGAGATCGAAGCCTCCACCAGCGACTACGACCGCGAGAAGCTGCAGGAACGCCTGGCCAAGCTGGCCGGCGGTGTGGCCATTCTGCGGGTCGGCGCGGCGACCGAGACCGAACTGAAGTTCAAGAAGACCCGCGTCGAGGATGCCCTGAGCGCCACGCGCGCGGCGGTCGAGGAAGGCATTGTGCCTGGCGGCGGCGTCGCCCTGACCAACGCCATCGAGTCCCTGGGGACCGTGAACACGGACGAGTCGGATGCCGACACCGGTGTCCGCATTCTGCGCCGGGCCCTTGAGGAGCCCATGCGCCAGATCGCCCACAACGCCGGTCTGGACGGAGCCGTGGTCGTCGAAAAGGTGCGCACGGCCCATGCCAACGGCGGCAGCAACGCCACCGGCTACGACGTGGTCGAGAACTGCTATGTGGACATGTTGTCCTCCGGCATCATCGATCCGGCCAAGGTGACCCGCAGCGCGGTCGAGAACGCCTGTTCCATCGCCTCGATGATCCTCACCACCGAGGCCCTGATCACCGACATTCCCGAACCGGATCCGCCCGCACCCGCCGGCGACCCGGGCATGGGCGGCATGATGTAGTCCACCCGGACCATCAGGCCGACAGTGGGAAGAGGGGCGCTTTGGCGCCCCTCTTTTGTTGCCGGCGGTCCTATCCGGGGACGCGGGCACTAAAATGACACGGTCGAACGGAAGTCAGTTGCAGGATGCGATTCCATGTCCCTGCCCAGCCGCACGGAAGCCAAGGCCCTGCTCGAGGAGTGGGTCGAGAACCAGAATTTGCGCCGGCACATGCTGTCGGTCGAAGCCGCCATGCGGGCCTATGCCCGCCATTACGGGGAGGACGAGGAGCTGTGGGGCCTGACCGGCCTGCTGCACGACTTGGACTACGAGCGCCACCCCGAAATGGAGGACACCGAGAACGGCCACCCGCGCACGGCCCTGCGCCTGTTCCGGGAGCGCAACTGGGACGCCCGGCTGATTCACGCCGTGGAGGCCCATGCCACGTTTCTGGGGGTGCCCCGCGAGTCCAGGCTGGACAAGGCCCTGCTGGCCTGCGATGAGCTGACGGGGCTAATCCTGGCCTGTGCCTATGTGCGGCCGGACAAGGCCCTGGCGTCGGTCAAGCTGCGATCGGTGCGCCGCAAGTGGAAGGACAAGGCGTTCACGGCGGCCATCGACCGGGACGAGAACATGGCCTACATCGAAGACCTGGGCGAGCCCTTCGAGGAGCATGTGCAGCGGGTCCTGACCGCGATGCAGGAGGCCGCCGCCGAACTGGATCTCGCGGGCGTCTGATCCCCCCGCTGGCCCGGACAGCGGGTACCGGACACAATTGTGGCGCGGGGGTGGCTGTCCTTAGCGTTTCCCTTCCGCTTCGTCGTCCGGCGGCAGGCGCCGGCGGCTGCCCAGCCGGCCCAGGAACATTTGGCGCATGACACCGCCTGCCGAAGTCTCCACCACCGGCGCGCGGTCCTCGCTCCAGTCCTGCAGCGAGGCGCCCTTCAGCCACCGGGCGCGGGCCTCGTCCTGATCCTCCAGGCGGGCCAGCAGTTCGTCCCCGTCCCCGGCCAGCAGCTGCTGCCACTCGGCCAGTTCGCGCTGCATGATCGTCAGCCAGGTGGAGACATACTCCCGGTTGGCCAGCAGCGTCGCCTGCAGGTGCTGCGGGCTGAGTGTACTGTCCGTGGCCTGGTGGAAGGCCCGGCCGGCCAGCTTGCGGGCGTCGGACCAGCCGGCGCCGCTGGCGGCCGCGTGCATGTAGGCCGCGGCCAGAAGGTGGGCCGTGTGTTCCACGCCGGCCACCAGGCCGTCATGCTCCAGGGCGTCCACGTAGTGCGGCTTGGCTCCCAGGTGCTCAATCAGGTTGTGGGCCACCTGCATGGTCTCCGGAGCCGTGTCCCGGCCGGGAACCAGACAGAACAGAACATCCTTGAAGAGGTCCTCCCGTTCGCGGACAGGGGCATTGATGCCGGTCAGTACGGGATTGGCCAGCACCCAGGCCACCTGTTCGGGCAGGTGTTCCTCGGCCAGGGCCAGGGCCGGCTGCATGGCGGATGTCAGAATGACGACCAGACTGCGTGGTTTCCAGGTTTCGTCCAGCAAGGGGAGCAGGTCCGGTAGTTCGGAACCGGGCACCGCCAGCACGGTCAGGTCCGCCGGTTCCACCGTGCGGTGCAGGTTCCAGTGGGTCTTGTCGACCGCGCCCAGCTTGCTGGCCACCGCCAGGCGGCCCCGGTCGCGATCGTGGCCCAGCACGCGGAACTCCGTGCGGGCCTGCTTGAGGGCCAGGCCGAGGCTCGTTCCGGTCGTTCCCAGACCAACAATCGCGGCGGTCAGTTCGGACATGGCGGAGTAGGGACTTGGGAGGGTACGGCGGTTTGGCTAGGCCAGCATTCTGGCCACGGTATTCATCTGGTCGTAAAGGACGTCGGCCGTGTCGCGGATAAGGCCGGGTGCAAACCAGACAATGAACATGATGACCAGGATGCCGTACTGGCTGAGGACGAACTGCAAGTTGCGGGCGCGGGCCGGCAGCAGGGCGAAGAGTACATGCGAGCCGTCCAGCGGCGGGACCGGGATCAGGTTGAAGACGGCCAGCAGGATGTTGATCTGGACAAAGGCACTGACGACGATTGGCGTCAGGTAGGTCCAGGCGCCGGTGCCCACATTGTCGAAGACGCCTTCGTGCAACAGCACCAGGGCAATGAAGGCCATCAGCAGGTTGCTCAGCGGGCCGGCCACGGCGACCACGATGGTGCCGAGCCGAATGTCCACGTTGATGCGGGCTGGATTCCAGATGACGGGTTTGGCCCAGCCCATGCCCACCACGAGCAGCAGGATGGTGCCCAGCGGATCCAGGTGGCGCAGGGGATTGAGTGTGAGGCGACCCTGTTCCCGGGGTGTTTCGTCTCCCAGCCAGACGGCGGCCGCGGCATGCGCCGCCTCGTGCACGGGCATGGCCGCCAGGATGACGATCAGGGGGGCGAGGAAGCGGCCGGCCAACCGAATCAGCGAACCCTGCCCTGCGGCCAGGGACGAGAAGCTGTCTCTGAAGAACCAGAATCCCAGGACCGCCACCACCAGAATCAGAATCCAGGTCCGCTGGGACCAATTGCGCCAGCCGCGTTCGGACCGGCGGCCTTCGAAAGGGTTGCTGGGTGGGGAGTACATTGTGTTTTCGGGCGGGGGGCGGTGCAGTATATCACCGGGTTCGCCGTGGAATCCGGGCCTTCAGGCCGGCCAAGGCCAATGACAATCCGCAGGAAACTCTTGAGACAACATGCAATATCCGGGCTACTGGGCATTCACCGACGGGTCCTATCGGGACGGCACCACAACCTGGGGCGTGGCCATGGTCCGGGACGACCGGGAAATTGCCGTCCTGAAGGGCCGACTGGAGGATGCGGGCGATATTTTCGGCCGCGACCTGGACGCGGTTTTGGCATCCGGTTCCCATCAAATCGGAGGTGAAGTGGCGGCGGTCTACCGCGCCGTGCAATGGTGTGTCCGGCACGGGGTGGCGGCCGTGACCGTTGCCTATGATCTCAAGGGACTGCCGCTGTGGGCCCAGGGCAAGTGGAAGGCCAACGTCCCGGCGACCAGGGCCCTGCGCCGCGACGCCCCGCACTGGCCTGTCAGGATCAGGTGGGTCAAGGTCAAGGCCCACAGGGGCAATCGGTTCAACGAAAAGGCGGACTCGCTGGCCAAGGACGCTTTGGGTGAGCCGCCCGCAGACAGTGGGCAGGATGCGGTTCGGGACCTCCAGGTCGTCAAGGCGGAGGCCTTTCGCGAAATCCTGCGGCATCATGGCCTCGGGATCGAGCCGGTTACGGTGCACGGTATCTATGCCCGGATCAGACTGGCCGACCTGCCCGGCATGGTGGACATTTACAACACCAAAAAACGGAGCTGGCGCAATCCGTACCTGCACGGCTTCAGGGACCGTGCCCTCCAGCGCGACGTGGAGCGGCTGTGGCAGGAGTTCGCCGCGTCCGAATCCTGAGCGGCCGGGTTCAGGAAGCCACGGCCGTCTGTGCCGGCAACAGCCATTCCGGTTCGGGATGGCGGACCGATTGCAGGATCAGCCGGAAACGGTTGTCGGGGCTTGGCAGCGGCTGCATCTTCATCCGGACCTTGTGCCCCGGCGGATCCATCGCTACTTCATAGTGGCGGAACAGGGTGGCGGTCACGATCAGGAACAGAAGATCTGCAGTCGATGCACCCAGGCACGTGTGCGGCCCGAGACCGTATGGCACGAAGGCGTTGGGCTGCATGTGTTCCTGGCGCCCGGGACCGAAGCGCTCAGGGTCGAAGCAGTCCGGATCCTTGAACAATTCGGGCAGGCCATGGGTAACAGTGTGGGCCAACATGCATTGTGTACCGGCCGGAACATCAAAGCCCGCAAACTGAAAACCCTGGCTGACACTTCGCGACAGGATGGTTGCCGGCGGATACAGGCGCAGCGTCTCCATGGCGGCCCAGCGGATCCGCATCATGGATCGCAGCGAATTGCGATTGGGCACACCGTCGGCAAACACGGCATCCGCTTCCTCGATTGCCGCGGCGGTCAAGTCGCGGTCAGCCAGAATGTGATAGAGCAGAAACGAGATGGTGCTGGCCGCGGTGTCAAGGCCGGCGATGAACGGACCGTTGAGGGCCGCTATCGCATCCCGCTCGGTCATTAGGTCGGGGTGTTCTTCGTGAAAGCGCCGCACGATGTCCACGAAGTTCCCGCCTTCCGGCACCATGTCGTCCGCATGTTCGTTGTTCAGCCAGATGCGCCGGGCCATGTCGATAATAGCCTGGCGTGAGCGTGTGTACCTGGGCAGGTGCTGCATGAACGTTGGACGCGTCTTGAGGACATGGATTTGCAACATGGCCTTGAAGAGGTAAATGAAGTCGTCCATGACGTCTTCCGCGGACTCGTTGGTCGCCATGTAGCCCAGCAGCATGGCGACGAGACGCTTTACCTGCGGGAACGCGGCCAACGGCCGGTGGCGGGGCCATTGCCGCAAAAGATCCAACTGGCATCCGATCAGCTTGACCATGCGGGAGTAGAGAGGTCCTGCGGCGTAGCCGGGCTTGAGGCCGCGGCGCACGATTGCATGGCGGGGTCCGTCCAAGGCAATCATGGATGGATTCTCCCCACCCACAGCCTTGGTGACGCCATCCCAAATTTCCTGTGCCACGAAATGGTCGGTGCCTTTCCGTGTCACGAACTCGTTGGCCTCGGGTCCGGCCAGCACGACGTACCGATGGTTGAGGACCGAAACCCGAAAGACCGGGCCCAAGGCCAGGTACTGTTCGGTCAGAAACCTCCGCAGATCGGACGTGAAGGCGTGCAGGTTGCCGACCAACGGTGCGCCTGGTGCGTGGGGAATGTTGGGCATGGAGCAGAATGAGCACTGAACGGATAGGATGGAAGGACGCTGGCCGCGTACTGCCTGACAGCTGTGGCTGTCAGGCTCCGGTTCCGGGTTGGGAACATCGGACTCTCAGGTGGCGACAGGCCTGCCCAAGGTTACAAGAGGAACCAGCCATGCAACGGGATTCGGTTACCATCGGCATTGTATCGGACACGCATTTTTGGCCTGACAGTCCCGCCGGATTCGGTCGGCAGTTCCAACAACACACGCGGTGCATCCAGGCCGTTCTGTGGGAGGAGTTGCGGGCCGCCCAACTGGACATGGCGGTGCATTTGGGGGATATCGTCTGTGGAGGCGGAGCCTACGGCATGTCCGCGGCGGAGTTCGGCCGGACCCTGGACTGGTTCCTGCGGGAACTGCAGGATCTGCCCTTTCCGGTTCACCTGCTGCCGGGCAATCATGATGCAGTGCTGGGCGAGACCTACGCCGCCGTGTCGCGGGCACTGGGCCTTGAACCCGGACTGGGCAAATCCATCGAACTGCCCGCAGTCGGGGCCCAACTGGAACTGCTCCACAGCCAGGGGCACGACGCCGACATGATCGAGGCGGCTCTGCCTTCGGATCCAACATACGGATACGTACAGCCGGAGGAACTTGCGCGGTTTGACGATGCTCTGTCGGCGTGCGGAAACCGGAATGTGCTTGTTTTCACGCACCAATTGCTAATGGACATGAGCAGTGCGAATTCGCCAACGGAGGCTTCCAAGGCAACTGCCAACCGCCGTTCGGTTCTCGACATCATGGAGCGCCACGGCAAAGTGCGGACCGTATTCCAGGGCCATGTACACGTCTACGACGTGCATCCGGTCGATGGTGTGACTTTCGTGGTGGCTCCGCCGGTCATCGTAAGTCCTTGTGCCTGGCTGGAACTCAGGCTTTCGCGCACCGGCGGCATCCTGCAGCCGCATGCCCTTCCGCTGCCGGACTGGGCGGATCAAGGTGCAGGCCATCCTTGGCCCGCGGAATGGTCGCCGCTGCACATGCCCTTTCCGGCAACGACCTGACAGTCTTGCGGGGTGTGGTGTATGCCAGCCTCTGCAGCGTATGTGACTGCTTCGACGTTCGTTTCGCAGCCGTAGGCCGGCTGCAACGGACCAACCGGATGGAGCAGCCTGTGCGCGGCGGGCGAAAACCCGCCGCAGACTGCTACCATGCAAGGACGAGCAACGGCAAGGAAGAGGAACGCGGCATGGTCAACAAAAAGTTTCGCCGGCGCCTGTGGGCCGAGATGGACGACCAGGGCATTGCCGTTGTGGCGATGCTGGACCTGTACGGGGCCTTGGCCGTACTGTT
>DAOUIC010000197.1:0-2920 GCA_034428255.1 Anaerolineales bacterium
GACCGCGCAGATCGGTGTGGTTCCCTGAACAGGGACAGCGACCAGTAGGGGCCAGCACCGCGTCTGGGGCGGTCGCGCCTTTGTGCGCACAATCTTCTGCATGCCCACCGTGACTGCCACCCCCTATAACCCCGCCATCTGCAATCCCGGTGAGAAGGAAAGTGTTACACTGCGTCCTGGTTGCGACAAACAGGAAAGAAAACTCGGCCAGCCGTGGATCCTCTGAAGGGCTTGCGAATCCCGGTGATGTCGCGGCCCCATCGACATGATCGGACTTCGTTGGGGCGGAAAGGCTTGAAATGTGCCCCCCAAACCGCTGAATTGAGCTTCCCAAAGGCCGAATCAGGCCTTTGGGCCCTGTCTCTGGGGTTCTGCCCCAGACTTCGTTGAGCGGTCCGGGATCATCGCGCACGCGGGCGCCACAGCAATTGTCTCTGGGGTTCTGCCCCAGACTTCGTTGGGCTTACACAAGTCCGCGCCCTCCCAACTATCCAACAACTTTGTTGCTGGTTCATCTCCCCCTAAACTTCTCGGCCCAGACCGCGAGTGGTGCCATCTGGCCAGTCTGGTCTGGGTCACATACGAGCGTTGCTGTGGCGATCGGGTCACGGCCGATGTCCGTTGCTTCATTCTCAACCTTACACCCCAAGGTCAAGCACCTGTTCCAAGTGGTGTGCTGGCCGCCGGGCATCGAATACGACCACCACAGGGTCTTGGATATCGCCTTTGGTGAGGACGACAACCGCATCCGCGCGGGCCAAGCGCCTGCCCATAACCTACTGCCGCAGGATTGGTCCCTCTCCAAGTGGGTATCGCAAACAATCGGTTGGCCTCAAGCCCAATCCAATTTGGAAGCAATTGTCCTGTACCTCAAGCTGCTTCTGCCTCTTGTCGGTGTATCAATCCAAGAGTCAGCAACAGGCCCCATGTCATCCACAGTTCGGGCAACGCGTAGCTGGCATCCACCATGCCGTGCGCGATTCCGGCTGTGCAGGCACCAAGCGCGGCCACGACCATCGGCCGGGGTCGTACGGACGATAACTGCTGCAGAAGTCCGCCCACGGCCACCCACGCCAAGGCCAAACCGGTCAGGAGCCCCGGCAGGCCCAGACGAGTCAGCAGGTCCAGAACGATGTTGTGGGGATGATTCAAGCCGGGTTCATTCCATGTCGTGGGCGTGATGTGGAGTCCGCGGTACCAGTAAAGGAAGTTGTCGGGGCCTACGCCCAACCACCAATGGTCCGCAAACATGGCCAGCGAACTGCGCCAAAGGTGGACGCGAACCAGAGTGGGAAAGCTTTCTCGCCAGTTCAGAACACCTGACATTCGCGGCGTGTCGAGAAACGGTGCCAACGCAGCCAGTCCCGCCACCGCGGTTCCCGCCAGGATCCAGATCAACTGTTTGGCTTTCGGCCAGCGTTGCCGCGTGGTGATGGCGGCCAGCAGGATCGTCAGGCCGCCCATAGGCAGCCCTAGGAACAGGGCTCCCTTGCTGAAGGTGAGCAGAACAGTTCCTGCAGTCAAGACCGCGGACAAGCCCCAGGCCAATCGCCATTTCCACGAATTCGCAAACCCAA
This sequence comes from Anaerolineales bacterium, assembly GCA_034428255.1. Classification (GTDB taxonomy): domain Bacteria; phylum Chloroflexota; class Anaerolineae; order Caldilineales; family Caldilineaceae; genus Bin34. The sequence goes on from DAOUIC010000197.1 coordinate 1,578, forward strand.
GCAGGACCAGGGCAACCAATACGCACCGCTCCAAGTACAGGGCCAGATTGTTGGGAGACCCGAATAGTCCCCGTGCCCGCCTGACACCTTCAACTTCCGTCACCTGAATGCCCTGGGTCCAGGCGACGATGCTGAACAGCGAAATCGCGACGGCCCCTGCCATCCACAGGCCAACGAGGTTGTACGCTGCGCGCTCGGGGTCCGGGGTGTGTTGAAGGAGAAGGAGCAGCGAGGCCAGGAACATCCCTCCGGCGAGGAAAACTGTGCGCCACTCCCGGATCGCCTGCGGCAGGTAGTCCGCGGCCAAGGCCGAAACCAGGGCAAGACCAATCGCCAGGAACAGCAACCGGGCAACCCATCTCATGTGTTGCCGAAACGGATACTCCCGGGCTGTTGGCTCGAAGACCAAAACATGGGCCAGAGTCACGGCGAAACCACCCCAAGCGCCGATTTCGACCAGATTCAGGGCCAGGCCCGGTGTCAGCGGCAAGGGATGGAGGTGGAAGGGAAGACCGGCCAGTGTTAGTCCCAGCCACAGAACCGGCTGCCTCGTCCCCAGGAGGCCCAACAGACCGAGCCCCGACAGCGCTAGCCACCAGAAGTCGCTTATCGTGCCGACTGTGATAGCTATCGCGGCCACTGCGGCGACCGTTCCCTGAACCACCGGGGACGAGGGAAGTATCTTCGTCAAGACTGTCTTGACACCCAGATCTTCCAGTAACGCCGCGGACTTCCGCCATGCGGGAGCCAAGGGTCTCCAGGGGGCAAGTGTCCAACAGGCCAAACCCAACAAGGACAGGACGCCTCCCGGCCATGTCGGCCACCCCTGGACCGGTCCCGGATCGGAAGCCGCACCCGATAGGAAATCCTGCAAATGGAATGTCTCATCCACCCAGGGAGCCTGCCAAACGGTCAGGGATGCGGTGTGAACCCCGGGATGGACACTCCGGTGTGCCAATATCCATTCCGTTTCGGGCCGCATCCGCGGGTGCTCCCAAGGCGAGAGCAACGGGATGGTGCCCAGAAGGGCGTCCGAATCCAGGAACCGGCGCAGTTCGCTGGCAGGTGCTTGGTCAACGATCAGGCGCAGCCCTGCCGGCACATCCGCCCTATCCAATGCCAGCCACAGTTCCGTTCCTTCCCAGGTGAATTCAACTTCCAGTACGTCGGCCGGCCGACACGGTGGACTTGCCGGGGCGGTCCCCGGCTCGGCAGAACGACAGATCGTACCGGCCAGTACAGGACCGGCAGCCGACACTGCGGTCCCGGAGCCGAGAGTGTCTGTGATCGAATCCAATCTTAAAGGCAGGTCGACTGTGACCGTACGGTTGCCCGACCATGCC
>DAOUIC010000198.1:0-2710 GCA_034428255.1 Anaerolineales bacterium
TGAAGACGGCCAGCCGAGGAAAGTTCCCCAGATATACCTGCCGCACCTTGGGGTAGTGCACCACCAGCTTCACCGCCGGGCGGGTACCGGGTTGGGGCTCCCGCAGCAGATCGACGGGCACCTCGTGCAACGGACCGCGGCGCAGGCAGCATAGGAGTTGCCGCAGACGTTCCGGTTCGGACATGGGTTTCATTGGGGTTGCCTGCTCACAACATCGGGCGACAGCCGTCTGCGCGCCGGATGCCGCCGATCGTACGCGCGTTCAAGCCATGGGGCGGCAGAAACAGGACCGGCGCCAACTCAAGCGGTGGGAGCCATTCCACCGCTTGGACCAGCCACTCGGCCAACGCCAGCAGGAGGAAAGCATTGACCCCAACCATCTCCGCTACAATACCGGCCCAGGCCCATTCACGCGGTCCAGTCGGCCAGCAGGTTGAGGGTGTCGCGCTCGGAGAGGATGCGCTCGGCCAGCTGGTTCGGAACGGACGGTCCCTGCACGGCGGCACCCACGTTGAAGGGCAGGTAGCCGGTCGCGGTGCCGAAAGCCAGCCATGCTCCAGGCTCCTGCTCCGCCGTCGGGCCGGGATTGACGTCTGGATATTCACTGTGGTTCTGTAATTCCGCATCAGGCGTATGCCACATTCATCTACAACTGTAGGATTAGCTACGTCTCATGTTGAGGCCGCGCGTGACTCCTCGCCGCTGCGTGGGGGGCGCAGGGATTATTCCCGATGCAGGAAATTCGATCAGGTACCTCGGTGTGAAGGGGTGATTGGTCACGTCAACGGACTGAATTTGGTCAACTCTGTATGCCCGATTCTCTCCCCTGTCTGCACGAATGGCGTGTAGGAGGATGTGGCCATCCCTTGTCCGCCTTAGGGAATACGGCTCAATCAGCCGGTGTTGCCCAAGGTAGCCGAGATTGACAAGTAAATGGTTTACAGCAGCGAACCGTACGGGCTCAAAGCGACTTCCCATTCCTGTCCAGAATGTTGTAGGTGGCGTCCAGAACTCTTCGCCCTCTGCAAGAGGCCACGGTTCGATCTCCTCGTCTACTTCGGCTCCATTGAGCCACTCGAAGATGCGAGGTACCTCGGCCCAGAAGTGGTCGAATGCTGGCAGGGCTCTCAGCTGGTGTGCGAGCATGTTCCTCCACTCGCCCTTCAGTTCCTCGAACATCGGAGACTCGCGAATAGCCTCGGCTGAGGGCATGGGTACACCCTTGTACTCACATTTTTGCACGAAGGCGTCGAGCATGAGATCGGCGTGGGACCTAAAGTCGGGCCTGCGGAAGAGGTTGACTATGTCATACAGATCGCGCGGTCGAGAACGCTCTGCCATAGCCCGCAGCTTCTCCGCGAAGACCTCCTCGAAGCTGTAGCAACGGACCTTTACCGGTTCAGGCAGAGTATCGGGGTAGTCGTGGCTGATCGGCCTCAAGACCGGCGGACGAGCGATGATCTCGTCCTTCGTCAGGTCGAACTTGATGCGTGCGGGACCGGGAGTGTTTCGCGGTCCGCGATAGTAGACGCGCATCTCGGCGGATCGACCGGATGAACGGCCCCGGTAAAAGGGCGGCCTTAGTGTGAAGTCGATGCCCGACTCTTGGTTGACCTAGTCCAGAATACGGGAGATTGCCTCGATCACTTCATCGCGCTCAATTGGCCCATCTTCCAGCACCGTGAAGTCAAGGTCTTCTGAGAAGCGGTAAGTCTCGATATGGCACTTCTTGAGGCACGTCCCCCCTTTGAACATCCAGGTTCGGTGCAGTAGTGGGTCTGCGCCCATGCCCCACAGAACCCACCCGAGAACGTATTCCTTCTCAACCACGTCTTCACGAAGCCCCCAGAGGCGAACGCGATCATCGATGTCGGCACGGATGATCACGAGCCATCCTCTTCGTCAGAGGAGAGGCGCCAGGTGTTAACGCGCATGTTCCACCTGCTCACTATTCGTCCCTTCACCGGTCCTCCTGGATCGAGTCGGCTCACGCCCTTCGTGACTCGGCTACGGCATGCCTCCAGAAAATCTGCGTCAGCGAGATCCATCCATTCTGTCAGGTATCCCAGCCTCTTGAACACAGTGCCCCGGCCGAGCCGGTCACCGTACGCAAGGAGTTTCGCCTGGTCGGCATGTTCGCCCTCAAAGTACGCCTGAAGGACTTCGGCGGCGTGCAGTACTCCACCTGCCGAGGCCGGGACATCCAGGATGTCAATCACAGTCCGATGAGGGTCTGACACATTGACCGGTACACTCTGGCGCCAGACGCGACGCGTTCCGAACAGGGTCCGTTCGGGGACGGTTCGGATCAAGAAGTCGGTTCCTTGAATCGACTGTCGGGTGGGGGCAACCTTCCGCCCCGCGACCACGTAGATCACATTGAATATCTGGTCGGTAAGTCCCCAGTGCTCAACAGCACTCCACCCGCCGATGTAGCCTGGAGAGAAGAGCGTGGCAGCAATCACCCATGGGTCTTCTCGCCACTGTCCTGGCGCAGATGCCTCAATGGGCACACCTATGTACCAGCCCCGTCGCACACGGGCAAGCCACCCGCTGTCTGCGAGCCCGGCAAGAAGGCGACGTGTGCGTTTGATGTCGAGGTCGAGTACCGATGCGGCCCGCGGCGCATCGAAAGGTCCGTGGAACGCCCGATGGAGCAACATCAACTGCTTCCGCCGCCGACCGGTAAGGCCGGCAAACTGCTCTCCCT
>DAOUIC010000199.1:0-1551 GCA_034428255.1 Anaerolineales bacterium
AAGGTTTTCCGTCTCTCTCGACGTATGCCGAGGGCCTGCGCCCCGGATTTCAATCCATGCTGATGGATCTGTCCCACCTGACCCGTTATGACATGTCTGTGCAAATTTTCCCGGAACGGAGGGTGCTCGAAGGAAAGGCTGTCATTGCACTGCGCAACAACAGTGCGGATTCCTGGTCCTCAATCGTGTTCCGACTTCCTGCCAATCATCCGCGGATGCACACCAACATGCACTTGGATGCAGTGCGGGTGGACGGGGAGCCCGTCCAGTACGTCCTTTCGCCTTCGGCAACCGTGGCCGCACTACCCTTGGCAGCGCCTCTGGATGCAGGCCGGTGGGTTCGCGTTGAACTCACTTGGCACCTTCACTACGCCCAACTGTCAAACGAAGATGTCCATGTGCGCAATGGGGCCAATCAGGACATGATCAATCTGCCGCACTTCTACCCTGAATTGGCGGTGCATGCACCGGGAGCCCCGGGTACAAATGCAGAGGGCTGGTGGATACAGGCGATTCCATCCTATACCGACATGCGGTTCCACGACGCCGTACTCATGACTGTGGCCGCCACGGCCCCTGCCGAATTGGTTCTTGTGGGCAGTGGCACTCCCGTGCACGAGGAGGCGGTGGCCCCTGGTCACACGCGCCGGCAGTGGGTGACCGGCCCGGTACGGGGTTTTGTCCTGCAGGCCAGTCCCCTGTACCGGGTCGCCAGCATGGATGTGGGCGGTGTTCGGGTTCAAACCTTTTACCATGCCGAAGACGAGACGGTTGCGCTGCGGGCACTGGACCAGGCGGCGCAGGCGATGGCCTTCTTCTCAGAGGCCTGGATGCCCTATCCCTATACGCATTTGACCCTTGTCTCGTCTCCGCTCAGGGAAACGGCGATGGAATATTCCAATTTGATACAGATAGGCATCGCGCGATACCGGGATCATCCCTTTGACACGGCCTTTGCGGTGACACACGAAGTGGCCCACCAATGGATTTATCTCCAAGTGCACAATGATCCCATCCATCATCCCGGTTTGGATGAGGGATTGGCCGAATTGTCCTATGTCTACATGATGGAAGCCATCGACCAGAATTTCAGCGGGTCACAGTTCATTGCCTACTGGCGGCACCTCCATGAGGGTTTCGGAGACGAGTTTGCCGGAGATGAGCCATGGTGGCTGAACCAACCCCATCACAACTTCGACCATTACCACGCCACCCACTATCGGCGTCCCGCGGTTCTGCTGGGCGAAATTTGGCTGGACATCGGCAATGAGGAGTTCACAGACAGACTGCGCCGTTACATGAGCCAATACCGGTTCGGTGTTGCAGCCCCGGCCCATCTGATCGAGGCGTTCCGGGACTCAGTGCCTGAAGAGCAGCTGGCCGAGCTTGAGGAGTCTCTTCGCACGTCGGCCGTGCCGGCACGCTAATCCTGATCGGCATACAAGGCTGTCGGCCTTGGGCCAAGACCGATGCCGGGAGGGTGGTTACGCTTCTTGAAGTGCCGGGCGCGAGCCACTCACCGTGACGGCGGGTCGGCAGGACTTGAACGGC
>DAOUIC010000200.1:0-3708 GCA_034428255.1 Anaerolineales bacterium
CAGCAATGCCTTTCTTTGGACGGGCCTGCCGGTCTTCACGATTCCCCATCGCATCCGCCTGCTTGGGCAGGAGATGGAGGATACGGAACTCACGGCGGATGCCATGTTCGACCGGTTGGTTCGTTCGGGACGATGCACGTCCGCCGCCATGCCGGAAGTGGTACCGCCGAAGCCCGATGCGGTGCGGGCGACCCTCGAGTTGGCGGCCCGCGAGAGCCATAGCATCGTCGCGATTCACAGCAGTTGCATGGTGAGTCCCATCCACCAGGCAGTGGCGAACGCGAGCAGGGACTTGGCAGGTGTTTCCGTACGCGTCATCGACTCGCGCAGTGTTTCCTTGGGACTGGGATTTCTCGTTGAGACGGCGGCCGCGGCGGCCGCCGCAGGCTCGGGCATGAATCGGATTACCCGCGAGGTGACCGGCACGGCTCCCAGGTTGTTCGCCTCCTTCTTCGCCGAAAGCCTCCATTATCTTGAGCGAAGCACCGACCTCACGGCCTCTTTGAGCCGCCTGGGATCACTGTTGGGGATCAAGCCCCTGTTGACGATGGAGGAAGGCAGGTTGGTCCCCATCGAGAAAGTTTGTAGCCGGGAGCAGTTGACTGACACACTGTGCGCCCATGTCCTGGAATACACGCAGATCGAAAAGATAGGCATCATGCACCATGCCTATGCCGATGTGGTGACCCGTCTGCGGGAACGCCTGCCCCAGGAAAACCCGGGCCTCAGCGTGGTGGACCTGCCGTATCCGCCCGGATTGGCGGCCCAACTGGGGCCCAATGTGGTCGGTGTCCTGGTGGTGGAGGGATGCCTGTGATTGGCAACGCGCCAAGTCAGGCTGACATGGCGCTCATGGCGCGCCTGCGGTTGGTTCTCGATCTGGAAGAAGCACAGGGATTTGCCAATCGCAGCACCCCCTGGGGCATGCGGAAGTTGGGGATCAGCTGGGCCCACGCGGCCCAGACGGCCGGTTTGGCCACGGATGCCATTGAGACGGTCGCGGAGTTGTTGGGACTGTATGACGACTGCGAGCATTTGCGGCCGTCCCTGCTTCGGCACCTGCGCGGCTGGTGCGAGGGCTCGACCCGAAGCGGGGCGGACTTGGACGCGGAGGAAGAAGAGGATGAACTGCACGCGGCCATGAACGATCGACATGCCGGGCGGGACCTGGTTGCAGCCGATGCCGATCTGAATGATCCGGTCACGGCTGCGCGAGGCGTGGGACCGGCGATGGCCGAAAGGCTGGCACAACTGGATGTCCACACCTTGGGGGATCTTTTGTTTTTTTTCCCCAGGCGGTATCAGATGTTCGACAACCTGCAACTGAGTGAACTGGAACCCGGACGCGCCGTGTCCGTGATGGGACGTGTTGTGACCGGCAGCAAGGCTCGTTTCCGTTACGGCAAACATGTGGGAAAGACGGGAATCCGGGCCCGGATTGTGGACGGTTCCGGGGAAGTCGAGTTGATTTGGTGGAATCAGTGGGTCTTCAATGCGGTTGATGAAGGGGCTCTCTACCACATTTACGGCCAAGTCGAACAGCGGGGAACGCGGTGCTTTATCAACAATCCCCAGATGCAACCAATTGACGGCCGAACCGTTCGACAAAATCTTGACCTTGCCGCCCGCGGGCTAATGCCCCGTCACACCTGCTTTCCCATTTATCGGCTGTCGGCCGGCCTGACCAACAGTTTTGTGCGCAAGCTGGTTGGCGGCCTCCTGGATGCGCGGTTGCACCAGCAGCTCAACGATCCCTTGTCGGGGGACCTGCGACAGCGCTATGACATTCCTTCCCTGTGGATGACGCTTAAGATGCTCCACCAACCTGCGGAGGAGGAGGAGTGGATGAGGGCACGCCGACGGATGGCGTTCCAGGAACTGTATGAAATGCACAACCGCATCCGGGCCGGCCGCAGGGCGTGGCTCGAGCGGCAGGCACCGCGCATGGCGGCTCGACCAACGTTCATCGCCGAGTATGCCGCTTCGCTGCCCTTTCGGCTCACGGAAGAACAGCAACGCGCGATGATTGAAATCCTGGATGATTTGGACGACGATGTTCCGGCTCGGCGTATTCTGCGCGGCGAAGCCGGCAGCGGCAAGACCGCGGTCGTCGCAGCGGCCATGATTCTGACAGCGGACCTGGGGCTTCAGGCCGTGATGATTGCGCCCACGCAGTTGCTGGCGCGCCAACATCGGGACACGCTTGACGCGCTGGTCCGAGGCATGAAAGGTGATCAGGCATTGGATCCGGTCCAAGTGGACCTGCTGGCGGGTTCCCAGACCCAGGCGGAGCAGTCCGAAGTCCGTACGCGGCTGGCCAACGGCCAAAGCCGCATCGTGGTTGGCACCACGGCCTTGGTGCAGTCGCAAGTGCGGTTCCACCGTCTTGGATTGCTGGTGGTCGACGAGGAACACCGATTCGGCGTGAACCAGCGGGAAAGCGTCTCCGACGAGCTGCATGGCGCACCGGGGAATCTCACACCACACCTGATATCGATGTCGGCCACTCCTATTCCGCGCTCGCTCAACAGGATCCTGACCGGCTTTTCCGACGTCTCCGAAATTCGAAGCCGGCCGGCCGGCCGGCTTCCCATCCGGACCCTGCTCCGCAGACCGGAGGATCGTCGGCAGGTGCACCGTCACCTGAGGCGGCAAGTTGCGGAAGGCCGACAGGCCTGCATTGTCTATCCCCGAATCGACGCGGACCGGCACGAGGCATCGGTGGGTGCGGTCGAAACGGAGTTCGAGTGGCTGGTCCGCGACGTGTTCCCCGACCTGCGGTTGGCCAAGCTCCATGGGCGCATGGACCAGCCCGAGGCGGACGCGGCGATGGAGGGATTCCGCCAGGGGTCCATAGACGTGTTGGTAGCCACAACGGTTATCGAAGTCGGCATCGATGTACCCAATGCAACGTTGATGCTCATCGAAAACGCCGAGCACTACGGGTTGGCCCAACTGCACCAGTTGCGCAGTCGGGTCGGGCGGGGAAACCACCCCGGAACCTGCGTACTGTTCTGTGGCACGGACGATCAGGAGTCCCGGGAACGACTGGAACTCCTGACATCGTTGGACAATGGTTTCGAAATCGCCGAACACGACTTGAAGCAGCGGGGACCGGGAGAACTCATGGGTACACGGCAGACTGGCCTGCCGGACCTGGACAGGGCCGCCTGGATCGACAACCAGGTAGTGGAGTGGATCGCGCGCGAATTTCCGGAACCGGACAAATCCGATTCATCCGTGCAACCCGCCATGCCTTTCTAGCTGCGAGCGGGCGCCACCGGCAGTTGACAGCGTAGTGCCGACTCCCGGAGATCAACGTTCCCGTTGGCTCGGTCCAGACAGAGTAATGGAAGGGGATTATATACTTGACTAATATGTTGGGCACACGGCCCCGCGGTTGGCACGGGGCCTGTTGTACATGGGCGGAAGCCGCGGGTGCTGGAACACCGCACGGCTCCCTGACGGCCAGGTTGTAGAGGCAACCGAATGACCGCCGACCCCCATTCTACAATCCAGCCACTCCCCCACGGCGAGCCCCAGGTACGCAACGAGCGGTACCGCGTGCGGTTCGACAACCGCGCCCAAGCCGCCTACTGCGCTCGGATTGCGGGCGCCAACCGGTTCGTTTGGAATCTGGTGTTGACGATCTGCGAATGGCGGTACGACCGCCACCTGGCGGAGAAGGAGTCCGATCCGGAGGCCAAG
>DAOUIC010000201.1:0-4495 GCA_034428255.1 Anaerolineales bacterium
CCGCGTTCGGAATGAAGCAGAACGGCGGCGGACAACGCGGGTGCGTCCATGTTGTAGCACATTCCGGCCCATACGGCAGAGGCCGGCGAGGTCGTTTGTTCAGCCGGACCCTACCGTTGTCGAGCCGTCGGGCGGCCAGGAGAGGCTGTCAACACAGGTGACGGCAATTGCGACGAACCTTAAACTGCGCCGATTTGCCTGCTGTGTTGTGTGTTAACATTGTGCGACTGTATCGTAGTTGGTGGAAGTTGTGCCTTGCAGGCGCAGCACGGTGCGCGCCCGAACCCCGGCCGCGTTTGCAAATCCCTTTCGACAATTCCTGGGAGAGATCGGGTGAAGTTCCAGACTGCTCCGGCGGCAAATCGCGAGATCAGGGTCACGGTGGAACCGGATCCCAAGACGGTCAACAGCGCCTTGGCCGCGGTCGGGAACCGCCTGGGCCGGACCATCAACATCCCCGGCTTCCGCAAAGGCAAGGTGCCCTATCGCGTGGTTGAGCGGTTCCTGGGGCGCGAGGCGCTCCTGGAGGAGGCCGAACCTGCCTTGGTGGAACAGGCCATAGGGGCCTACTTGAGGTCGGCCGGCATCGAGGCCGTCGAAGCGGCGAGCCTGGTGGAGCGGTCAACCGATCCGGTGCAGTGGACCTTCCTGATAACCCTTGAGCCCTATGTGTCGTTGATCGACACCTATCGTGACTTCCGGCTCGAGCCGCGGGAACTTGAGCCGACCGACGAGGAGCGTGAGGAGTTCCGTCAACAGATGATGCATCAATCCGGCGAACGGCGGACGGTGGACCGGCCGTCCGAATGGGGCGACACCCTCACCTTGACGGTGCACAGCGTATTCCTGGATGAAGCCGGCGAGCCCACGGACGAGGTGATGCTGGAAGACGATGACTGGATTGTGGACCTTGACGAAGAGGAACCCTTGTCGCCGCCGGGTCTGGACGAAGAGCTTCTGGGGGTGGCAACCGGCCAGGAACGGGCCTTTGTTCTGGCTTGGCCCGAAGACAGTTCCAGTGTCCACGCCGGACGGTCCGTGAAATTCGAGATTTCCGTCAAGGATGTGGAAGGGTGGGTCGCGGCCGAGTGGGATGCCGCCCTGCTGGCCCGCAGACTGGGTGAGGATGAACCCCAGCGTACGCTGGCGGAGTACGAGGATGAACTGTGGGCCGAAGTCGCCCGTCGAAAGTCGGCCCAGGTGTTGAACGAAGAACTCAATGCGGCCCTGGAAGGCCTCGAAGGTCACACTGTCCTGGAATACGGCCGGGTGTCGGTTGAACGGGCGGTGCAGCAGTTCGTGGAGCGACAGGCGACCGGTTTGCGGTCCATGGGCATTAGGGATCTCCAGAGCTACCTCCGCATTTTGGGCATGACGGAGGAGGAATACCTTGAATCCTCAAGGCCGACGGCCGAACAGGACCTGAGACAAAATCTGCTGCTCTGGGAGTTCATCGAGCGGGAAAAAATCGAGCTTCCCACCGGAACCGAGGAGCGGCTTAGGGCCGCCGCGGAAGCGGAAGCGCCCGGCTTGCTGAACCAGTACGCGAACGATGACAGTCCCGAACCGGAAGTTGTTGTGGAACGCCTGGTTGAGTTGCGCTTGGCGGACGAATTGCGGAACGTCGGCAGGGATGGACTGCTGAAGATGGTCACCGACGGCGCCCATTCCCTGCCACTCCCCGAGGATGTCGGCGGAGACGAGGCCGATGTGGAACAGGACGAGGAAGTTGCAGCGGTAGCCCAAGGTTGAGAGCATCCATGTTGGCCTGTGCAACCGGGTCCGCGGTGAGCGGCGCGTGCCGTGCCGGGATCGGTTTGACCAACCTGGGCGGGGCCTGATCCTCCCGATTCCCCGTGCCTTGCCGGACTGCGGTCGGCAGGTAGCCGCCGGCGGTTTGTGACTGCATAGCCATCGGCAACGCGGCGCGTGCGATGTTCATGCGTGCGGCCTTCAATGACGAAATGCATACAGTCGAGACGGCCTTCGTGTTCTATCCTCATTAGACCGGGCCGGATAAACCGACCCGGCCCCAACCAACAGCGAAGGAATCGCCTGTATGTTTGATCCCGCGGGATTGCACAATCCGCAGAACGTCGTGCCGATGGTCATCGAGACCACGGGACGTGGCGAACGGGCCTACGACATCTACAGCCTGCTGCTCAAGGAGCGCATCATCTTTCTGGGTACGCCCGTTACCGATCAGGTCGCCAACCTCATTGTGGCCCAACTGCTGTTCCTGGACCGGGAGGACTCCAGCCAGGAAATCAGGATGTTCATCAACAGCCCCGGCGGCAGCGTCTATGCCGGACTGGCCATCTACGACACCATGCAGATGATCAAGGCGGAAGTCAGCACGTTCGCCGTCGGCGTGACGGCCAGCATGGGCACCGTGCTGCTGAGCGCCGGGGAAAAGGGCAAGCGCTTTGCGCTGCCCCACGCCTGTGTGCACCTCCATCCGGCCAGCAGCGGCATGCAGGGCTACACGGAGGACGTGCGCCGGGCTTTCCGCGAACAGGAGCGCCTGCAGACCCAGTTGTTCATCCTGGTGGGCCAGAGCACGGGTCGGGACTGGCGCGAAGTCGAGGGGGACTTCGAGCGGGATCGCTACATGGATGCCCTGGAGGCCAAGGAATACGGCCTGGTCGACCAGGTGCTGGGGGATACGGACCACATCGTGTCCGTGCGCGACGGCACCATCCATGTGCCGAGCCAGGACCGGTCCGAGAGCGAGTAGACGGCCTGGTGCGGAGCGTTTCAACGGCCTGGACAGGAGGACGATATTTCGCACTTGGACAAGGACACGGTCCCCTGCAGTTTTTGTGGGCAGGTGCCCGCGGATGCATCCGAACTGACGGAAAGCCTGAAGTCCGGCGTGTGCATTTGCCGCGAGTGCGCGTTCGCCATCGTGCAGGCCGATCATGTGAACCAGGCCCAGAAAGGGCTTCCGGTCAAGGACCTGCCCGCGCCGCCGGAACCTGTCTGGCCGTCTTCCGGTCAGGGGCTTCAGCCCGTGCGGAACCCGGTTGCCCTTCCCGGCCGTGGCTGGGAACCGGTCGTCGACACCGAAGCGGCGCGGCAACCGGAGACGCAGGACGCCAAGGCCGGAGGGCGTCTTCCGCTACCGTCTCCCAGGGACATCGTGGCCTACCTGGACCTGCATGTGGTGGGGCAGCGCGAAGCCAAGAAGGCCTTGGCGATAGCTGTTCACGATCACTACCTGCGGTTGAACAAGCTGGCCGATGCAGGCGAACCCGGAAACGGGGAGACCGACCCGGTGCTGGCCAAGAAGAATGTGCTGTTGCTGGGTCCCAGCGGCTGCGGCAAGACCCTGTTGGTCAAGACCATTGCCCACCTGCTCAAGGTGCCCTTTGCGTCGGTCGACGCCACCAGCCTGACCCCTGCCGGCTACTTTGGCGAGGATGTGGAAAGCATGCTGTCCAGCCTGCTGCACGCGGCGGACATGGACGTGGGCCGGGCGGCGCGCGGGATCATCTTCATCGATGAAATCGACAAGGCCCGCACCAAGCCGATGCGTTGGGACGTGGGGGGCGACGGGGTGCAGCAGGCACTCCTCAAGATTTTGGAAGGCGCCACGCTGCGGGTATCGCCCGACGGTGCGAAGATCACGGGCAAGACCAAGCCTGTCGAGGTGGACACGACCAATATCCTGTTCATCTGCGGAGGCGTCTTCGACGAACTTACGGATGTCATCGCCAAGCGTCTGGGCAGTCGGCATCGGCAAATCGGATTCGCCACCGGGCAGGGATCGGGTGAGGCGCGCAATCGCTCAGGACGGGTGCTTCCGGTGGACGAGGCCGAAGCCAGGCACGAAGCCGAACTGCAGCGGACGGAAGACCAAAACCGGGCCGATGGGGAGTTGAGAAGACAGGTAATCGCCGAGGACTTTGTCAAGTACGGCTTCATGACGGAATTCATGGGTCGATTGCCCGTTCACGTGTCGCTGGAGGCCTTGGATCGGCATGCGCTGCGGACCATCCTGACCGAGCCCCGCAACAGCATTGTGCGCCAGGCGCAGTGGCGTTTTGCCCAGTGGGGAGTCGACCTCAAACTGACCGAGGGGGCATTGGACGCGCTGGCCGAAAAGGCGTTCATGTCCGCTGCCGGAGCCCGCAGCCTGGATTCGGTGCTTGAGACCCTGCTGCGCGACCTGAACTTCGAACTGCCCGATCGGGAAGATGTGGCACAGGTTGTGGTCAACCGCAGTTGCGTGACGCGCGGCCACCGTCCGCATTTGGTGCCGAAGGCCTGAACCACTGGAACGCTGTGCGTTCCGGACCGCAAAAACGAGGGGACGGATGTTGGCCGTCCCCTCGTGCTTGGCACGGATGCTTCCGAACCAAGCTGTCGCCAGGTTGCTATTCGTCGAACACGTCGGCCGGCATGCTCGAGGCGTCCTCCCTGCGCCAGGTCCGGATGAAGTCCTCGTCCGACAGTTGGTCCTGGTGCCAGTAGGCGACGTACTGCATGTCGA
>DAOUIC010000202.1:0-1833 GCA_034428255.1 Anaerolineales bacterium
GAAGTTCGCGGCGCAGTCCGACGACCGGACGTTGGCCACCAAGCTGGACATCATCCGGTCCTTTGCCCATCCGGTGGATGCATCGAAGTCGCGAACGCTGACAATTCGTTTCCTGACCTCGCCCGTGGCGATGGAAGGGGACGATGAAGGACGCGTTGCCCGCATGAAGCTCGTGCACAACGAATTGGTCGACGACGGCCGCGGCGGCCTGCGGGCCAGTGCCACCGAATTTGAGGAGTGGCTGGACGTCGGTCTGGTCTTTCGTTCGGTCGGCTACTACGGCGTGCCGCTGCCGGATGTGCCGTTCCGGGAGGACTGGGGCATCATCCCCAACGAGGAGGGCCGGGTTGTCGACATGGATACCGGCCGCCAGATCGCCGGCCACTACGTGGCGGGTTGGATCAAGCGGGGTCCGTCCGGGGTGATTGGGACCAACCGGCCGGATTCCAAGGAAACCGTGACGCATCTGGTGGCGGATGTGGTCGAAGGCAGGCACCTGTTTCCCGTGCGTCCGCATCCCGAGCAGGTAGATGAGGAAATCCGGAGCCGGCAGCCGGAGGTGGTGACTTGGGAGGACTGGCAGAAGCTGGATGCCCTGGAAACGGCGCGCGGAGCGGAACAGGGACGCCCCCGTGTGAAGTTCACCTCCGTGGAAGAGATGCTGGCGGTGGTGCAGGAGGCCGAGCCGACCTGACCTCCACTATCGGGATGCCACACTGGTGACCGGTGTGCTTCAGCACAACAGTTGCAGTTCTTTCAGCTGGCAGTGTTGGTGACTGCCGGGACTGCACAGTCCCGGTACGGTTTTCCTTTCGTTGATTTGGGCCCTCAGACGGCGGGTGCTCCATGCCGAGTATCGTCGAAGCCGTCGGTGCTGGACACAATAGGATGCAGTGCGCCGACCCGCCCACGGTGGGGTGGTTTCCTGCATCAGTGGGAAGGAAACAGTGCCTCGGATAGAGCCGTATTTGTTTGAAAAATAACTAACTAACTAACTAAACTATAATGGTATTCGGTACCGGTCGAAGACGAAGTGAATGGAGGCTTGCCATGGAGATGGATCGAGAGCAGAAGTACCGGGAGATGGCGATCCGGGGCAAGTATCAAAGGTTGTACACGCATCTTTGCAGCCTTCCGGACCAGGAGTGGAGAACCACCTTCGGAGAGATCGAGGCAATCATAGGCTTCGAGCTGCCTGCGTCCGCGCGTCTTCATCGGCCCTGGTGGTCCAACCAAGGCGGTGGCCACGGGCATAGCCAAGCATTGGCCTGGGGTGCTGCCGGCTGGAAGACGGCCGAGGTGAATATGGACGACGAGACGCTGCTCCTCAGAAAAGACAGTCGCCCGGAGGCGACTCGCAAGCCTGGGCTGGACGAGGTTTGGCCTGTCCACCCCACCGCGGTGTGGCCGGAGGGACTGAGTCTCAAGCGGGAAGACATGTACGAGGATAGGATTTCGCCCTGATGTTCATAGATACCAACGTCCTCGTAAACTCCCGCATCGCTCAAGCCCCTCATCACGAGATGGCCAGGGAGTGTCTCTCTCTCGCGTTCGATGGCGATGAACCGCTGAGGATTAGTCGGCAGGTTGTACGGGAATACCTGTCTGTCATGACACGGCCTCAGACTTGGTCGGTTGCCATCATGCTTGAGGACGCGCTGGATGACGTGGACAGATTGACCCGCAGTTTTGAGGTGCTTGAGGATGGGCCCGTGGTGACCGAGACCCTCATCGCGCTGTGCCGCTCGATTCCCATAGGCGGCAAGCAGATCCATGACGCCAACATCGTCGCGACCATGCTGGCGCATGGGACGCGCAGGTTGCTAACGTTCA
>DAOUIC010000203.1:0-2813 GCA_034428255.1 Anaerolineales bacterium
AATCGCATCCGCGCGGGTGAAATACCTGCGATGTCCGAGAGCCGGCCCGAAGCACCGGGGGGCCCGCAGGCGGCAACAGACGGATCGGACCCCGATGGCCCACCATCCGGCAACATTCTGATCCGCCTGTTCCAGTTGATGCCGGACAGCAAGTGGTGGCGTCTACCCGTCGTGGCTCTGGCATTGGCCGGCGGTGGCGCGGCAGCGGTCGCATCACCCTATCTGGCCGGACAATTCCTCTTTGACGAGGTCTTGGCTCCGGAGGGTCTGCACACAGGACGGTTGGGCTTGGCCATCGGCCTTATCCTCTTGGCCCGGTTGGCAGAGGCAGCCTTGCGCATCGCCTGGGGGTTGACCAACGCGTCCCTGATCCACGACCTGGAAATCCGGCTCAAGCGCACCGCCTTCGCTGCCATCCAGCGCCTGCCCATGCGGTTCTTCGCAGACCGGCATACGGGCGAACTCATGGCCCGGCTCGAGCAGGACGCCTCGGACATCGCCCTGCTGTTCCACATCATCCTGCCTTCGTCCATCCACGGGGCCCTGTTCCTGGTCGGCTCCCTGATTGCCATGTTGGCCTTGGACTGGCAACTGGCCCTGGCGGTGCTCCTGCCGTTCCCAATTCTGTTCACGCTGCTCCACCGCATCGTCCCCGAAGTCAACTCGTTGTATGAACGCATGTTCCGTGCGGAAGCACACCTGCGCACGGTAACCAGCGACTCCCTGACAGGGATTCGCGTCGTACGGGCTTTTGGTCGACAGCAGCGCGAGCGCGCCCGTTTCGCCCAGCCCAACCGCATGGCAGCCCGTTTGGGTCTTCGGGCAGACACCATGCTCGGAACCCTCCGGCCACCCATGGAATTGGTTACGGAATTGGTTCTGGTCGGCGTCTGGGCCGCCGGCGCTTGGATGATTGCCCGCGAGCAGGTGACCCTTGGACTCCTCATCACCTTCGCCGGCTATCTGGGACGGTTCTTCCAGCCGGTCGGCGAAATCGTGATCATGATCGGGGATTGGGCCCAAGTGTCCACTGCAGCCCATCGACTGCTCCGGCTCGTCGATGCCGGGGGCGCGACGCGCCAACCCCGCGGGGAGACGACCGCAACCCGAATGCCCGGACACGTCGTCCTGGAACAAGTGGGGTTCGCCTACGAGCCCGGCCAGCCGGTTCTCCAAGACGTGAACATGACGGTTGGGCCGGGGGAAACCGTGGGCTTGGCCGGCCCCACCGGCGCCGGCAAGTCCACGTTGCTCAACCTGATCGCCGGCCTCTATACGGCGGACGAGGGCCGAGTCCTGTTGGACGGTGCCGACATGCGCGACCTTCCACCGCGTGCCCTTGAGGGTCGGGTTGGGGTTGTTCTGCAGGAAACACACCTGTTCCTGGGAAGTGTGGCCGACAACATTGCCTATGCCCGTCCGGACGCCGGCCGCGTGGACATCGTTGCGGCTGCTCAGGCAGCCAATGCACACGACTTCATTGTGGAGCTTCCGGACGGCTATGAAACACAACTGGGACCGGGTGGACATGCCCTGTCGGGAGGCCAGCGACAACGGCTGGCGATCGCCCGCGCCCTGCTGTTGGATCCTCCCATCCTGCTCATGGACGAAGCGACGGCCAATGTGGACTCGGACACGGAACAACAAATCCAGCAGGCCATCGAACGTGTCGCGCACGGCCGCACCGTAGTGGTGATTGCCCATCGCCTGTCCACCCTGCGCATGGCCGACCGTCTCCACTTCATGGAAGACGGAAGGGTGGTGGAGAGCGGTACGCACGAAGAACTCATGGATTACGACGGCAGCTATCGTCGGCTGGTGGAACACCAACGGGCCGCCCTGGAGACCATCGGCGTAGGAGAATAGATCGCATGACCTCAAGCGACAGAGACAAACCCTTGCAGGACCGGGACCAGGGACTCACCCGACCCGCCGTGGTGGCCCCGGACTATTTCCGGTGCGAACACACACCTGGAGGACTGGTGCGCGCGGTGCTCGGGGATGGCACTGCCATCGAACCCGCCGAATTCCACCGGACCTTTCCCTTCTCCGCACCCGACGAGCTCATTTCCATTCGGGATTCCGAAGGAGTCGAACACGGTCTGCTGGCAGACCTCGCGGACCTCCCCACCGAAACCGCGGAACTAATCCGCCAGGAACTTCGGAGGCGCTACTTCGCGCCGCACATCACCCGTATCGAAAAACTGACGGAGAAGTTCGGCCGGTCGCACTGGACTGTCCAAACCGACGCCGGTCCGACAAGCTTTGAGGTCCAGAACGAACACGCCAACCTCCGGGACCTGCCGAACGGGATGCTTCTCCTTATTGACATCCATGGCAACCGCTACCTGCTGCCGCCCCGGGCCGAGCTCGAAGGTCGCGTGCGCCGCCAACTGGAAGCGATGTTCTGAGTTCGATGGACACCATCCGCGACTGTCCTGCCGACATCCAGCGGGCGATCGCCGCCAAGGCGTCCGAAGGCGAGCCCCTGTACTGGGCCGCCGCCGACCTGACCTCTTCCGGCCATTACCAGGATGGGTGGCTGGTCGCCACACCCAAGGCCGTACACCTCGTCATTGAAGGTCGGCTGACCGACACGGTGGAGCGAACCGACACGGTCCGGTTTGAAGCACGCGTCATGACCGGTTCCGGGGTGTTCCTGGTGACAGGGGCTCACGAAAGCCGGGCGCTGGCCTGGTTCAGCCGTGGCCATGCTCCGGATCATCAGCGCCTGGCCGCCGTCCTGGGAGCAGGCCCGCCTCCGACCATACGCGAGCAACCTGCTGCAACCGATGGTCTGCTCCCGGTACAAA
>DAOUIC010000204.1:0-1984 GCA_034428255.1 Anaerolineales bacterium
GGTCGTCCTCGTGGTCCGGTACCGATCTGATTGCGGCCCCGGCCTGCTTAAGGCACTCGGCATACTGTTCGGGGGTGATCGGCTGTGTGTCGGAGGCGGTTGCAGGGGGGGCGTGACCGGTCAGTTGAGAGAATCGGCCGGGCAAGTACCGCGGCGGCAGCACCTCCAACGTGCCTTCGGCATCGGGATGCGGATCGGCCGCGGCCCCCGGCCATTGGCTCGACCGGTTGGGTTCGTCGCCCACAACCCAGATGTGGCATCCCCGCGTGCCCTGCACATATTCGCGGCAGCGGCTGGCAAAGGCCGGCAAGTGTTCGAAACCGGGAACCGTGCCGCCCGAGCCGGGCTCCCACTCAAGGCAGCAGATCACTGCTGTGCCCGCGTCCGACAGGCCGGTCCAATCGTCGTCCCGGTACACGGTGGCATCGCTGAACAGGCTGCGCTGAAACACCGCCCAGCCGGGCGGGTGGCCCAAGGCGGATTGGAGGCCGCTCGGGTCCTTGGGATCGGGATCAACCAGGCCCAACAGGTTGGGCCATCCGGGTGAACGGTTCACTGAAGTCCGCCGGTTTGGTCGGTTGGTGCCGCGAAAGCCTTAGGCAAACCCATTGTCCCCGTGGAAACCATGGTCGGCGCACACGCGGCTGATGTGGTTAATCAACTGCGCATGTCGACGCCCGTTGGAGGCGATCACACCATGGCGCAGGTGGAAGTCGGCTTGATTGTATCTGCGGTTACGGCCCCAACAGTCCGTCACGGTGGCGCCTGCGGCTTCCAGAACGGCATGCGGTGCGCAGACGTCCCACTCCTTGAGGCCGATGGATGCGTGGAACCAGCAATCCGCCCGGTCTTCGGCCACCAGGCCCGCCTTGAGGCCGGCGCTGCCGATGCGCGTACGCTCCGCGAATCCCGCGTCATCGAGACAGGTCTCCATCAATGCGGTGAGGTGGCTGCGCGACACCGCCGCCCGCATACGGGACAGTTCATTCCGGTGGCCGGCACGGGCCGGAAGCGTGCAACCGTCCCGGTGGACCCAGGCACCCGTGCCTGGAATCCCGATGTATACCAGGCCCGAGGTCGGTTGCAAGACGATGCCCAGGCATGGCTTCCCATGGATCGCCAAGCCCACCATGATCACGAACTGGGGCAGTCCAATCACGAATTCCTGGGTGCCGTCGAGGGGATCAATGATCCAAACCCGTTCCTTGCCCAACCGTTCGGCCGTGTCGAGTTCTTCTTCCGAAAGGATGCCGTCGTCCGGAAAGGCATTTCTGAGGCTGGAGGTTATGAACGCGCTGCACTCCCGGTCCGCTGCGGTCACGGGTTCGTCGATGTTCTTGAACTCCACGTCCGTGTCCTTGGCAAAGTACCCGGACACTATTTCACCGGCGGTTCCCAAAATCCCGAGAACGGTGTCGGCTTCACGGTGCAACGCGGCACCTTGCGGCATGGGATTGGCAATGGGCATGGACAGGCAGGATTGGGGATGTGCAGGAACTGGAACTGTCGCATTATAAGGTTGTGATGTCCGACCAATGTTCATGGGGACGGCGGATGATCATCCGGGATGGCCCATGGAGAAATTGGTTTCGGGGGTGAAGTATCCGCGACAGGACCGAAGCAGACGCGGGCCATGGCACGAGCGCCATTCTGTAGAATCCGAGCGAAACAAGGATTTGGACTTCAGTGGCTGGCTGCGCACCACTTGGTGCGATGGCAAGCCCGACACCATATTGGAAACACTACTCGTGAACCCCACTCGACTTTCCGCGGCAACGGCCGTGAGCCGTCGGTCGGTGCTCAGATTCTTGGGCACGGCCGGCGTCGTGGCCTCGGTGGCAGCCTGTCGTCGGCCCGGTTTCCTCGGCAGACCGGAACCCACGCCTGAAATAAAGGATCTCAACCTGCTGGTGGCCGAGGAGTACCTGTTTCTCTTGGAGTTCGAAACACTGGAGGGCCCTTGGTCCGAAGCCTATCCCCATTG
>DAOUIC010000205.1:0-3450 GCA_034428255.1 Anaerolineales bacterium
CCTTCCTCGTACTCCACTTCGAACCACACGCCGTCCGCCGATGCGGACACCCCGACCCGTTTGAGGGTTGTGCCGCCGGCCAGCATGCCCAGCGCACCTTCATCCCTGCTTGGGCCGCGCCGGTAACGCGTACCGTCTTCAATCACGGTGACGGTGCAACCCATCATGCCGTCGTCCATCTCTGCTTCAGGCGCATCCATATCCATGTCCATGTCCATGTCGGCCATCATCCCCTCTTCCGGCGGACGCTCCGGAATGATGATCCCGGTTGGGCCACAGGCTGCCAACACACCGATCAGCACGGTCAGAATGGCTGCCAGAGCCAGACGCGAATGGATGGACATCGGATTTCTCCTGGGCCTTGTCGGGGCGGATTGGGAAACGGCTGCATAGCACATGCTTGCCGCATGCTGCACAGATGTCATTGTAGCGCAGACACGGGTGCCGGGGTTGAGTCCCGCACCCGGTCCAATCAGCGCGGAAAGCCGGCCGCATCTCCCGCGATCGTCACGCGCGTGGTCGCGATGAACCAGTTCGCAAAAGTGTCCAGTCGTTCCTCCGGGCTGTTGAGCTGGCCGACCTGGACGTTGCGGACGCGTCCGTGCACGCCGTAGGCATAGACCGGCGAGCTGATGGGCAGAGCCGGCAGGTCGGCCAGGAAGACATCCTGAAAGCGATGGAGGAGGTAGCGCCGCTCCTCGGCGTCCAGCTCAATGCGGGAGCGTTCCATCAGGCCGTCCGCGTAGGGGTTTGACCAGCCACCGTAGTTCAGTTGGCCGGGAGCCGTCTGCGAACTGTGCCAGAACCGGAAGGGATCGGGGTCGCCTTCCAGGCCGGAAACCTGCACCAGGGCTGCATCGAAGCTGTGGTTGTCCAATTCCTCCGCCAGCAATTGGACAAAGGGCAGCACGACGAGGTCCACGCCAATCCCCAGGTCGCGCCAGTACGCGGCGATGGTCTCGGCGTAGGCGCGCAAGGCCCTGTCTTCGCTCACCGCGAGCGACAGGGTCAACGGAATCCCGTCCCGGTCGAGCATCCCGTCCAAGTCGCGGTCGCGCCAGCCCGAATCGCCAAACAGTTCCAGGGCCCGCACCGGATCGTACGGATATTGCGTTAGGCCTGCCTTGTAGGCCCAGTGGCCGGCCGGGATTGGCGAGTCGGCCGGCGTTCCCCACGCCAAGTCGGTTGAATTGACCACGGCTTCGCGGTTGATGGCATGCAGGAGCGCCTTTCTGACCTGCAGTTCGGCCAGCGCGGGCACGGTCTCGGAGCGCAGGTTGAACAGCACCATGACCAGACTGGGCTGGGCGGAGGCAAACACCTGCATCTCCTGTCTGTTGGGCAACAGCTCAAGGTTTTCGGTCACTCCGGCCGACAGCCCTTCCAGCTGGCCGTCAAGGAAGGCCTGAAACAGATTCGCCGTGCTTGCGTGGTACCTGAATTCCAGGACCGGGATGTACGGCACGGCCTTGTCCTGAAACCGGCTGGGCACCAGGCGCAGGAAGTCGTCCTCCGCGCGCTCCAGTTGCATGGGGCCGTTGCCCACCACCGGCAGTTGATCCATGTACTCCATCATGTCGGCCACCGCGACATTGGCGTGGATGTGGAAGGGCAGCAGCCCCACCGTCAACAGATTCAGGAAGGGGGTGAACGGCTGCTCCAGGCGGAACTGGACCGTAAATGAATCGGTAGCCCTGACGGTGGCCAGACGGGCGGCGTTGGCGAGGGAGGGGTCCCCGGGGAAGTCCGGGTGGCCCAGCACCTCGAAGGTGTAGATCGCGTCCTGGGCGGTGACCCTGAGGCCGTCGTGCCAGAACACGTCCGGACGCATGCGCAGGGTATGGACCAGGCCGTCCTCCGACACCTCGTGCGCCACGGCCAGATCCGGCACCACGGCACCCCGGGAGTCGAACTTCATCAGGCCCCGGAACAGCTGTCGGCATACCGTCCGGTCTATGGCATTGAGGCTGCACAGGACGGGATTCAGGTGCAGGGGCGTTCCTACGACGCCTTCCCGGTACACGCCGCCGTAGTTGGGCAGGATGGTCGTGGACGCGTCGGCGGCCTGCCGGCCAAACGTGGCGGTCAACACAAGGAAGCCGCCCAGGATCACGGCGGTGATCCACCCCCGCACCGCTGGCTCGGCGAGCGGTTCTTGCATGGATCGGGTTGGGACCGGCCGCACCGGTCCGGACATCTAAAGGCGGTTCTGCAGAATGACCGTGAGGAGGCTCAACAGCATGAAGCAGGTGGCCAAGGCAATGGTCACGTTGAAGACCACCTTTTCCAGGCCCCGGCGCGTGCGGTAGATGGAGGAATCCCCGCCGAACATGCTGCCCAACCCGGCATCCTGGGCCTGAACCAGGATGATGGCAACCAGAGCGACGGCCAGCACGATAATCGCCACCAGCATGAAGTCAAGCAGTACCACGATGGAACCTCAGGACGATACTCGGATGCGGACCGGCCGTGCGTCAGGCGGAGGAGGAACTGGCTTTTTCTTCGCGGGCGACTTCGCCGTCCACGTCGTCTTCGAAGTTGTCCTCGTCGTCCTCCAACAGGTCCGCTTCCTTCTTGTTGTCGGAACTTCCCATGTTGCGCCGGAATTCCCTGATGGTCTTGCCGACCGCACCGCCCACTTCGGGCAGCCGCCCCACACCAAAGATCATGATCACAATCACCAGGATGATTCCCAGTTCCAAGGGGCCTAGATTGGGCATGTTAGCCTCGCCGCCGGTCGAACGGATGCACTCTGAGTCAGCGGGCCATTATAGAGGTTTGGTCCGGGCACTGCAAAGGAGTCCGCCCGGCAGGTGCCCGGACCGTACGCCGCCGCCGCGAATTCCTGTAGACTCCCCCTTTGATCCGGGCCCTTGACAGTCCGGCCACCGCCGATGCGGGCGGTAGCCTCCGAACCGTGTCCACCTTTCTGTGACGGATACATTTTCATTTGACAAACTTTATCATACTTGTATAATTCCTTCATAATGGAATTTGACAGGTTTCAGTCATGCCCTATGTCACGAGCCGCGAGGCCGAGCGGAGACTCGGCGTGTCGGCCGCCACCTTGCGCCGGTGGGCCAATGCCGGGAAGATCGAACACCACGTCACGCCCGGTGGCCAGCGGCGCTACGATGTCGACGCGCACCTGCATGGACACGCGGAGCCCGTCACCGTCGCCTACGCGCGCGTGTCCAGCCCCAGGCAACGGAACGACCTGGAGCGACAGGTTGCCTTGCTGCGGGCGCGGTTCCCCGATGCCGAGGTCGTCACCGACATTGGCGGCGGACTCAACTGGAAGCGACGCGGCCTTGTCGCCCTACTGGAACGACTGCGCGAGGGAGCTCAGCTCCGCCTTGTGGTTGCCCACAAGGACCGTCTTGCAAGGTTTGGATTCGACCTCGTTGCCTGGTTCGTCGAAGCCAACGGCGGCGAAGTGGTGGTTCTCGG
>DAOUIC010000206.1:0-4541 GCA_034428255.1 Anaerolineales bacterium
AGCGTGAAGAGGATGATCAGCGGAATCGAGGCGATGACGTAGCCGGCGAACATCGGTCCCCACCGTTCCAGACCCCCGTACTGGCTGCCGAAACTGACGATGCCCAGGGAAATGGTCCAGAGCTTCTGGCTGGGAATCGTGACCAGGGGCCAAATGTAGTCGTTCCACGTGCTGAGCACATTCATGATGGCGACTGTGATCAGCATCGGCTTCGACAGGGGCAGGGCGATATGCCAGAACATCTGGAAGGTGGAGGCCCCGTCCAGCCGTGAAGCCTCGAACAGTTCCTCCGGCAGCGAAGCAATGAAGCTGCGCAGGATGAAGATGGCGAAAACTTGGCCGCCCGCGATGTAGGGCAGGATCAGTGCCCAGTAGGTGTTGATCAGGTTTAGATCCTTGATCAGCAGGAAGGCCGGAATCAGGGTCAGGATCGAGGGGATCATGAGCAGCGCCAGGATGGCCAGAAAGAGAAACTCACGACCGGGAAACTGGAACCTGGCGAATACGAATGATGAAACGCTGGCAATAGCCAGCACGCCGAACATGGATGCGCCTGAAATGATGAGGCTGTTCAGCATGTATGGGCTGATCACCTTCCAGGCGTCGCGGTAGTTTGCCCATTCCGGGACTAGGGGAATGCCCCAGAACGTATGCATGAATTCGACGGTGGACCGGAACGAGGAAACCAGCAGAAACACGAATGGGAAAAAAGTCACAACGGCCAGGAAGCCCAGCACAACGTGAATGGGCAGGTCATGCCCCAGGGTGCGTCTGCGTTCAACCATGATGCTGGTCAAGTTCCGGAGAATTCCACGCTGGATCTGAGATAGCGGTGATTCAAGTAGGTGAGCACCAGCGTCAACGCGAAGAGCACCGTGCCGATGGCGCAGGCATAGCCCATGCGGTTGTACGCCATGGCAGTCCTGTAGAGATGCAGTCCCGGCACCAGCGTCTCGGTGCCTGGGCCGCCCCCTGTCATTACCAATACGATGGTGAAGTTCTGGAAGGCCGTGATTATGGTCAATATGACCACCAACTTGATCTGGGACATGACCATGGGCAGTTCCACGAACATCAGGCGCTGCCAGGTGGACGCGCCGTCGATGACCGCTGAATCCATGAGTTCGCCGGGGATGGCTTGAAAGCCGGCCAGGTAGATCAGCGTGCCGATGCCGGCCACCCACGGGAAGCCCACGAAGATGATGGCGTACAGCGCAAGTTTGAAGTCGCCCAGCCAGGGGCGGGTCAGCATTTCCAGTCCCACCAGCTCCAGTGTCTGATTAAGCAGCCCGATGTTGGGACTGTAAATGAATTTCCAGATCATCAGGACGACGAGGCCTGGCACCACCATGGGCACCACCAGCAGCACGCGGTAGAAATACGCCATCCGCATGTTCCACAGATGAAAAATCATGGCCGCGGCGCCGAGCGGGAAGGTCAAGTTGATCAGGACCAGGGCGATGGTCAGGATCATCAGGTGCCAGAACGACTCCCACCAGAGGGGGTCATGCCACAGCTCCACGAAGTTGCTGACGCCGACGAAGAGCTTGATGTTGGCCCCATTCCACTGAAAGAGGCTGTGATACAGGGCGGAAAACGCGGGATAGTAATTGAAGATAAAAAGCAGCAGAAACGTGGGCGCCAACCACAGGTAAACCGTGCGGTAGCTGAGTATGCGAACCAGCAGCGAAGGCGGCGTAGCCGCCCTGTCGGAAGCCGCGTGGCCGGGCGTTCCGGCGGTAACCGTGGCTGACATCTGTCGAATGGGAGGTCAGGAATAAGGAAAAAGCGAGGAGCGCCGGAAGCCGGCGCTCCTCGCGGTCGCGGGCTAGGCTTCCGCCCAGTCCGGATGTTCGTTCAGGAGCTGCTGCGCGGCCAGCTCCATTTCCCTCTGCATGGTGGTGGACATCTCTTCAGCGCTGAGCTCGCCCGCCATGAACTGCTGCAGATTGCGCCACATGGCATCCACGAATTCGCGGGTGAGCATGCTGTCGAAGGGCTCGATGCGTTCCGTTCCGAATTCGACCATCATATCCGTGTAAACGGACAGCGAAGGATCCGCGCCGGTAGTGTCCTTCACGCCGGGCGCGAACCCCCCGTGATCGTTAAGCGCCTCAATCAGATTGGGCGGAGCTGTCAGGAAGTGCAGCCAGTCGATCGTGTCGTCGAGCGTGCCGCGTTCTTCAGCCACGGAAGTCGTGATGTACTGGAAGACGCCTCCTACGCCTGCCATGGCCGGAAAGTCCACGCCGCCGAACTCGGAAGAATCCTGCGTTACCTTGGGCATCTTGGGGAAAATGCCCCACTCAAAGTCGATCAGCGGATCATTGCGGACCGGCTTGTTCATCCAGCTTCCCAGCCAGGCCACGGCGGCCTCGCCTTCCGCCCACAAACGGAACACATCCGCCGTCGGCAGAGCCCAGAATCCATCTGGATAGTAGACGGACCATTCCTTCATCAGGCGCAGCATTTCCAGCCACTCGGGATCCGTGGCGGCGTAGTTGCCGTCTCGGATCGCTCTGACCATCGATGGCGGCTGCAGCGACTCGCCGGGCTTCCACGTGCGCGTAACCGGAGCACCGCCGGAAATCACTTCCATCTTGTGGTCGTAGAGCACGTCTTGGAAGACGCGCGTGGTCCAACTGCCGTAAAGTTGAGTGCCCCCATCCAGGTGGTAGCTGACGGAGAACGGCGTGATTCCCGTGTCCGCCAGAGCCTGCTGAACGCCCTGGTAGTCGGACCACACATCCGGCACGCCCGCGCCAATTTCGTCGAACTTGGTCTGGTTGTAGAAAAAGCCCGTGCCAACGATGTCGCCCGTGATCAGGTAGATGTGGCCGTCGGGAGCCGTGCCGCTGGCGATCACGGGACCTTGGAACGTGTCCTTCCAGGAGTCGTAGCCGTCCACGTACGGGTTGGGCTGCGAGAGATAGGGATCAAGGTTGTTAAACCAGCCCTTCTCGTAGTCCCTGGCAATCCATCCGCGCTGGTACCAGAGGATCTCCGGTGCCGTGCCGGCGGTCAGCTGCGTGACCATCCACTCGTCGTATCCGGTGCCCACGTTCGCCACGAATTCCAAGTCGACGTTGGGGTTCTCTTCCTTGAAAGCCTCTTCCAAGGCCCACAGCGCCTGCGGCGGATCCCATCGATCGGTTTCCAGACGTTCTCGGGGCGTAAGGCCCTGTGCGTAATGCGACACGACACGCGGAGCGGCATCCGGGCCAGCCATGTCGTCGGCCGGGGCGCTGGGAATGCAGGCGGCGAGTGTCAGGGCGGCTCCGGTCGCGCCGGAGAGTTGCAGGAATCGACGTCTCGACAATCCGGTGTGTGTCATGGCGCTGTCTCCTTGGACATGCAAGGGGCAGGCTCCGAGCGACCCCCAAGACTCCGTAGGAACCCCGGGTTTCGTCGGCCTGTAGGCTGTATTCTAACAAACCATGGTTTCGGTTCGGATCCGGTTGTGCGGATCTCCGGAGAGTCGTGCGCGACCGCGGTGTCAGGTTGATTCGGGTTTCGTTGGCTACATCCGGACGGGTATCGACGTACGGTCAGTTCCTTGGCAGTGGCACCGGAGGCCCTGCTTGATGCGCCGAATGCAACTACCCGTTGCAGAGCAGTGCCGGAATCGGTTCCGGACTTGTCATGGGGATGGCACAGGAATCAGGTTCAGTCCCTGCTGCGCACCTGGAATGGAAGCGTGGAAGGCATCGACACTCCTACAATGGCGTACTCAGGCGTTACCCAACCTCCAACCGGACCATCGACCAACTGTGTCCAGAACATTCCAACTAACTTCGAGGCAATGGCTGCCCCGGGCTCCCGAGGAAGTATTCGCCTATTTCTCGGATGCCTTCAACTTGGAGAACCTTACCCCTCCCTGGTTGCAGTTTCGGGTCCTGACCCCGGCCCCAATCGCGATGCGAACCGGGACGGAGATCGACTATCGGTTGCGCTTGCGCGGTCTGCCCTTGCAGTGGCGCAGTCGCATCAGCGACTGGACACCACCATTCCGGTTCGTGGACGACCAAATCACAGGTCCCTATCGCCGATGGCACCATGTCCATATGTTCGAGGCGCAGGAGTGTGGCACGTCGGTGATCGACGTTGTGGAATACGCTTCCATCGGTGGAAGGTTGGCACAGTCCCTGTTTCTTCGGCGGGACCTTCGAGGGATCTTCACTTACCGGCAGCAACGCCTGGCCGACTTATTTGGGGCCGACCCGGACAACCCTCCCCAGTTGTCGGTCTAACGGACATCGCTGGTCAGGCATTGCAACGACGGAATGCCTCTTCCGGAAGTCCAAGCCTGTGTTCCTCTGGCATGGGATCCCACCGAGCTCGCGGGACCCCATGCCGATTTCACAATCGTTGGAACGTTCTGTTCAGCTCCCCGGTACCGTAACCGGTTGCCGTTCGGTATCAGCGGTTGAATCTTGCGATTCTTCCCTGGGAGAACCCAGGGACCATCCCGTGCTCAAACCGATGACGAACCACCCCATGGCCAGCATGCCGGCGGCGAAGACCGTGTCGCCAATGGCCCG
>DAOUIC010000207.1:0-1634 GCA_034428255.1 Anaerolineales bacterium
CCCGCTGCCTGGGGCTGGACACGCGCGCGCAGGCGACGGTGACGGGTTCGCTGTGGCCATGCAGGTACGCGTCGACATCATGGCGTCGCTGGCCGCCGGGGATGACGTGGTGTTCGATCTTGCCGGCCTTGGCCCACCGGCGCAGTGTGTCGGCCGACACGCCGAGTCGCCGCTCGGCTTCGCGGCTCGTGACATGGGGCATGGCTGAACCCGTGCCTGATCCGACATGCCGCCATTGTACAAGTATGGATTATTTTGTCAAATAATAAACAAGCCGTCGGCTTAGTTCTGTGTCAGCGGTACGCTGTCCAGGGTCTGCACGTCCCCGCCCAGGGCAGCAACGATGATGCGGGTGTTGTACAGCATCATGCCGATATAGCTGTGTTCCGGATCCCCTGGTTCGCCCGGCAACACATCGTCTGCCAGGCTGGCCTCCAGTCGGGCACCGGTTTCGCGGGCTATCGCCTCCAGGACCGGTGAGGGAAACTCCGCCGCCCCGAAGATGACCGGCACGTCCGCTTCCCGGACCTGCCGAATCAAATCGGCTACTTCCCGGGCCGACGGCTCCGCCATGTCCGCCGGCTGAATGGCGCCGGTGACGGTGAATCCATAGCGCGGACCGAAGTAGGCCCACGAATCGTGATAGGTCAGGAGCTGCCGCTGGGACTCCGGCACCGTGGCGGACGCCTCGGCCAATGCGCTGTCCAACTGGCGCAAATGGTCAAGGTAGGCCTCGGCGTTGGCGGCATAGGCTTCCGCCTGGGTGGGATCGGCCCGGCCCAGTTCCTCGGCGATCACCTCGACACAGGCCATCACGAGTTCCGGATTCAGCCAGATGTGGGGGTTCGGGGCTCCTCCGCTTTCGGGAAACGAGAAGTCGAATACCCACTCGCTGCGGTCGAGGACCCGGTCGCCCAGGGCGATAATCGGTACACCTTCCGCGACGTTGGCCTCGGCCAGGTCGAGAATCAAAGCTTCCAGCTGCAGACCGTTGATGAAGACTAAGTCCGCAGCCGCAAGGTGCCTTGCATCGCTCGGAGTGGGCTCATAGGTATGGGAGTTGACACCCGGTGGCACGAGTGCCTGCAGGTCCGCCAAGTCCCCAATCACGTTGTCGATGATGTCGGCCAGGGGAGCCACCGTGGTTGTCACCTGCAACCGGGCCGGGTCGCTTGGCGGTTGCTGCGATTCTTCGTTGCCGACGGGAACCGTGCAACCGGCCATCCAAAGACAGCACACCGCCAGCAGGCCGAGCAGGCGACAACGGAGGATTACGGTTTGTGGCTGGGGTCGGGGCATGGAGGTGCTCAGGGTAATGTAAATCAGGGGCATGGGTACAGCTTCACAACTGCGTCATCCGGAGTTCCGCCAACCCGTCGCCCGAGTCCGGCGTTTGGCAAACCGGGAAGGTGCATAATCCTGCACTTGCCG
Source organism: Anaerolineales bacterium (assembly GCA_034428255.1). GTDB lineage: Bacteria > Chloroflexota > Anaerolineae > Caldilineales > Caldilineaceae > Bin34. The sequence continues at coordinate 1,432 of DAOUIC010000207.1, forward strand.
GCCCCGTGAGCCGGAATTTCCAAACCGACGCGGAGACGAAATTCCCATGTCCGACCATCAGATAGGCCTGACAGTGTCCAGCCGAATTCTGGACCGGTTCAAGTCCCTGCTCTACCTGCCGTCCCCATCCAGCCGGGAGCAGGCCATCGCCGCGGCGATTGAAAGCCAGATCGCGACCATGGGCCTGACTCCGCAGCGGGATG
>DAOUIC010000208.1:0-1556 GCA_034428255.1 Anaerolineales bacterium
GCGAAGACGATGCCAAGTTCCTGGCGGGGGGCCATTCGCTGGTGCCCGCCATGAAGCTGCGGCTGGACGCTCCCGGAACCCTGATCGACATCGGTCGCATCGATGACCTGAGGGGCATTGCCTACGGGTCCGGGGATGAGAACGATTGCATCGGTCCGTTGACCACGCATGCCACGATTGCCTCGTCCAACCTGGCTTCCGCCCTGGTGGAGGCGGCCGGCGGCATTGGTGATCCCCAGGTGCGCAACCGGGGCACCATTGGCGGCAACATCGCCCATGCGGATCCGGCTTCGGACTTGCCGACCGTGCTGACAGCTCTGGGAGCGACCATTCGCGTCGAAAACCCGAGCAGTGCCCGCAACATCGAAGCCGAGAGCTTCTTCACCGGCCTTTTCGAGACCAGTCTCGAGGAGAACGAGCTGATCACCGTCATTGCGGTGCCCCGCGAAGGAGCCGGCACCGGCTCGGCCTATGCCAAGTTGTTCAACCCGGCATCGCGGTACGCGGTGGTGGGAGCTTGCGCCTCGGTGACTGTGAACAATGGAGTCGTGTCCCGGGCCCGCGTGGCAGTAGGTGGGTTGACCCCCATGGCCACGCGTTGCGGCTCCGTGGAGGCTGCCCTCGAGGGCAGATCGACGGATGCCATCAACGGGGCGTCATCGCAGGTCGGTTCCGATGTCGGCGATGACATTCTGGAAGACATCCACGCCAGTGCGGAATATCGTCTGGGGGTAATCCCGGTGTATGTGGAACGGGCGTTGCAAGCCGCCTGTGCCCGCGCTGCCGGATAAGGTTTGAAGGGCTTCGGCCCATATGGATACAGCAGACTGCCAGCCGGGTGTTCAACACCCGGCTGGTTTGTTGCAGGTGCGCAGGTGAACTTTGGCGGGCAACCGGTTGCGTGATCCCGGTGCGTTGCCTGATGGCTTGTTCCTCATTACCGTCCGCCACAGTGCTCCAAGGTCCGCGCACCAGACATGCTGTCGGAGAGCATGTATCTAGCACAACATATCGACACTGAAAGATATGATGTGGTAGCGTGTGGCATGAAGATTTGCCGCGCTGCGGCGTTCGCGGCCAAGATTGGGGTCCACAAGAACACGGTCAAGGCTTGGAGCCTGAACGGCAAGTTGCCTGCCCGCCGCACCCCGTCCGGCCACCGCCACTGCACGGATGCGGACGTGGATCGGTTCTTTGGCGTGGAACGCGACCCGCCCGCGGTTGGGTGTACCGTGGTCTGCTGCCGCGTGTCCCGTCGGGCGCAGCGGGACGATCTGCGGTCGCAGCAGCAGGCGATGGCGACGTTCTGTTTGGGGACAGGCCTGGCGGTGGACGAGTGGCTGACCGAAATCGGCGGTGGCCTGGACTTCCAGCGGCCCGTGTTCCGTGCGTTGAGGGCACGGATCGGGAAGCGCGAGCTGAGCCTCCTGCTGGTCGCCCACGAGGACCGTCCCTGCCGGTTCGGGTTTGACTGGTTCGCGTACTTTGCCGAGAGCCACGGCTGCGAGATCCGGGTGGTCAACCAGCCCAGCCTGTCCCCGCAGGCGGAGTGGGTC
>DAOUIC010000209.1:0-36481 GCA_034428255.1 Anaerolineales bacterium
CTCAAAGGAATTGTCTGAAGACACAAGTATTGCTCCTCGGTGGGTCAGCCAGTAAGGGAGAGGCTCCATTCTACGGGAGCGCACATGGAGTAAAGACAAAAGCCCCCCGGCAACGAACTTCGTTGCCGGGGGGGCTTGACCAATCCGCTAACTTCCTCCCATCGGGAAGGACGGCCATCCCATAGTGCGGAATCAGGTGAGCTGGTAGGCAGCCATGCCGTGTTCGTGTTCGTCCAGCCCGGTGATCTGTTCTTCGTCGGACGCCCGCAGACCCATGCCCACCTTGATCAGGGCGAACATGATGCCGCCGCCCACGAGAGCCCAGATTAGAAGCACGATGCCGCCGATTAGTTGTGTGACAAACTGCGCGGCGTTGCCTGCAATCAGTCCGGAGATGCCACCGTACGAACCGTCGGCGAACACGCCTACCATCAGCACGCCGAACAGTCCGACGGTGCCGTGGACTGATACGGCGCCGACCGGATCGTCCACCTTGAGCACGTATTCGACAAACCGCTCGCTGAACATGAGGACCACGGCTGCCAGGCCGCCGATGACCAGGGCGGCCCACGGAGCCACCACGGCGCACGGAGCCGTGATGGCGACCAGCCCTGCGAGGGAGCCGTTGACTGCGCCCGTCAGGCTGATCTTGCCGGTCCGGATGAGAACGATGTAGACGTACACCGTGGTTCCGGCGAGGGCCGCCAGCATCGTGTTCACGGCAATCATGCTGAGCCGCAAGTCGGTGCCGCTCAGGGTGGAACCTGCGTTGAAGCCGAACCATCCCAGGAACAGAATCAGGCCGCCCAGCACGATGTAGGTCGCGTTGTGGGGGGGCATGTGGTTGGGGGTGCCGTCCTCGTTGAACTTGCCGATGCGGGGACCCACCATTTTGGCGCCGACCAGGCCGACGAAGCCGCCCATCATGTGCACGACACCGGAGCCGGCGAAGTCATGGAAGCCCATGTTGGCCAGCCAACCCCCGCCCCAGACCCAATGGCCGCTGAGGGGGTAGACGATGCCGCTAAGAATGAAACTGTACGCCATGTAGGCCGTGATGCGCGTCCGCTCGGACATCGCGCCGGACACGATCGTGGCGGCGGTGGCGGCGAATACCATCTGGAAGAACCAGTCGCGGGCATGGGCCACATCGTAGTAGTCGCCCAGCAACAGGAAGCCGTCGCTGCCGATGAAGCCGCCGATGTCCGTTCCGTACATCACGCCGTAGCCGAAGAAGAAGTAGGCCAGGCCGCCGATGCAGAGGTCCATGTAGTTCTTGGACCAGATGTTGACCGTGTTCTTGGCCTGCGCAAACCCGGACTCGACCAAACCGAAACCGGCCTGCATGAAGAAAACCAACACGGCTGCGATGGTCAACCACACGAAGGTCAACGCCTCGCTGGCCGGATCCTCGGCCGCGGCCATCAGGATCTCGCCGGTCGGATCGCCGGCAGCCAGGGCGGAACCGCCAAAGGCTGCCAACAAGGACACTGCGATCAGCAGCATCAAGGGTAGGCGCTTCAACAAGGATGCATTCATGAGTCTCCTGGATCCTCCCGGATGGATGCTCGTCTGGAAGAACGATGGAGCAAGTTTAGTTAGGCCATGTTGCACAATCTTCGTCAATATGCATAGTATGAGAATGTTGATAGTGCACAACATTCTTTGTCAACATCGGGAGATATGGAAAGTGACAAGGTGTTGAGTGGCACAAAACAGGCCATGCTTTGTGCACTATGTAGCAAACGGGTAGGTTCGCACATCCCGGGTTGAGAACTTGGTTCAGGACTGTGGTTCCAGTGGGGCGGGAGCCGACCCACGCTCGGTTAGGGGATAGCCCCGGGGCCAGTGCGGACAGGGAATCAGGGCCCCGGACAACCCTTCGGGACAACGATTCTGATTCGGTTCGCTATGCTAGAATCGACCTGTGGCTTGTACCCGTGTGCCCGTTCCGCGGACTGTTGTCAGCGGGTTGGTGTTGATTGTCGAGAGAGGGGACGGAGAGATATCCTTCCGCATCATGCTGCGCCTGTCATTCCTGCCGCGGAATTCATCCTTCACCTGGCAACTCGCGTATGTCGTCCTAAGTCTTTACCACAAGCTGTTTTACCGGATCACCGTGGAGGGGAAGGAACACGTGCCCTTGCACGGCCCGGCCGTCCTTGCTTCAAACCACACGTCGGGACACGACATCGTGATCCTGGGCTGCAGCAGCCCTCGGCAGATTTTCTTCATGGCGAAACAGGAACTGTTCGAGAAGAATCCGGTTGTCTCCGAGTTTTTCCGGAGAGCCGGAGTCTTTCCGGTGCGGCGCGGCAAGAGTGACAGGAAGGCCATAGCCCATGCCCTGAAGCTCCTTCGCGACGGCTGCATGCTGGGCATGTTTCCCGAGGGCAAGCGGTTCCCAGCCCTGAGCGAAGGCAAGACCGGTGTTGTGCGGCTGGCCATGAAGGCCCAGGCTCCAATTGTGCCGGTTGCCATCATCGGGGCACGCGACATCAATCACATACGCCGCACGCGCAGGTGGCACCGCGATCGAGTGTTGGTCCGCTACGGGGTGCCAATTGAGGTCGAAGGCGACCCGGAACACAGCCGAGACATTGATGCCGCCTACACCCATGCTCAGGAACTGACAACACGCATGATGAAGGCGATCGCGGAGATGTTGCCCCCCGAGATGCGGGGCTTGTACGCCTGAACCCGACACCGGCGCGCGTGCGTTGCCGGCTGTGCGTCGGAACGAAGCCCGCCATCAACCCGCTTGCCACGGACCGTCCGGCAGGGCGGGCGCCGGTACTTGGTGGGTGATTAGCCCCGGCCGGCACTGCGTCCGGGGGTGGCACCCAGGTCCGAATTCTCATTCCGAACCCGGTCGGTGCTCACACCAAGCTACCCATCCGATAGCAGTGGGTTAGGTGGCGCCGAGTGGTGCGTATCTGCCATTGATGGCGTCCAGCATGGCTTCGGGGGGACGAAGTTTGTGGTCCGGAAGGTGTGAGAGCGGCGTGTCAGTCAAGTCAAGCAACTCGATCAGGTCTTCCTGATTTTCATTGACATAAATCAAGCCCGTGATGAACTTCTGTTCTTCACGGGCGGATTCGAGCAGGTCTTCGGCAGCGCGCTTGTCGGTCGGATCATGGTTCTCACCGACCTTCTTGAGCACAATGTAGCTGCCATCGTGCATCTCGATGCCAATTTCAGACTCATAGTCTTCTATCTGGATTTCTTCGGCCGGAGGCACCAGATCGACGATGTTGAGGACCAGATCGTTTTCCCTTCCCCAAGCGTAGCTCTTGGTGGACTGGTCGTGGTTGTTGAACGTAACGCAGGGACTGATGATGTCCAAAACCGAGATGCCGCGATGCTTGAATGCTATGGACAGGAGGCTCTCAATCTGCTTCGGATCGCCGGCAAAACTACGGGCCACCAAGGTGGCATTGGCTGCCAGCGACTCGATGCAGATGTCCAGCGGGGGTAGTTCATTCACCCCGTGATACTTCATGGATTGGCCTGTGTCTGCGGTCGCGCTGAACTGGCCTTTGGTCAGGCCGTAGACTCCGTTGTTCTCGACGATGTAAATCATCGGTACGTTGCGGCGCACGGCATGTTTGAACTGGCCGATGCCGATGGAGGCGGTGTCCCCGTCACCGCTGATGCCGATGATCTCAAGTTGCCGGTTGGCTACGACCGCCCCTGTGCTGACCGAGGGCATCCGCCCGTGCAGGCTGTTGAACCCGTGGCTGCCCTGCAGGAAGTAGGCCGGGGTTTTGCTGCTGCAGCCAATCCCGCTCATCTTGACCACATTGTGCTGCTCCAGGTTGTGTTCCCAGGCAACGTTGATGATGCGTTGGCTGATGCTGTCGTGTCCACACCCCTTGCAGAGCGTGGAGGGCCGCCCACGGTATTCGGTTTTCGGCAGTCCCAGCCCGTTAAGGGCCGGTCGGCGCGGTTTCCCGCTGCCTCTCGCAAGTCGGGTCGGTGTCCTGGCCATGTCGAGTCCCGGGTCTAGCGTTGTGCGATGGTGGTGATCTGTTCGGTGATCCAACGGCCGGACAGGGCCAGTCCGTTGCAACGTCGGCTGGACACCAACTGGTGGTCCGGAACGTCGGTTTCCCATTTTAGGATGCTGTGCAGTTGTCCGTCGGCGTTGTTCTCAATCACGACCGCGACTTCGTGCTCGCTGATGAAATCGCGGATTGTCTGGTTGACCGGCAGCGCCCGCACCCTCAGGTAGTCGGTCGGGATGCCGGTTTCGGCAAGCCGCACACGGGCCTCCTGTACGGCCGGGTGGTTGCTTCCCAGGGAAATCAGACCGATACGCTCGCCTGCGTCCCGGACGATGTCCGGCTCCGGTACGAGGCTGCGGGCAGTTTCCAGCTTGCGTTGGACCCGTTGCAGGTTGTGCTCCCACACCTCGGGCTTTTCCGAGTAGTGGGACTTTTCGTCGTGCCCGGTGCCGCGCGTGAAGTATGCGGCCCAGTTGGAAGGAGTGCCCGGGAGCGTCCGGTACGCGATACCGTCGCCGTCGACATCCCGATAGCGTCCCCATTCGGCAGCCAGTTCGTCCAGTTGCTCCGCGTCCAGAACCTTCCCGCGGTTGATGGGTTCGTCGGGGTACTCGAGCGGCTCCGAAATCCACAGGTTCATGCCCAGGTCCAGATCGGTGAGTACCAGTACCGGCGTCTGCAGCTGGTCGGCCAGATCGTGAGCGCGCCAGCCGAACTCGAAGCACTCCTTGGGCGAAGAGGGAAACAGAACCACATGGCGCGTGTCGCCGTGACTCAGGGTGTAGGCACTCAGGATGTCACCCTGACTGGTGCGCGTGGGCAGGCCTGTGCTGGGACCCATGCGCTGCACGTCCCAGACTACGACCGGGATTTCGGCGAAGTAGGCGAGACCGATGAACTCGGCCATGAGGCTGATGCCGGGACCGCTTGTGGTGGTCATGCCGCGTGCGCCGGCCCAGCCGGCTCCGATGGCCATGCCGATGGCAGCCAATTCGTCCTCGGCTTGGATTACCGCAAACGTGGGCTTGCCCGTGTCCGGGTCCAGCCGGTAGCGGGGAAGTGCGTCGGCAGCCGCTTCCGCCAGGCTGGATGATGGGGTAATTGGATACCAGGAGACCAGTGAAACGCCCCCGAACACGGCACCGAGGGCCGCGGCCGTGTTGCCTTCGATCAAAATCCGGTTCTCGTTGAATCCGGTCATCGGCTCCACGCGCCAAGGGGCCAGGTTCTCGTAGGTCTCGCTGCAGTGGTCGAAACCGGCTTGGGCCACTTCCAGGTTGAGCTGAATGGCGGAATCCTTGCCTTTCAGCTGTTGCTGCAAAGCCCTGTGGATTTCCTCCATTGGCAGTTCGAGCAGCCATGCCAGAGCTCCGACGTAGATCTGATTGCTGACATACGCCCGGAGGGCCGTGGGGACCTTGAATGGAGCGACCAGGGATTTGACGGGGAGCTCGATGTAGGTGACATCGTCCCTCCGCACGGCCACCGGGATGGCCGAGTCATGGAGGATGTAGCCGCCCGGTTGCATGATCGCCATGTCCTCGACCGCGGTGGCTGGATTCATGCACACCGTGATTTCGTTCAGTTCCCGCCTTGCCAGGAATCCTTCACTGGACACCCGGATGGAATACCAGGTCGGCAATCCCTGGATGTTGGAAGGGAAGATGTTCTTGCCGGTAACCGGGATGCCCATGTTGAACAGGGCATGCATCAGGACCAGATTGCTGGTCTGGCTGCCGGTACCGTTGGCGGTGGCAACAGTCAGGGAGAAGTCGTTGACGATACGGTCGGAGATCGTCAGCTCCGGAACGGTGGCTATTTGTTCCATGAACGCAACGGGTGATGACCTTGACCCGTCCTGAAGTTCAACATGTCCCTGGCACGTTCCTCAAATTACCCGACCGGCCGCGTACGGCACCGGCACCCGACTGGCCCCAATGGCGCGACCACCCAATCTTGCGTCACGGATAAAGAGACAGGGCGAAGGTCTGTGCCGGAAGCAGGAAGCGGCATTCGCTTCCCATTGAGTGCAATCATTGTAGTGGCGCGCATGATCGTGAGTCAACAACCCGGCCCCTTGGTGAAATCGGGCTCAGACCGCCTCCGCAGGGGTTCGGTTGGAGCCACCGAACGGTGCCGGGGTGCCGTTTAACGCATCGGTGCCTTGTGCTACGATCCGCAGGTCCCCGTGTCAAGGCGGCCAGTGCCGCCATAGTAGCAGGCCAACCTCCGCAGGACGGGTCGTGTACACCATGGCCTGGCGGAAGTTGCCGGTTTTGAACTCATGGCCGTGAGGGACGAGTTTTAGACATGGTAGCCGCGTGGAGAACCAATATGGCTCGCAAATTGACCCGTCGCAGTTTCCTCAAGGTAGCAGGGGTGTCCGCGACCACCCTTGCCGTTGCCGCTTGTGCCGCCCCAGGTCCGGCCGCGTCGCCTGCGGAGGGGGATATGGCCGCCCCCTCCGCCGAACGTGTTGAAATCGAGTTCATGAACTGGTGGGGCGCCCACCGTGAAGCCCTCATGGACGAAGCCATTGCCAACTTCCATGACATGAATTCGGATGTTCAGGTCAACAACTCCGTCCAGCCGTGGGACGGCCGCGCGGAACGGGCCGCCACTGCTGTGGCCAGCAACAATCCGCCAGCGTTGATCATGACCCAAAGGGTGGAAACCTATCAGTTTGCACACGAGAATCTGATCATCCCGATCGACGACTACGTGCAGGCCTCGGGCATTGATCCGGACGCGATTTTCTACGCCGGCGAAATCAACAACCAGCGTTGGCAGGGCCAGCTCTACTCCTTCCCACTGCCAACCGGTGGGGGCAATACCGGCCAGTATTTCTACAACAAGACGGTCCTGGCCGAAGCCGGCCTGGATCCGGAGACCCCGGTAACCACCTGGCAGGAGTTGACCGAAGCCTCCAGGGCCATCACCCAAAAGGATGACCTGGGGGTCACGGTGATGGGCGCGAACCTGGGCGGGGGTGCGGTTGGATTCGGCCAATGGCTGTATGGCAATGCGGGCCAGTTCGTGTCGGACGATGCCCGCACCATCATGTTTGATGGCCCGCAGGGCATCGAGACCCTGGAGTGGATGGTTGACTTCACCAACGAAATCAATGGCGGCATCGACAACGCCAACGAGTTCTTTGCCGGCACGTCGGCCACATCCGCAGATTATCCGTACTACAACGAAAAGCTGGGCTTCATGTTCACGGGCGTCTGGCAGTTCGGTCACTTGCAGGCAACCGATCCCGATATGTGGGCGGACACCTCAACCTGGGGAGTCGGGCAGATGCCCTACAACGGCAACAACCCCGATGCGGCCCATGCCGGCGTCGCAGGCTTGGCAGGTTCCTGGGGTTACGTGATCCCGGCCTCCACACCGCAGGACCAAGCCGATGCGGCCTACCAGTGGCTTGAGTTCTTCGGCGCGCATGAGCAGGGCGGCTGCCTGTTCCTGTTCAACCAAGGCAGGCCTTCACCGGTGGCCCAGTGCAACGAGAACCCCGCCTATTACGACGACAACCCCTACTGGTCTGTGGTTCTGAAGTCGCTGGCTTCGGACGTGAGTGTGGCTGTGACACCGGTCCAGGCCAGGATCAACGATGTGGTCGGGACCATTGTCGATGAGGCTTATTTCGGCCAGAATTCGCCGGCCGACGCCTTGGCCAAAGGCGCCGCGGAGTCCCAGCGCATTCTCGACGAGTTCTGGGCTGGCTGATTGTGCGCGAAGGGAGCAGGGAGGGGGCGGCATTGGCTCCTCCCTGCCGCCCAACTCGCCCCGAACTCCGATACTCGGCCTGATTCAACAAAATCTCCCTTCCCATGCTGACAGGCATGCAGCAATATCTGCACCATCACCGTTCCAAGTGGGTAGGATTTGCATTCATCCTGCCGTGGATCGTGTCAGCACTGTGGTTCGACCTGATCCCGTTCGTTACCAACCTGTACCTTTCGTTCACTGACTACAGTGTGTCCACCAGCGCCTCGGACTGGCTGGGCTTCGAGAACTACGGTGAAATCTTCAGCCTGGATCCCTTGTTCACCAAATCGTTGGGGAACACCGTCTACTATCTCGTCCTCGGGGTGCCCATTCGGTTGGTGGTGGCTTTTGCCATCGCAGTGTTGCTGAACCTGCGGATCCACGCTCTGGGTACCTTCCGCACCATCTTCTACATTCCCTCGGTGGTGCCACTGGTGGCGGTCTCCATCATCTTCTTCGGCATGTTCAACGCCCGGTACGGCATTTTCAACCAATTGTTGATCCTGCTGGATCTGCCCCCGGTACGGTGGCTGACCCGGCCCGAGTGGATCAAACCGGCGATGGTGATCATGAGCACTTGGGGCTTTGGTGCCCAGATGGTGATCTTCCTGGCTGGTCTCCAGGGCATTCCGTCTGAACTGTACGAAGCTGCCGAGATGGACGGCGGCAGCTACTGGCACCAATTGTTTCGCATCACCATCCCGATGGTGTCGCCTGTCATCTTCTTCAACCTGATTATCGGCATCATTGGCGGGTTCCAAGTGTTTGCCTCCGCCTACGTGCTGCTAGGCCCCGGTGGCGGGCCGCTGAACGCGGGTCTTTTCTATGTCCTGCACATCTACAACAATGCCTTCAGCTACTTCCGGCTGGGCTACGCTGCCGCGCTGTCGGTGGTACTGTTCCTGATCATCCTGTTCTTCACCGTGATCATGGTCAGGACCTCGGATCGGTGGGTCTACTACGGCGACACGTAGGGCGCAACGGAGCAATCGAGCATGGTCGAGGGACTCTACGCCCGCATAGCCAAGTGGACATTCGTCTATCCGTTGCTGCTGGTCAGCTCGGTGGTGATGCTGTTCCCGTTGGCCTGGACCTTCTCCACCTCCCTCAAGACCGCGCAGACAGTTACGCTGCGGGAAGTCAAACTGATACCGGATCCGGTCCAGTGGGCCAACTACGTCACGATCTTCGAAGAATCGCCGCTGCTTCTGTACACCCAGAACACCATGTACATGGTGGTGACCTCCGTGGTTGGCGGTGTCGTGATCTGCGCCCTGGCCGGTTACGCCTTCGCGCGCATCCACTTTCCGGCCAGGGAGGTTCTGTTCTATGTCCTCCTGAGCACGATGATGCTGCCGCACGTGGTGCAAATCATTCCGTTGTTCGTGATTTTTGACCGCTTGGGCCTTGTGGGCACCTTCTGGCCCCTAATCATTCCCCGGCTCCTTGGACACAACGCCTTCTACATCTTCCTAATGCGGCAGTTCTTCCGGGGAATCCCCCTTGAACTCAGCGATGCCGCGCGCATGGACGGCTGCACGGAACTGGGGATCTGGGCCCGCATCGTCATGCCCAACTCCAAGCCGGTGCTGGCGGCCGTGGGCATTTTCTCCATCCAGTTCGCCTGGAACGACTTCCTGTCGCCCCTGATCTACCTGGGTCCCAAGAAGGAACTGTGGACACTGGCTCTGGGCCTGAACGCCCAGAAGGGGTTCGAAGGCGAAATCACCTCGCTGCACAAGATGATGGTCATTTCCGTCTACATGATCATTCCGATGCTTCTCGTGTTCGCATTCGGGCAGAAATACATGATTGAAGGCGTGACCTTCTCCGGCATGAAAGGTTGACATAAATCCTTATTGCCAATCCGGCAAGGAGTACCGGGCCATGTTGAAAACCCACATTGTTCCCCAGGAGGATCTGGATTTCTTCGATTGCAACGGCTACCTGATCATCCGCAACGCACTGGACAGTGAGCAGATCGAGGCCCTGATCGAGGTCGGGGATGCCCTGATTGCCTCGGACGACCAGGTTTCGCGGCAGACCGGAGCCAGCGGCCGCTACGACAGCTTCCGCAACTCGGTGGCCAAGCACCAGGTATTCCGCGACCTGATTGATCATCCCGTGGTACTGCCTACCGTGGTCCAACTGCTCGGCTCCGACATTCATCTGGTCACATCCCACTTGATTTACAAGGGAGGCGATCCGGAAGGCACACCCGACACTTTCCGCGAACCGGGTTGGCACCGGGACTACTTCCAAGCCCAGAACGACATGGGCCATGCCCGCATTCAGCGCCTGCTGGTGAAGTGTGCCTACTACCTGACAGACCTGAGCATGGCGAATTCAGGGGTGACGATGGTGGTGCCGGGCAGCAATCGGCTGACCCAGGCCATCGAAATTCCGGAGGGCAGGGTGGACCCTGCCGGCGCCGTCGAGCCTTCGCTGTATCCGGGTGACTGTCTGATCTTTGAGAACCGGACCTACCATGCCGGCGCCGCCAATCAGGTATCGCGGACGCGCAAGGCTCTCATGATGGGCTACGGGTACCGCTGGATTAAGCCGATGGACTACCGGGTCCAGTCCGAAGAACTTCTGGCACAAATGACTCCGATGCAGAGGTTCCTGTGCGGCGAACAGTTTGTGGAGCGGGAGACATTCGATTTCCGGGGCGGTGACAATCCGCTCAACGCTTGGTGCGAGAAGCACGGATTGCCCACCGTTCGATACTGATCCCCGTGTCGCCAGCCCGCGCGGGAATGCCAGGCTACGTTGCGCCGTAGGTGGCCGTTCCCACCCGCGCGGGTCGGTGTGCGCTCGGGGTAAACGCGTTAGACACTACTGAGCCGTACATCCCAGGACATGAGCCAACCCTCCGTTTTTGCCGCACGCTTGGCGTCCGACATGATTTCGGTGCGCCAAGCGCTGGACATTGTCCTATCGAAAACAGAGGGTCTTGATTCCGAGTTGGTGGCCCTGCGGGAAGCTGCGTACAGGGTTGCCGCGGAGGATGTGCTGGCCCCTGCCGGATTTCCTCCGTTTCCAGCATCGATTATGGACGGCTATGCCGTGGTTGCTGCCGACGGCCCCGGCGAGTATCCGGTGGCCGGCCAAGTCATGGCTGGCCATCCGGCCGACTATGTACAGGAACCGGGCCAGGTTTCCTACATCACGACTGGTGCTCCCATGCCGGAGGGCGCGGACGCGGTCGTCCGGATCGAAGACACCGAGCCGTCAGGGGAACGGATCCGGATCAAGGTTGCGGTGACACCGGGCCATGACGTGCGGCAGGCGGGTTCCGACATGGCTCCGGGCACATTGGTGGTCCGGACCGGCAGTGTCTTGGGGCCGGCCGAACTTGGATTGGCAGCCACCGCTGGGGTGGGGACGGTTGCAGTGGCCAAGAGGCCGCGGGTCTCAGTCCTGTCCACCGGAGACGAGTTGCAACCTCCGGGAGAGCCCTTGGGACCCGGACAGATTCCGGACAGCAACCACATCATGCTGTCCACAATGGTTCAACGCATGGGTTGCGATGTGCGTCCCCAGGCTGCGATCGCCGAAGACACCGAGTTGCAGCTTAGGCAGGTAATTCGGGACAACCTTGAGCAAAGCGACGTCCTCATCACGTCCGGCGGCATATCAATGGGTGAAGCCGACCTGCTGCCCAAGGTCCTGGTGGATTGCGGTGCTGAAATCCATTGCGAACGGGTGTTGATGAAGCCGGGCAAGCCGTTCACGTTTTCCTCGTGGCAGTCGGCATCGGGCGACCGGCGGTGCGTGGTCTGCTCCCTACCCGGCAATCCGGCCAGTGCCATGGTCACGTTCCTGTTGTTCTGCGTACCAGCCCTACGCCACATGCTGGGACACCAGCCGCCGGCCCTGCCGCACATTCAAGTTGTGCTGGACAGCGAACTGGTTCCAGACGCAACGCGTCCGGAATTCCATCGGGTTGCCCTGGCATGGGACGATAGCCTGCACGATGGCCGGGGCGGTTATCGCGCGGCATCTACCGGTTCACAGCGGAGCAGCCGCCTGCTCAGTATGCTGGATGCCGACGCGTTGGTGACGGTTGGGCCCGATTCCCAGCCGTTGCCGGCCGGTTCCACGGTGTCAGCGATTGACCTCCGCCACCTTTGAACCGGGGTGGGTTGCGGTTGACCACATCCGTGTGTATGGCCGCCAAGCCAAGTCTTTGGCAGGGACACGGTACATGCTGGAGGAAGGACACGCCCGCGCCCCGTTTTTGCTTCATCGGTCTCTCTGACCGCACCGCTCTAAGGCATAATGAGCCGGCCCCGGCTGAGCCGAGAGCCGCCTGACCCAATTCAGTTTTCAAGGAGCCGAACATGGTCCTTACGCGCCGACGATTCCTGAAGTCAAGCGCAGTTGCAGCCACCGGTCTGGCATTGGCCGCCTGTGTTCCGGCGGAACCCAGTGTCGACATGCCTGCCGGAACTGGCGGCGACGCCGAGACGACGGAAATCACCTATCTGATTCGCTCCGACATCGGAGTCAAGATTCAGGAGTGGACCGACGAAGCAATCGCCGACTTCGCCACGGTCGAACCCAACATCACAATCGAGACCATCGGTGTGCCCTGGGGCGACTACAACGCGAAGCTTCTGGCCCAGTATGCCGCCGGCGATCCTCCGGAGATCTCGGCCAACTATGCGGCTGGATTCCCCACGTTCTACGCCAACGACGCCATTGTGGCACTGGATGAACTGGTCTCCGAGAACAACGTGGACCTGTCGGTGATTGAGCCGGCCGCCCTGGATGCAGTGACCCGCAATGGGAAGCTCTGGGCACTTCCCCTGGCACACTTGCCCACGATCGTCTACTACAACCTGGATGCCTTGGAAGAGGCCGGTGCCACGGTCCCGCCCATTGATTGGAGCGATACGTCCTGGACCACCGACGCCATGCTTGCGTCCGCCAACGCGGCCGCCAAGGACATGGATGATCCGACCAAGGCCCAATACGGCATGATCTTCGGCAACGGCCAGTTGGGCGTGTTCGAATGGCTGTGGGGCGCGGATCCCTTCAACGACGTGGGCGGTCCCGAACACACCGAGGCCTACAAGACGGGCATCGTCACCGAGTCCTTCTACGACTCCGAAACGATGAACACGTTCATCGGCTGGATCTACGACGCCATCTATGGCAGCAGTCCGGTTTCGCCGCGGCCGTCGGACACCGACGCCATTCAGCAACTGGTGGGTTGGCCCATGATGAGCGGCCGCATTGGGATGGCGATCAATGGTGCCTGGTCGGTGACCAATTTCGCTGCCGTGGAACCGTCCTGGCGCTGGGGCGTGGGTGCCTTCCCGTACGGTCCGGCCGGAGTGAATACCTCTCCGCTGTTCAACGATTCCTGGATGTTGGGCAAGGGCGCCAAGGAACAGGATGCCGGTTTCCGGTTCCTCCAATACCTCGCTGTGGAGAAGGGGGCTGAACTCTACGCCAAGATTACCGGTTTCTTCCCGGCGCACAAGGAGAACTACCCGATCTACTTCGACAGCCTGATGAACATTCCCAACTTCGCGCTGAGCCGCGAGGATGCCGAGACGGCACTGCTGGATGCGTTCAACTACGGATACGTGACCCCGGGCAAGACTCTTGACTCCTATCCGGAATGGAACCGCACCTTCAACCAGACCATGGGCCCCATTTGGAACGCGGAGGTATCCGTGGCCGATGGCTTGGCGCAAGTGCAGGCCCAGTTCGAGAGCGTGATCGAGTCCAAGTCCTAATCCAGCCCACTCAAGGTCGATTGCCCGCACATGTCCGGCATGGCGGCGGTTGGCGCCGGCGGAGTGGAAAGGCCACGCCTTTCCCTCCGTTGGCGCGAGGCCATCAACTTCTATCTCTTCCTTGCGCCCTGGATCTTGGGCTTTCTGGCCTTCACCGCCATCCCCATTGTCGCGTCCCTGATCCTTGGCTTCACCAAATACAACGCCATCAGCCCACCCGACTTCGTCGGGCTAAAAAACTTTAGGTTCCTGTACGACGACCAGATTTTCTGGAAGTCGCTTCGGGTGACGTTGACCTATACGGTGGTCTTCGTGCCGCTGCAGCTGGTGTCCTCGCTGTTGCTGGCCATGCTTCTGAACCTGCGCGTGCCTTCCATGCGCACGATCAGGACCATCTACTACCTGCCCTCCATCCTGCCCACCGTGGTCACGGGCCTGGTCTGGATTTGGCTGTTCAACGCCGATTTCGGGTTGATCAACTTCTTCCTCTACAAGGCGTTCGAGATCAGGGGGCCGAACTGGCTGGGCAGTGAACGCTGGGTCATGTCGGCCGTCATCATTTCAGGCCTGTGGGCACTGGGCGGCGGTGTCATCATCTTTCTGGCCGCGCTGCAGAACGTCCCCGGCGAGTTCTACGAGGCTGCCGAACTGGACGGGGCCAATATCCTGCACAGGTTTTGGCACGTCACCGTACCCATGATCTCACCGGTGATCCTCTACAACCTGATGATCGCGATGATTCTGTCGCTGCAGGTGTTCACCCGGATTTACGTGTTGACCCAAGGCGGTCCCAACTACGCCTCCTACTTCTACAACCTGTACGTGTACGACAATGCGTTCAGCTACCTCAAGCTCGGGCTGGCCTCCGCTCAGGCCTGGATTCTGTTTGTCCTGATTCTGCTGTTGACCGTGCTGGCCCTGCGCACTTCCGGGCGCTGGGTCCACTATTCCGGCGGAGTGTAGTGTGGCTGCCGCAACCACCGCCACCGGGCCGCGCCGAATGGGTCGCCGCAGTCGGGAACGCCTGTACAAGGCGATTGCCCTGCTGTTGCTGCTGCCGGGCATCCTCTGGGTGTTGATGCCCACTGTGTGGATGTTCTCGGCCGCGTTCTCGCGCCTGGAACAAATCATGCGGTGGCCTCCCGACTTGTGGCCCAATCCCTGGGTCTTCTCCAACTTCTACGAAGGCTTTGCCTTCCTGCCGTTCGGTCGCTATTTCATTAACTCGACCCAGATCGCGGTGATTCGGGTGATGGGACAGGTGCTGGCGGCATCCATGGCGGGGTACGCCTTTGCCCGCATGCAGGCGCCGGGCAAGAACCTTCTCTTCATCCTGGTCCTGTCGACGCTGATGTTGCCCTACACGGTGACGATGATTCCGCAGTACATCATCTTCCAGAGACTGGGCTGGATCGACACCTACCTGCCGCTCATCATCCCCCACTTCGACGGTGGTGCCTTCTTCATCTTCCTGTTCCGGCAGTTTTTCCGTTCGATCCCGGACGAACTGACCGAGGCGGCCCGTTTGGACGGGTGCAGCTACTTCGGAATTTACTGGCGCATGATGCTGCCGCTGTCCCTGCCGGTGATTGCCGCCTCGTCCATCCTGATTTTCCAGAACTCGTGGCAGGAACTCCTGCAGCCCCTGATCTTCCTGCACGACAACAGCAAATACACCATCCCGTTGGGTTTGGCCAGGTTCCGCTCCAGTTATGGCTCCAGTCCCTGGCACCTGATCATGGCAGTCTCGATCGGCGCCGCGCTGCCGCCGGTGGTACTGTTCTTCATCGGGCAGCGCTTCCTGCTGTCCGGCATTGTGGTTTCGGACAAATAGCCCCGGCTCTGATCCATCCCGGCGTTCGAACGTGGCTCAGAAGGCGAGCCGCACGGGTTTCCGGCCAGATCCTAACGGTGTCGCAAACAGGGTGACCGGCGGTGCCATGGGGTCCAACCTCCGCCGTTGATGATTTGCCATCCGCCGACTGCATCATGCATCCCGTGGGCGTCAACACAATCCAGCATCCAAACACCGACGCGCTTTTGCCGGCCCAGTGTTGACTCGCCGTGCCTTGGTGGCTAGAATGACCCTTCGTGTCCGAGGTCCGTCAGGTGTTCGGACAGCAGATTACAAATCCAGGTTCAGGACAGGCTGAACGCCGTCGCTGCCGGCCCTTGGTCGGCAGAGGAACTTCCCGACTCCCTCCGGTCCGTAGGGCTGGAAGGTTGCCTCACGAAACAGCAAGTGAGGGCGCGGCTTGGGCAACCGGGCCGCGACTACAACCGCAACAGAGAGCATTCCCGCCTGCCGCAAGCGGAAGGTAAGGGGTGAAACGGTGGGGTAAGAGCCCACCAGCATGTGCAGAGATGTCCATGGCTGGGCGAGCGTGCAACCGGGAGCAAGGTGAGCGGGTTGCGGACCTTCGGGTCGGCAATCTCACCGCAGCGGAAACCCTGGGACCCGTTGGGGCCGCGGGGCAAATTTCCGCCAGGCCGAATGCGGTCTGAGATAGATGACGGTGGCGGCGCGTACCGCGTCGTACAGAATCGGGGGTACCCAGTCTGTGCCTGGCGCACATGCTTGGGATCGGATGCGGAATGCGGAAGCATCCGGCCGGCCGACGTGGCGGAACCGGTAGACGCGGTAGACTTAGGATCTATTGCCCGCAAGGGCGTGGAGGTTCGAGTCCTCTCGTCGGCACCAGGGTTGACGGTGGGCGGGGCTGGGGCCCGTGGCCTAGTGGGAAGGCGTCTCTTTTGCAAGGAGAAGATCGTCGGTTCGAATCCGACCGGGTCCACCTCAGTTTTTCAGGTCGCGCGGGTGTAGTTCAGTGGTAGAACGTCTCCTTGCCAAGGAGAAGGTCGTGAGTTCGAATCTCATCACCCGCTCTGTCTGCCGAGGTAGCTCAATTGGTAGAGCACAGCACTGAAAATGCTGGGGTTCCCAGTTCAAGTCTGGGCTTCGGCACTGGGTCCCGGAGGGGGATCGTCTAACGGCAGGACTTCGGTCTTTGGAACCGACAATCAAGGTTCGAATCCTTGTCCCCCTGTTGGCCTGTGCAACCTGGATGTAATTTGCCCGCGGCGGTCATAGCTCAATAGGCAGAGCACGTGATTGTGGTTCACGTGGTTGTGGGTTCAAGTCCCATTGGCCGCCCTCCGGAACGAAATGGCGCGGGTACCGTTCGACCCCTCTCTTGGAGGGGTCGCTTCGTTCAAGGCGGGTCGCGGCTGGCGTCCGTCGGCACCACAGGCAGAAAGGTCCTTCGCCACTCAATTTCCGAGTCGGGAGGCACGGTCGGCCTGGCGCCTGTATGGGACTCGAACCACTCCGACAATTGCATGACGTTCGTGTATACCCCGAACAATCCCGGCACCGCACACCCCAGCCCCCAGCTGACGATGCCCACCTGAACGGTCGTTCCGGTGGTGCCGTCCACCGTCAGCAGTGGCCCGCCGCTGTCCCCCTGGCAGGCGTCGCTGGACGTGAACAGATTGCCCGCACACAGCATGTTGACCGTGATGTGGATGTCCTTTCCGGTCCTTTGACGAAACGCCTGTTGGCACACTTGGGAGTCGGCCAAGGAGAGTGTGGCCGCATGCAGTTGCGACGGTGCCGTTCCCGTCTGGCTGTTGATCCATGAAGTGGTACCCCATCCGGCGACAACGGCTTCGGCGTTGGGTGAAAGCAAGTCCTGTCTGTCGGCCGACGGCAGCGAGACCGGCTCGACGTCCAAGATTGGTTGCGCCAGTCGAACCAACCCGATATCGAAGTCTCCGGTCCGATCATCGTAGTGCTCGTGCCCCAGCACTTCCACTACATCGGATTGGGTGCCTTGGTCGGCCGACAAGTCGGCGATGCCAACGACGACGCGCAGGTCCGCCGGCAGCATGAATGATCCGTCCGGATTGGTCAGGCAATGCGCTGCGGTCAGGACCCACTCCGGGTTGATCAGCGTGCCGCCGCAACGCAACCCGGTCTCGGGACTGCTGTGGCTGGACAACATCAGGGCCGCCATCCAAGGGAAGGCGCCGGGTGCGGCCGGGGCGCCTCCGATCACCTCCTCTGAGGATTCCTGTTCCGTCCCCAAACCGGAATCCTGCCCATTCCGCGACTGGATTCTGACAGTGTCCGGTGTTCCGGTTTCCTGCAAGCTCCCGGCAACGGTGATGGTCAGTGCCATGAGGCCGACTGCCAGTTTCCAGCGCAGCGTCATGGCGGTTCAGGGCGGCGGAAGTCGGTAACTTGCCGCCGCGGCACGCCCCCACACCCAAGCCTGTTCGTCCGTTGTCAGGGAGTTGATGCAACCCGCGGCGAGCTCGACCACAGCCCGGTGGCTTTGCATCACGGTGCAAACTGGCCAGTCGGTCCCGAACATGACCCGTTGGCAGCCACAGTGTTGGAGCAGATGATCGAACCAGGGCCGGACATGGGCAGGGGTTACCTGCCGTTCAGGTCCTTGGTTCACCAATCCGGAAAACTTGCAGAAGACGTTGTCGGCCCGACCCAACTCGGCGACAAGTGACTGCCACTGCTTCCAGTGGTCCGGCCCGATCCCGGGATTGCCAATGTGATCCAGAACAAAGGTGTTGTTGGGAAATTGGCTTGCGAGACCCAGCACGGTTGGCCAACTCGCCGGTTTGGCCAGCAAATCGCACGAAAGACCCAAATTCGCCATTGCCTTCATGTTTTCGGCAAACGGTACCGAGGTTTCGGCAGTGCCTTCCATGGTCGGGTTGTGTCGGACTCCCTTGAACAAGGAGTCCTCGGCATACTTGGCCAGGTCAAGGGAGGTGTTGGCACTCGTTAGGTCAAGCCAGCCAACGATACCCATAATGTGTTTGTGGCGGTTGGCCAGCGACAGGAGATAGTCGTTCTCCGTTGCCTGTTGACGGGCTTGCACAGCCACGGTACCTGAAATGCCCGAGGCACGGTTGAGAGGTTCAAGATCGGCCGGAAGCCAGTCGCGCTGCAGCACCTGCCTCTCCCCGATCCAGGTGTACTGGGCCGGGTCGAAGTGCCAGTAGTGCTGATGGGAGTCGATCCGCGTCTCGGATGGTTGCTGCGACATGAAACCTCCGCAGGTGCTGTACGTCCGTAATTTCCGGTAGTGTGAATGTCTGGTTGCCGGTACTTGGCGGCCATGGCCCGGGCATGACCGGTTGCTCATTCCCGTTCTACAGACACGGGCTCAACGGCCAGCACGGTTTCGGTCAACATCGTGCCATGGTTGGCCAGGGACTCGAAGTCGCCCGACAAGGTCCCGCTAAACACCAAGTGTCGCTGTTCCGACATAAAGTGGAGGTCGGACACCAACGCCTCCGTGCCGTCGGTCTGTTCGGGATGCACCAGATATACATGGTATCCCGGCTCGCCGGTGACCGTCTCCACTGCCCGGGCCACCAACGGAATTCCTTGGGGATGGAGGCGGCGTGAAATCGCCACGGTGGAACGAATACTCAGATCCAAGGTGCCTGACGCAGGTTGGTGCTCAAGTAGCTGCAGCGACACTCCCGAACCGTCTTGTTCGTGGACGAGATCCTGACGCGCCAGACACAGGAAACCCGCCGCGCCCGAGCAGCCTTCGGCCGAACCAAAGGGGGTGGCAACAGACCACTCCTGACCTACCGAAATCATCAGATCACCGTTCTGTATGGCTTGGGCATCTTGAGCGGCCGATGGCTGCGGCCCTCCGCCTTGGACCACGGCCGCCGTGCGGGCCAGATGGCAGCCCGAACCAAGATGCACCGACGTGCCGGCTTGTTGCGGCATGGTCTGGATGTGAGCACATCCGGTCTCGTACAAGTGTTGGGGCTGGAAGGACAGGTTGGGGCGCCAGAACCAAAAGAAATATGACGATGGAGGATCGCCTTCAACGGCAGCCGGAACCTCCAGGACTTCCAACAGCCGCCAACCGTTGGGCTCCAACTGTGACTTCAACCCATCGGCTACCGCGATCGCGGCTCTGGGATCGGTGAAAACCACCCGAGATCCGGTTGCCAAGGCTTCGTCAACGACGAGATGTGCCTCCGGTCCTGCAATCAGGTCCTTCCATTGCACCAATTTCGCCGGAGATTGGCGTGGAGACGTTGTCAGGTCCAGTGGTTGATTGCCGGGAGTGTCGGCAGGGCGGGACGAGGCCAGTTGTTCCTGAAGAAATGACCCGATCGACTCCGCGCCGGCAATCCGCGAGTCAGAGTCCTCGCCCGGTTGGAACGGCTCGCGGTCTTGGCATCCCAAGAGGACCGAAGCAACCAGGATGCCGAGTACGGCGGTTGCGAACCCGAGAATGCCGGTGTTGCCCGGTTGCATGCGGTGACACCATTCTCAAGCCACGGGCGGGTGTCTGTCACAGTCCCAGCGACTTGCGCGTGATGACCGACGTCGTGAGTGTGCACTCACAGGTCCTCCGGCCATGTTCGTCCTGCAAGGCGATGCGCCATACATGGGTGCGGAAGCCCAAGTGCAAGGGGCGGGCTGTGGCGGAGACCCGTCCCGAACGCACGGGGCGAATGTGGTTGGCGTTGATTTGGAGCCCGACGGCCGCGAATGTGGCTTGGTCGATGCAACAGTTGGAGGCAATGCTGCCCACCGACTCGGCCAAAACCACCGAAGCACCTCCATGCAGGATGCCCATGCGCTGAATTGTGCGGTGGTCCACTGGCATGCTGGCTGTTAGAAAGTCATCCCCGACTGCGTCGATCGTGATGTCCAAGTGTTCCAGCATGGTTCCCGGAAATCCCCTATGGAGCCGGCCAAGGTCCATCTCGACTGTCCAAATGCTCATAAGCTGTGGTTTCTTGGTGTGTACTGCCAACCGAGTTGAATCAGTATAGCGACAGGACCGTCCTTGACATGCAGGCAATGGCAACGGACCGGCCAAGTTGCATCGTGTGCCGCACTCCTCGCGGGCTGTTCAGGCCAGAAAACACTGTTGCGAATGCGAAATCCAAATGTCGGCCAACGTGCAACCGCCAAACAACAATGTTCAGGAAGCTGCTAGACTACAAGACTTTGCGCTCGGTGTCCTGCAAAATGGGCCATGCCGTTCGGCTAGCACAAGGTGGTATGCAGCAAGAATTAAATCGGCCCCAACCTTCGCGTAGCAATTAGGCCTTCGCTTCATGGACCTTGGGCATCCTCATGGCCCATGGCCCAGTCGGCAATCAGACTGGCTGTCGTGCGCGGGTTGTCCAGATGAACCCTGTGACCGGCATGCGGCACCGTCTGGGTTCGACACTTGGGAAGGCGCAGTTTCATTGCGTCTGCGATGTTTCGGAACTTGATGTCCCTTTCCCCCGTGATCAGTTGTACCGGTCGGTCCAGATGCGGCAAGTCATTCCAGAACGAGGGTTGAACTCCTGTGCCGAGAAGGGACAGTGATGCAGACCAACCTTGCCTGATGTTCTTGGAACTGATACTGCGGCCCAGGGTACCGGGTGGTACCCGGCCGCTGCCAAACAGCGGCATGGATTCCCAGTACCGATCGAAGACACCGTCAGGGGTTTCGGCCAGGAATTTGGCGAGGTCCCGATCGAGAGCCGATCGTGTCTGGCGCCCGGTAACGTCGGAGATACCGGGCGATGCACTAAGGAGCGACAGCGATTTCACCGCGTTGGGAAACCGACAGGCCAAACCAAGGCCTATCCGCCCGCCCATGGAGTATCCGGCCACATGCATCGGGTACGGATGCCACCGGCACATCACCTCGTGCAGGTCGGCAATCACTTGGTCGAATTTCAGGTTGGAATCGGGAATGGTGCGCGTGCGGCCGTGACCAGGAAGGTCAATGCCCAACAGCGAAAATTGGCTCAACAGAACGCAGGAGATCGGATCAAGACTTTGAATGGTTCCGGTAAAGCCGTGCAGGAGCAGCATTGAGGGGCCGTTTCCTGCAGTGGTCCCGTGGTAGGGGATGCCGGATGTCGCTGCGCAAGTGGGCAGTGGATGCCAAATCACTGCTGGAACTCCTCTACAAGTTGCCGTGCGGCAGCTGCGTCCACTTTGCCCAACTCCGTTCTGGGCAGCGATGCAACCCAGACGAATTGCTTGGGAACTTCGTGTACTGCCAACCTGGTTCGCAACCTGCGCCGGAGGGCATGTTCGTCCTGTACCCGGTTGGTGGCAGGCTGAATCACCGCAACGACGCGATGGCCCCATTCCCGGTCGGGTACTCCGGTGACCCAAGCGTGTTCGATCCCCGGAAACTCCATCAAGCTTTCTGCCACATGACGCGACGAAACGTTTTCGCCTCCGCTGACAAACACCCCGTCCTGGCGATCCAGCACATGCACGGAGCCGTTGTCATCCAGCATGCCCCAGTCGCCGGTGCGGAACCATCCTTGGCCGTCCAGCTCGCATGACAATGACAACTGGGGGCCCTTGATCCAGATTGCGCCTTGGTGTCCTGCCGGCAGCCGCTCTCCGTCAACGTTCCTGATTTGGATTCCGGCGTGTCGCAGGGCGGGACCCTCTCCCGACCTGCTTGTGCGGTCGGGTCGTTCCGCCGCGATGTGGGAACAACTCTCCGTCATCCCGTAGCTGGCAACAATGTCCAAGCCGCGTTCCCCGCACTCCGAGCGGAGGGACTCGGCCACTTTGGCGCCTCCCGCCAGGACCGTGCGAAATCGTTGGCCGGGAGCGGTCAAGTCCAGGTTCGCATCCAGCAGGCGCGCCAGCATGGTCGGAACCAACGCCGCATGAGTCACTGTTCCCCGCTCCATGAAATCCCTGACCTCGTGTTGGTCGAACCGGCTGCGCATGCACAGGCTGAACCCAAAGATCAGGCTCCGAAACAACAAGGCCAGTCCGCCGATATGGTGCAAGGGCATGCAGTGGAGCCAGCAGTCGGAAATCCGGTATCCGAGTCGGTAGCTGGAGGCTGCCGTACTCCACAGCAGGTTGCCAAACGTGACAGTGACGGCCTTGGGCGTTCCCGTGGTGCCCGATGTGAAGACCCACCCTTGAATCCACTCCAAGTCCGGGTTGCCGACCGTATGTGCGTTGGGTTGACGCCAGGCGGGTGCCGAGGTCTCGGCACCCGCCACGGGCATCTCAACCGCCAAGTGCTCGACTGCTCCGTCGAACGTGCGCGCATGTGCTTCATTGGGCCCCTTGCCGGCTCCGAACAACAACAAAGTCAGCGGTACCTGGGCAATGTGCCGCGCCAGCACTGCCGACGGTAGCCTGGGAGCGAGGACCGTGGCAGGCCACCCCAGGCGTGCACAGGCCAACAGCAGAATCACCGTCAACTTGGGATCGGTGTTCCAAATCGCCGCGTTGTGTCCCTGCATGGTCGGAACCGCTGCTTGGAGGAACAGGCAGGCGTGCCCCACCATGGCCTCGACATCGCCGAAGGTCAGTTGTTCATGTTCCAGGTACAGAAACGGATTGGAGGCGTTGGCGGCAGACTGCGCCGCGAGCCAATCCGGCGATGAAGGGACATGCCTCATGGGCGCCAAGGATACTGGCGGAAGTTCGGCGGGCGCTTTTCCACGAACGCGTTGCGGCCTTCGTTGCCTTCCTCCGTCATGTAGAACAGCATGGTGGCGTCGCCGGCCAGGCTCTGCAGTCCCGTTTGGCCATCGCAGTCGGCGTTCAGGCCTGCTTTCAGGAAACGGATGGCCAAGGGGCTGTGACGCAGAATTTGTTGAGCCCACTGGACACCTTCCCGTTCCAGTTCCGTCAGCGGTACCACCGCGTTGACCAGCCCCATGTCCAAGGCTTCGGCGGCTCCATACTGCCGGCACAAAAACCAGATTTCACGGGCCTTCTTCTGGCCGACAATCCTTGCCAGGTAGCTGGACCCGAAGCCGGCGTCGAAACTGCCCACGATGGGTCCCGTCTGGCCAAACCTGGCACTGTCGGCGCTGATGGACAGATCGCAGATAACATGCAGGACATGGCCTCCACCGATGGCGAAGCCGTTCACCAGGGCAATGACGGGTTTGGGCATGACCCTGATGATGCGCTGCAGTTCCAGTACATTCAGGTGGGCCTTGCCCTCTTCGTCGGCATAGCCGGCGAAACTGCGGACTTTTTGGTCCCCTCCCGCACAAAACGCGTGGACACCATCCTTCGGCGAAGGTCCGTTGCCGGTGAGCAGGACCACTCCAATGTCGCCATCCGCCCACGCATCCCTGAAAGCATCAATCATCTGTTCAATGGTTTCAGGACGGAAGGCGTTGCGGATTTCCGGCCGGTCGAAGGCGATGCGCGCCATGCCGTCCGCCTTGCCGTACGTGATGTCGGTGTATGTTCTCACTGTCTCCCATGCGGCGGCTGGTGTCACCATGGTTCAATGGGCTCCTGCATGTCTAAGTAGATCGATGTAGTGCCTTTCCTGGGCAAGATCGTCCGCGGCCGAGGTCCGGATTTCCAGGATCGAGGCGGATGGGCCGCCCATGCCATTGGACAGGGCCCCATCCAGACCGCTCCATTCTGACACCAGACGATGGTCCAGACCGAAAGCCGAGGCCAATCCGGCGAAATCGAGGCCGTGTGGCGCTACAAACAACTGTTCGGCCACGTCGGCGAGATCCGTGATGGGCAACCGTTCGAAGATGCGTCCGCCATCATTGTTTAGGACCACGATACAAAGGTTGGCGACATTCTGACGTCGGACCTCCGCCAGACTGCCCATGTCATGCAGCATCGATATGTCTCCGATCAAGAGAACCACCTGTTTGGACGTCGCACCGGCGACACCAAGAGCTGTGGCCAACAACCCGTCAATGCCGCTGGCTCCGCGATTGCCAAGCATCACGCCGTCGCGGAGGCCGATGCCGGCCGAGTCCAGCAGTCTGATTGGAAGACTGTTTCCGGCAACCAGAATGGTGTTGGGTCCCAACCACTCGATCAAGGTCCTCACTGCTCCGAGATCCCAAAGCGGTGACGCCGCCGAACACGATTGCATGATCCGTTCGGCAATTGCGTTCCGTTCCTGCCATCGGGACAGCCATCCCTGCCTGGTAACAACCGGATGCTGCAGCTCACTGGCCTCACGGCAGAAACCGACAGGGTCGCCTGCGACAAACACCGTGGTCGCGTTCGTGTCGTCATGGACTTCGCCCGTATCATTTACATAAATGTGTGTGCCGCCGTTGGTCAATCGGTTCGACCACCAGGCAATCAGGCGTGTGGAAACCGGCAGGGCGCCAAACCGAACGATCAGGTCCGGCTGCAGGTCCTCCAGGAGGCCGGCTTGCAATAGGGCATCGCCATGGGACACGATGTTGCCAGATGTGCCTGCGGGAAACCGGCAACCCGACAGGGGATCGGCCACCATCGGCATCGCGGCGGACACCGACAACGCATGCACGGCATCGAGCATGGCCGGACCGATTCGGTTGGGTCCGACAACAATCACCCCTCGACGGGACTGGATTAGGGCGGATCGGACCTCCTCCGACAGGTTGATGCGTGCATGGAGTCCTGGGGACTCTCGCACCGGGTAGGCTGCGGTGGCCCGGCGCACCAATTCGGTTGGTTCAAAGGGTTTGTCGAACTGTGCGTTGAGATGGACCGGACCGGGCCGCGGCCCGGAGGCGGATTGCACCAGGCGGGTTACCTGATCCGACAGTTCGCGTTGCCATTCGCAGTGGTCTGGAACTGTTGCCGGAATATCCAGTTCGGCCCTGACATAGGGGCCGAAAATTCCGGGTTGCAGAATCGTTTGGTTGGATCCGGTGCCCCTGAGCCGTGCCGGCCGGTCGGCAGTCAGCAAGACCAGCGGTACATTGCTCTGGGATGCCTCCACGGTTGCCGGAAGCAATTCCGCCACGGCCGTCCCCGAAGTTGTAACGACGGCGGCCGCACTGCCGGTGGCCAAGGACCGGCCCAATGCCTGGAAGGCCGCGCTTCGTTCATCGTGGTGGACGGTGTGGGAAGCGGATTGATCGCGCCAGATGTTTAGGACCAGAGGGGTGGACCGGGAGCCCGGACAAATACAAAAGTGATGGATTCCGAGTTCCACCAGGGTTTGGACAATTACGTCGGCCAGCTGAAAGCTGGGGGGATCGGATTGCCGCATGCCGGGAATCAGGACAGGGCCGTCAGGGCCTGGTGCATGGGCTGGAACTTCCACTCGGTTTCATCCCACTCGAGTTCCGGTCGGCTGCCAGCGACGATCCCGGCACCGGCAAACAGCCAGGCGCGTGCCTTGTGGATCACTGCCGAGCGGATGCCAACGCAAAACGTACCGTGTCCAAAGCGGTCGAACAGGCCGAACGGAGCGGCGTACCAACCCCTTGGCTGCCTTTCCAACTCATCGATCAAGACCATGGCTTGGTTGGTCGGGTCGCCTCCCAGGGCGGCGGTTGGGTGAAGATGCTCAAGCCACTCGAGAATATGCCGGGCCGACCGGGGTGTGGCCGAGACCGGTGTACGCAGGTGATGGACATTGTGCAGTGACAGGATTCCGGTGCGGAGAGCCTGGTCCGGAATGGCGTTCAACTCATGCAGGCGCGCGAGCAGGTTGTTGACCACGATGCGGTGTTCATGCTGGTTCTTGGCCGAGGAGAGCATTTCCCGGTGCCCGGTTCGAGCCGCCTCGGCGGATTGGCCGCGCGGCGCGGTGCCGGCCAGGGCCATGGTGTGCAGTCGCTCGCCGTCCAGTGCACAGAGCAACTCCGGCGACGCACCCAGGAACACCGAATCGTCTTCCTGGTGAAACAGGAAGCGGTAGCAGTCGCTGTAGCGATGGGCCAGGCGGGCCATGGCACGGTTCGTATCGGGTGGCTGGGCGAAGTTCAACTCGCGCATGCGCGCCAGCGCCACTTTGTTGATTTGACCGGTGCCGATCCGGTCCAGAACTTCGGCGACCATACCGTGCCATTCGGCCTTGGCCACCGGGTTCTCGACCGTGTGCATGGTATGCGTTGGCGCGCCTGCGCCATGGGACGGATTGCCTTGTGGTGGGTTGGCACCTTGCCGCTCCAATTCGCTGAGAATCTCACAGCAGTGGTCTACCGCTTCCCGGGCATCCACACCTGAATCAACCAGAACGTTAATCGTGAGCCACTCTCGCTCCTCAACCAACTCGTGTTGGAAATGCGGGAGCACGAAACAGCCTGGTGCAAAGGATTGCCAGACCTTGTCGGACAGATACCCACTGGAAAAGGAGAAGCCTCCGGCCAGGCGCGGGCCTCTGCCAGGTCCCCGGCAAACAGCATTTCCGAACAGTGCCTCCGCCTGGCGCTGAATATCAGCAAAGCGATCTGCCGGATCGCCGCGCAACACTGCCGCCGCACCCCACCCCCTCAACGCCTGCCGTGTGACCGGATCGAACCATTGGATGTGCCATGCATCCGGCACAAGTGCCCTGACCGTGTCCGGGGAGAATCCCGAAACGGGCTTGGTGACCGATACGAGGCGTTGTTCCGCGTATGTGTCCAAAGGGCCTGCGGTGTTCGGTTCAGCTTTCCGACGATGACTTGGCGACCGCGGGGTCCGGGAGGCCCACGGACCGCATCAGCAACGGAATCAGCGTGGCCAGCATGCGGTCCTGATCGGGATATCCCGTCAACGACCACTGCATCACCAAGTGGTAGATGGAACCGGTCCAGGCGGCGGCCACCACCTCCGTGTCCACGGGGTCAATCTGCCGTTGTCGGATGGCGTCGTCCAACAGGTCCTGAATGATGGCGGCGAAACGGGTCTGGATGTCCCGGACTTTCTGGTCGAACGATGGCCCCAGCGACCGGGTGTGCACCATCAGGATTTTCAGTTCGCGTCGATATTGTCCGAAACCATCCAGGCATGCTTCCGTTGCCGCGGCGATGCGATCCGTGGCGTCGAGGCGTTGGTCGATGGCGGCAAGGACCTTGCGTTCCACCGAGTTGGCAAACCGGTCCATCAACGACAGAAACATCCGTTCCTTGCTGGGAAACCGGGCGAACAAGGCGGCCATCGTGAGATTGGCCCGGGCCGCAACCCCCTTGAAGCCTGCGTTCGTGTAGCCCTGCACCGAGAATTCCTCCAAGGCAGCGTCCAGAATCAGTTCTTCAGTATCCGGTGAATGCATGGGGCGACATGACAGGTCGGGACATCGTGCGAAGTCAGTATAGGCGACTTGCATGGATGATTGGACCACGCCATGGCCCGTCACCCAATCAAACGGGACGAATCAGTACCGTTCGTCCAACCAGCGGCTGACCTTTGCGTTCGCAGTGCGAATCGACTCGACGTTCTCCTGATCAGGCCTTGCCAGTTCGCCGAGCAGGCCACGCCGTGGCGCCTTGTTGCGCTGGTAGGCACCACACAAATAAAAACCGATGCAGCCGGGGTTGTCGAAAAGCTCAACACATCCGCGTACCATTCGCCGTCGTTGGGGACGAACCCCCGGGGCGCGCGGGGTGCCTCAACTCCGCCGCGTCGGCCAGCAGCACGGGCATTCCGGTTTTCCTGTGCCATGTGTCGAGATGGGCCACCGGATCGCGGAAGTCCTGGAACGACCGTACATCGCCTTACGGCAACGCGGCTTCAAAGACCTCTATCGCAATGGCTTCGTTGGCTTCATCGCGGTCTCCCAGAATCAGGTGGTGGGAGTCGTAGCGCCTGATGGCGTCGTGGATTGTCTGGCAGTACGCGCGGGCCAGCCGGGTGAGCTCCTTACGGCCCGATTCGGACTTGAGGCGTTCGGGTTCGAGGATCGGTCCGGGCCAGGCGTTCTCAGGGCGCGCGTGCACCCCCGTCGGGCCGTCGCGGTAGAAAGACCCGGTGAGATTGGGGGCTTCGCTTGGTTCGGAGCAGTGCGCGCGTGCGACATAGTCAACCCATTCCTGCCACTGCGAACCTTGAAAGTCGAAGTGGCGCGTGTGCTGCTCCCACTGGTGCGCTTCGGTGAAGGGCAGCAAATGGCAAAAGGGCATGTCCAAGGCCCGGTACTCGTCGTTCGTGAATGGGCAAGAGTGCGCCACTTGAGTACGATCACTTCCTGGACCCAACCGACGGTATGGAAGGCCCACTTCCTGAGGTCGGGCGCCACGGACTCCCGGATCCATCGCTTGATACTGCCGCCGTACTTGTCGCGCCAGATGTGGATGTTCTCGGGATCACGCAGGCTGGCCGGATCGATGTGGCTGAGCCCAAGCCCAAAAAGGGCTCCCCGTCGGGCGCGGCCAGCCACCAGCGGTCATTGATTCGCTCGGTGTGGAAGAAACCTGTTTGTCTACCCTGGACATCGAGGCATCCGCCGTGGCGATCGAGCTGTCGCCCGTTGGATGCAGGAATTACAGGGGGATCCTTGAGACGACTGGGAGTGTTTTCGCACACCGGACTGTTCCATGACCGTAGGGCCGTGGTTCCGAGTTTAGGATACTAGCCAAGATGAGTTCCGTGGCAGAGGGGTTTTACCTATGGCTGTACTGGATCGATTTCGCCTGACTGGTCGAGTGGCCGTCGTGACCGGAGGTGCCAGTGGCATCGGTGAGAGTTTCGCCTTCGCGCTGGCCGAAGCCGGATCCAACGTGGCCGTGGCGGACAGGAATGGCGGAAGGGCCCGACATGTGGCCCAACGCCTCCAGGCGTTGGGGGTGGAGTCCATGAGTCTTGAGGTGGATGTCACGTCCCGGGAGCAGGTTTGGTCGATGATCGCCGAAGTCGCGGACCGCTGGGGACGTGTTGACATCGGCGTCAACAATGCGGGAATCGCCTTGAAGGCCAAGGCCGAGGAGATGACTGAAGCTGATTGGGATGCGACCATTGCAGTCGATCTCAAGGGGGTGTTCCTCTGCACCCAGGCCGAAGGTCGGCTCATGCTCGATCAGGGAGCTGGTTCGATCATCAATACCGCTTCAATGTCGGGCCGAATTGTCAATCGGCCCCAGTTGCACGTGGCCTACAACGCCGCCAAGGCTGGGGTTGTACAACTGACGCGCAACTGCGCTGCCGAATGGGGAA
This sequence comes from Anaerolineales bacterium, assembly GCA_034428255.1. GTDB lineage: Bacteria > Chloroflexota > Anaerolineae > Caldilineales > Caldilineaceae > Bin34. Next base: position 29,430 of record DAOUIC010000209.1, read on the forward strand.
GCCGAGGTGTTCGCGTCAATTGCATCAGTCCGGGCCACACGTTGACTCCAATGACCGCCTTGAACATGGACGGCTCCAATGGTGAGATTTGGAAATCCAACACGCCCATGGGCAGGTTGGGGCTGGCCCGTGATCTCCAAGGCGGACTGGTGTACCTCGCTTCGGATGCGTCCCGCTACGTTACGGGCCACAATCTGACCATCGACGGCGGATACACCCTCTGGTAGTGCGACATCCCCTTGCCAACCCTGGCAGCTGGTCGGCGGACTACCAAGTCCTCCGGATCGCGCCTGTGGCACCGAAGTTGCCGTTCCGCTCGCCTAACCCGGCCGGCGACTGGAACGCGAATGTCCTGATAGACAGACGGTTCAAGGAGAAAGGCACTTGCCCGGTGTCCCAACGAGCCCGGCAGGCAGCCCCTCAGACTGGAAGATTCAACACCCCGGCGCGCATCAGGAACATGACACCCACGAGGGCTGAACAGGCCACAACGGTGCCAACCAGAAACCAAATGAACCACGCCAGGCCCTGTCGGCGCGTGGACTGAAGTTCCTCGCTCAACTGGGCATTCTTCATCGTCAAGTCGTTGATGTCTTCCGCCATCGTGGAAATCTGATCCTGCATGGCCTGCTGCGCGTGGATCGTCTCCGTAATCTGGCCCAGTCGGTGGTTGATTTCCGGCAGCGTCGCCAGTTGCGCCTGAGTCTGGGCCACCGCGTCGACCAACGTGAGCATCGCCGTGGTTACGCTTTGGAACTCGACCGACGGTTGGACTTGGGTTTCGCCTACGGGCTCAGCTTCCACTTGGGCAGGTTCGTCGGGGAAGTCCATCATGGCCAGCTTGGCCCGCACCGATTCATGATTGAGGCCGGAACTCATCTGTTCCCTGGCGGCTTTCAGAACTGCAATGTCCCGTTCGTCGAAGGTCCGGGTGCTGCCGCTCTTGGGACTGGCCTCGTTCGAGAGATAGGGAGCGAACTCCTTGGCATAGCGTCGAACGGTATCGGGGCTGACTGCCAGTTCATTGGCCACAGCTGTAACGGACTTGCGAGTTGCGGTAGGTGCATTCATGGCATTGGGCACCGGAGCGTGTCCTTGAATTGCGAAAAAGGGGAAATGGTGTCCGAGCAGTGCTAGGCAGGGGGTCTGCGAACTTGCAGACCTGCCGCACCGGGTGCGATGTCGTGTTGATATTGTACGGGATTTGCTGCCAACGCCTAACCGATGAGACTGGATAGGGTTGGGTTGTGGTGGCCAGCGACACTATCCCTTTAGAATGCGGCCGGTCGAGGAAGGTGCCGAACAAGGTTATCGCGTGTGTTGATTCATGGACGCAAGGCAACGCATTAGGGTAGGAACACGGGGTTCCCGCCTGTCTCGAATCCAGACCTCCGCCGTTTGTCGGCAGTTGCGGGCCATCGCACCCGGCCTGGAAATCAATGTGGTCCCTGTTACAACGGCGGGGGATTGCCATCCGTCCAAACCGGTGCATGCCTTCGGGTCCACAGGGATATTCACGTCGGAACTGGAAGCGGCACTCCTGCGGCTGGAGATTGATGTGGCTGTGCACAGCCTCAAGGATCTCCCGACAACCATGCATGATGATCTGACATTGGCGGCGGTCCTGTGCCGGGACGATGCCAAGGATGTACTGGTAACCCCTGATGGCATGAACCTGAACTCGTTGCCATGGGGCGCGCGACTGGGTACGTCCAGCGCCCGCAGGAACCGCATGTTGCATTCGCTTCGCCGCGACTTTGAAGTTGTGCCGATCCGGGGCAACGTGGACACCCGCATTCGCCGCATGCGGGAGACACCCTCCGAGTGCCGCGGCCTTGTCCTGGCCGCCTGCGGGTTGACCAGGATTGACCAGACGGACGGCATCTCCGATGAATTTCCGCTGGCGACGTTCCTGACTGCACCGGGCCAGGGGGCCATTGCGCTGCAGGTGCGAGGATCGGATCAACGCATGGTGGGTCTCGTCCAACCGCTGGACCATATGCCAACCCGGTTGGCCACCCGGTGCGAACGGGCGTTGTTGCATGGGCTGGGCGGTGGATGCGCGTTGCCCGCTGCTGCCTACGCCACTGTAACTGAAAATCGAATTCACCTTCGCGCCCATGTACGATCTCCCGATGGACAAAGCCTGGAAGCATTCGAGGCCAGTGGCACCAATGCCTGGCAACTGGGCATGCGAGCTGCCGATGCACTTCTGGCCCAAGGTGTACTGAAATGGCTGACACCGGTGTACCCGGTCTAGTCGGGAAACGGATTGGGATCACCCGTGCAAGGAACCAGATGCCCGGGGCGATGCAGGCGGTTGTCAAGTTTGGCGGAATCCCAATCGCGCTGCCTGCCATCGAATTCCAGCCCTTGCCTGTGGACACCCTGAGGCAAGCCCGAGAGGCGGTTCGTTCATCGACCTGGGTGGTGCTGTCCAGCGTCAACGCAGTCCGGGCGCTCGCCCGGTGGCCCGAGTTCCAGGGGTGTCAACCCAGGCGGGGGCCAAGATTCGCGGTGATGGGTCCCGTCACGGGCCGTGAGCTGAGGAATTCCCTGGGCGTTGAACCGGCAAGCACCTATCGTCCGGACGGCAGGTTGGCTTCCCAACTGGGTCTGGCACCAACGGAAACCGCAACTGTGCTTCACTCCACGGCCGGACCGGGCCCGGCCCTTTTGCAGTTGTGCGCGAACTGCGATCGCGTACGTGCGTTTCCGGTATACCAGACACGCTGCGCCGAAGGCTTGCGAGCCGCCCTGGCTCGCCTCGGCAGCCCGTTGGATGCGGTCACATTCACCAGCGGGAGTTGTGTTCGGTGCTTTGCACACGGGGTCCGGGACCAACGCGGTTCGTATTCCCTTCTGCGGAACACTCTTGTAGCCTGTATGGGAGCCACAAGCCGGGAGGCAGCCGCGGCCGCGGGGATGCGCGTGGACGTGCATGTTGAGGGAATGTCCTTCCACGAATTGCTGGAAGGGTTGGTGCTCAGGTTTCGCGAGTGCGGTGCCGAACAATCGGACAGGTGGGTCTCATGAACAGCAGCGATTTCGCCGATCCAAGAAGGCCGCGCCGGTTGCGGCGGACGGAGGCCTTGCGGACACTGGTCCGCGAGTCGACTCTCGCGCCCTCGGACCTTGTGTATCCCCTCTTTGTCCAGCATGGACAAGGTTTGCGGACCGAAATCGCCTCCATGCCCGGCCAGGCCCGCCTGACAACTGATCTGTTGCCGGCAGAGGTTGAACGGGTGGCAAGGCTTGGCATACAGGCCGTACTGCTGTTTGGCCTGCCTCGGAGCAAGGATGAAATCGGTTCGGAGAACTTCGCGTCCAACGGCATCGTGCAACAGGCCATCCAGACTGCAAAGGATGCCGTGCCGGAGATGCTCGTGGCCACCGACGTGTGCATGTGCAGCTACACGGTGGCCGGACACTGTGGGCTGTTGGACCGGGACGGCCGCATCCTCAACGACGAATCGTTGTCCTTACTGGCTCGCACTGCCGTCAGCCATGCCGAGGCCGGGGCCGATTTGGTGGCCCCAAGCGGCATGCTGGACGGGATGGTGCATGCGCTGCGAACCGGTCTGGACGAGGCCGGGTTCGATTTCACCGGCATTCTTTCCTATGCGGTCAAGTACGCATCGAGTTTTTACGGCCCCTTCCGGGAGGCGGCGGATGGGGCTCCCAGACATGGGGATCGCAAGACGTATCAAATGGATCCGGCGAACCTGGCCGAAGCCCTCAAGGAAGTTGCGCTGGACATCGAACAGGGTACCGACATGGTGATGGTTAAGCCGGCGATGGCATTTCTGGATGTGGTCCACGCGGTGAAGCAGGCGTTTCCCGCGGCCCCGCTGGCAGCCTACAACGTCAGCGGGGAGTATGCGATGCTGAAGGCCACGGCCAAGGCCGGCTGGATTTCGGAGCGGGATGCGGTCCTGGAACTGCTGCTGTGCATTAAACGGGCCGGTGCCGACGTGATCATTTCCTACCATGCTCCGGACGTTGCCGCCTGGCTGTCCGAATGATGTCCGGGACCGTCACCGGCGGATCCGGGAACTGCCATTTTTGCAGGAACGTGTGGCATTGCCGGTGGGCTGCCGGAATGGGCACCGCCGGGCGGACCAAGGAATCGTATTCTGTTGCGACTGGTTCTTGAGTAGGCATTTCCAGTACATCCGGCCTGTTCCAACGCGGCCGCGAGATTCCCATCGGCGTATTTTCCGGAGCAATGACGAGTTGCAGCCTGCCTGTGCACCGAGCCTGTCCCAAGTTGACACAACCCAAATTGGCATGCGGTTGGCCGGCCAAACGGACCGGACGAGCGTGCCGCATTCGGGCCCAATCGTTATAATCCGACATCCTGCCTGTGTTGCTTGTCGTTGAACGGACCAGTTGTGCTGTCTGGTCGCACCATCAAGGAAACCACACATGATTGCCAGACGCTTCGGCCAATGGGTGCATGAGTTCCGGTTTGAGGTCAAGCCGCTTGACGAACGGTTTCGTTCCATGGGGCTTGCCGGGGACGCCAAGCAGTTCTATCTCATCAAGGATGTCTTCACGATGCGCGATGGAGACTGGCGGAACGACAGCCGCGACGTAGTCGGCAGCACGGAGGCCTGGGCCCGCGATCAGTACCTGAGCGACTGGAATCAGACTTTCGTGGCCGATGTCATCGACCAGCATCCGCATGTGTTCACCAGGGTGGAAACGGCCAGCGGTCTGCCCATTCGCAACAAGCAGGTGATGGCTTGGACCGGCAGGTTCGAACGGGTCTTCGAATCGGATTTCCAAGGCTACCTGGATGTGGAGGTCGACTCGACCAGCGGGTGGGGATGGCTCGAAATGCCGGAGTCTTCCATGTACGACCCGGCCTTGGAACAGGGCCCATGGTGCATCAAGCCCCGGGGCTTTGCCGAGAGCATCGAAGGGATAGGTCTTCCCAGCATGCTGGGGATTTCGACGTTTATCGTGTGGGTTGAACTGCCAATCAGCGATTATCGAACCCTGCAACCGGCATTCGTTGGGGGAACGCACCGCGCGGCAGAGGCCCCGGACGATTTCGCGGCTCGGTTGGCGGAAATGGCGCGTGTCAACCAGGTGGTCTTCTTCAATCGGGAGGCCACGATCCAGCAGCGCATCATCAAGGATGGGTTTGTACCTTGCAGCGGGGAGTTCGAGGTCGAGTACGAAACGGATCGGTATGTGGCCCAGTTGGCCGAATCCCTGCAAACCGGAGAACAACGGGCCTACTACATCAAACGGAATCTCTGGCACCAGGTGCATTGGCTGCCCGTGGGGGCGGAATAGCACAGGCATGGCGGATTGCCCCCATCCCGGCAACGCACTGCCCTACATTGGGTCGCGCTATCATGGGCACGGCGCGGTCCATGGTCCGTTTGCCGCCGGGTTGTTCCGCGGGTAGCGGCCTTGGGTTGGCCCGTCGACCAAGTCGGTCGACGTTCATCAATTCGGTGACTGCAGTCAGGAGTTCGCGATGCCTAGGGAGCTTGTTGCAACCGCGGTGGGCAAGGCCGCCTTCAGGGAGTACGATCTGCCGCCGCTTGGCGACAGTGACATCCTGGTGAACACCACGCACAGCGTGGCCAAGCACGGGACCGAGATGTCGTTTTTCAAGGGCTACGGCCTGCCGCGGGGCACTTGGGACGCCGATTACCTTGCATTCAGGCAGGACTCGCACCGGCGAACCTTCCCTGTTCCGCTGGGCAATACGGCGGTTGGTCTGATCGAGGCCGTAGGGCCGGCGGTATCGCGCTTCCAAAAAGGCGATCGGGTCTTCGCCTACGGGCCCTTCCGCGAGCAGCACATGTGGCACGAGGCCCATGTTCGGTCCATTCCGGATGGAGTTCCCTGGCAGGCCGCCGGCTGCCTGGACCCGGCCGACTTTGCGGTTGGTGCCGTGCGCGACGGCCATGTCCGGCTGGGCGATGTCGTAGCGGTTTTCGGCATGGGGGCCATAGGTCTCTGTGTGTTGCAGGCGGTTAGGGCCGCCGGTGCCCACTTGCTGATTGCCGTCGAGCCAAGCACGATGCGGCGGGAGCTGGCCTTGGAGCTCGGAGCCGACGAAGTATTGGACCCGACCGCTGTGGACGCCGGGCTGGCCATCAAGGACCTGAGTGATCGGAGGGGCGCCGACGTCTGCATCGAGTACAGCGGAAGTCACCTGGCCCTGCAACATGCATTCCGCGCCGTTGCCTACGGCGGAACGGTTGTCGCGGGGGCTTTTCCCGGCAGCTATCCGGCGGGCCTCGATCTTGGGGCGGAGGCGCACATGAACCGGCCAACGCTGATCTTTAGCCGATCCTGCAGCGAACCGAATCCGGACTACCCGAACTGGGACGAGGAACGGTTGTTTGCGGTGGCCTGGAGCCTGCTGTGCAACGGGCAGATCAACTCCGAAGCTTTGGTGCAACCGGTGGTGGCGTTCGACGAACTGGACGAGGTGTATCCGCTGATTGCGGAGGACCAAGAAAACTATCTGAAGTTGGGAGCGGTCAACGTCTGACCTTTTGGCAAAACACGAAGGCCGCGATCGCGGCCTTCGTGTTTTGCCAGGCGTCGAAAGAGCAACGTGAACTGCGACGGGACACCCGACACCATGTAGTCTACAGTATCGGTGTCCAAGTTGCAATGTTGAATTGCGATTGACAGACGGCTTCCGGCCGTGGATAACGATGCGATCCACTTCCGGCCGGTTTTCAAGGAGAAAATCATGGCGCGTGATTCAGTTCATTGGCTGCGAATCGAGGCTGCGTTGGCGGGAGAACGATACGATGCAATCCCCGTCAGTTTGTGGAAGCACTATCACCTGTTGGATCGGGCGCCGGGCCAGCTGGCGCGGCGTACGGACGAGTTCCATCGGCAGTTCGGGTTCGACTTGGCGAAACTTACCCCCAGTGGTTTGTACGGAGTCCAGGATTGGGGCGTTGGCATCCAGTTCGGACGTCACGACGATGAAGCGCCAACGGTTATCGCCTCGCCGGTTGCGTTGGCGGCGGACTGGAAGTCCCTGCCGGTGCTGGAACCCGAGACGG
>DAOUIC010000210.1:0-1942 GCA_034428255.1 Anaerolineales bacterium
GCCGACCTTCCGGCCGCAGTTCCGGGACAGCCGCGACTCGGCTCGGATGTTTTTCTGGCTGTGTGGCATGGACGACAAGTTCCGCACGATGGGCGGTCAGGGATGGCCCATGCCTGCGAAATTCGAGGAACGCCCCTACGGTTATCCACTGGCACCCGAACGCGTATGACTGCTGATCCCGTCAAGACCCTGATGACAGAGGGGTACTGCATCCTTGAAGGCGCAGTGCCGACCGACACGACAGCGGAGTTGGAGCAACGCTGTCGCGAACTGCATCTGGACCCGGCCAACCGATCGCTGCTTCAGGATCCCAACGACGACCTCTACCAGACCCTATTCAGCCTTGCCAACCTGGAGGAAGCAACTTGGGAGTTTGCGGCCCATCCGGACGTGCTGGCGACTGTGCGCGCGGTTCTGGAGACCGAAACCCGCATCGGTGCCATCTGCTCGAAGTGGGTTAAGCCTGGGTCGAAGGCAGGGGGTGTCCACGTGGACTCCACCGGCGATTTGCCGGCACGGCTGCCGGAGGATCCGTGGCTGGTGAACAGCATGTGGATGCTATCGGACTTCACGGAGTCCAACGGTGCCACGCTGATCTCCCCTGGCAGCCACCTGCGTCGGGAGCGGCCGCCCCGCGGCTTCCCACCTGACGATCCGATGATGAAGAAGATTACAGGGTCGAGGGGTTCCGTTGTCCTTTGGCACGCGGGCGTATGGCATGCCAACGGCGCCAACACCAGCGAGGACGAACATCGCATGGGGCTCAACATCTCCTACTACCCGGTCTGGTGGAACATGTACCGCGAAGGAGGGCACCAGCCGGTGTGGCCGGAGGTGTTCGAACGGATGCCCGCGGAGATGCAGTCGTTGAACCGGCACCGCGTGGGCCGGACGCGGTCCGGGTTGTACGAACGGCCCTAGGCGACTCCGGAATCCCTGCAAAGGGCATACCGTGCACGACGCGCACGCCCACGTCTTTCCCATGGTGGCCGGCCGGACCGGGAATGGCCCGACACAAAGCCTGACATTCGGGCGCATTCGGCATGGCGACCGTGTGCAGCAGTTGTTGTCGCCGCAGAACGCACAGACTCGATACCCGGTGGAGATGTTGGTTGCCAACTTGGACGCGCTGGGAATCGATCGGACGATGTTGCTGCAGGGACCTTTCTACGGAACCACCAATGCATACCAAGCGGCTGCCTTGGCTGCCTTCCCCGATCGGTTGTGGGGTGCCATGCGCTTCGATCCTTGGTCCGACCCTCCCGCTCTCCTGACCGAACTCGTGGCAACCAAGCAGTACCGAGCGCTGAAGTTGGAATGCTCCGTTCCAACGGGACTGACCGGGATCCATCCGGAACTGGCACTCGGTGCCCCGGACCTCGACTGGATCTGGAGGTTGCTGGCTGAGTGGGACCTGGCACTGACACTCGACTTGGGCAGACCCGGTACTGCAAGCTACCAGACAGACGCCGTGGAAGGAATCGCGCGGCGGCATCCGGGGCTGCGGATTCTGGTCGCCCATCTGGGGCAACCCGATGCGTCCTGCCTCCAGCCGGGTCCCAGCCGGGATCTGTGGCACAAGCAGTTGGAGCTCGGTATCTTGCCCAACGTCTGGTTCGACTGCGCGGCGCTGCCGGTCTACTTTCCGGACGAAGAGTATCCCCAACCCTCGGCTGTCGCCTGCCTGCGGGAAGCGTTTCGCCTGCTGGGGCCCGGCAAGATCCTTTGGGGTACGGATCAGCCGGGGGTCCTGCACCAACTTCCGCTGAGATACCTGATCCGTCTGGCCCGACACTGCGCCGTCGACCTGGATGAGGAAGGTTGGCACCGGTTCACGGAAGGGAATTTCCATGATGTCTACGGTCCACGGTAGTTGGGAATCGCTGCGGCAGGGAGGAACAACCATGTATGAGGGAGTAGCTGCGTTTCGGGCACGGCTGGA
>DAOUIC010000211.1:0-1523 GCA_034428255.1 Anaerolineales bacterium
AGCGGGTATGACCATCGTCACGTTCGCTATCGGTCCATTCCCACACATTGCCGGCCAGATCCAGGATTCCGTAGCAGCTGACGCCGCCTGGATACCGATCCACAGGCGTGGTGTCGTCGGACCCGCTGTTGCACAGGGAGGAGTCGAAGCGATCCCCCCAGGGCCAGACGGCGAACCCCGCCGCGCGCTGCCACTCTTCCTCGCGCGGCAAGCGCTTGCCCGCCCAGCGTGCATACGCCCGCGCGTCGTCCAGGTCCACCCACACCACCGGGTGCCGTTCCTTCCCTGTCGGCACGGACCAGGTCCAGGGTTCCCGCTCCTTCCCCGCCGCGCGCAGCCAATGGCGCAGGAAGTGGGTCGGATCCCGCGGTATGTAACGGGTCTCCTCCAGGAACTCGCGGTAGGCGGTGTTTGTCACTTCGGTTGCATCCATCCAGTAGTCGGCCATATCGATGTGTTGGGGAGGATGGTTCTTGTCCAGGTGGTGGTCAATGCCACCATAGCAAGCTCCCTCCATCACGGTCGAGGTGTTGTGGCGGACGACAAAACGGAAGAGTCCGCCCGGGACACGACACATTCCCTCCGGCTCTTCCCCGTCGGCGACCGGATCCGAGGAAGCTTCCGTATGCAGTGTCAGGTCGGCCAGGCTGACACGGGTGCGGTCGATACCGGCGCCTTCCATCGCAGGCAACTTCGTTATGGGGGCGGGCGGCAACGCCACGGACACGTCGGTTGGCGCGGACACTACGCAACCGGCTGCGCCCGGCTTCAGCGAAAGGATGAGCCGATGGGAATCTGCGTGTGCCTCAGGCTGGATCTCCATGCCTTGCCAGACATCGTAGTGGCGAAGTTCAAGGCCACCCTCCGTTGCGGACGGAGCCGTCAACACAGGTGCATCGACCGGACCACCGGACGCATTGAGCAGCGTGTGCACGGTGACATCTCCCGAACGCCAACGGTGCGCGTACACGCCTTCCACATGCGTGGTGACATAGGGCTGCCAGCTCGGATCCTGAAATGCCTCCGTGTGCTCGCGCAGCAGCCAGACGCAGCGGCGTAGCAGGGAGCGTTCCTCCGAGGACCAGGGGTTCCACCAACCAAAGATGTTCTCCCACACGACCAGTCCGCAGCCGTGGAAGAAGGCCTCCTGAATGTAGGCCCGTCGATCGAGCGACTCCCGGTCGATCGCTCGAAACGAGAAGCGGGGCTCCAGCCAGCGAATGGTCGACAGCTTGGGCGGCGCGAGCGCGGAATGCGGAAGCCAACTTCCGGTGATCGAGTTGAGCGCGTCCAGCGGCGGCACGCCCTCCGGATTGAAAACGACATGCGGGTTGGCTCGTTCCAGAGGCGCGCGGAATCCCGGGTCGTCGAAAGCCATCGTGTCGAGAAAAACCCCGTCGGCCCCTATGGCCTCGATCAACGCAGCCAGGGCTTCCGCGTCGGCCAGGGCAGGGGCTCCCTTTTCGGGGAAGGTATAACGGTAGCCCCGGGAATCCGCATTGGGGACAACCTCCGCCTCGCGA
>DAOUIC010000212.1:0-3058 GCA_034428255.1 Anaerolineales bacterium
CCGATCTGGAACAGCCGGCACTGGGCCTGACCGACACCGGCAACCTGTGTGGCGCCCTGGAGTTTGCCCGTCTTGCCAACAGTCTGGGCATCCAGCCCGTCACCGGCGCCGACCTGGTGGTGCAGGACGGGGAACGCAGCGGTCCCGTTACTCTGCTGGCGGAGTCCGGACATGGCTACGCGACCCTCTGCCGCCTGCTCTCGCAGGCCCATCGGGACGGCCGGCGGCGCACACCCCGACTGCCCGCCGGACAGTTGGCGGAGCTGGTTGACGGCAACGGCCTGATTCAGCTCACCGGGGCACCCGGCAGCCTGTTGGCGGACCGGATCGAGGCCGGTCACTGGCGTGAAGCACAACAGATCGTGGAACAGGCCATTGCCTGGCTGGGACGCGGCTCCGTCTTTCTGGAGCTGCAGCAGCACCTGGTGCATGGCGACCGCGAGCGCAACCGGCGCCTGCGGGAATTGGCAGACCACTGCGGCGTGGCCTGCGTGGCCACCAACGAGGTCTGGTACCACGACCGCAGCCGGGCCCGCCTGCACGATGTCCTGGTGGCCATCGGTCTCAACAGTTCGCTGTCCGAAGCCCACACCCACCTGAAGGCCAACAGCCAGTACTGGCTCAAGCGCGGGACCGAACTGGCACTTCCGTTCCAGGCCCATCCGGAAGCCGTGGCCAACAGCGTACGCATCGCGGAGCGCTGCGCCGGCTTCAACCTGGAACACTACATGACCGACCGCTACCGCTTCCCCGACGCCCCGACGCCTCAGGGCCATGATGCCCAAAGCTGGTTGGAAGCGATGTGCCGGGAGGCCGCCCGGTACCGCTACGGACGCGTGACGCGCCGGGTCCGGAACCGCTTGGACGAAGAGTTTCGCCGCATCCGCCAGCACCGGCTGGCCGGCTTCTTCCTGATCTACCACCGCGTCATCGAGCTGGCGCGCGAGGTGATGCGGGAACTGGGACTTGCGGATCGGGAAATACCGGTTCCGTGGCTGGCGCCCGGACGGGGCCGGGGCTCCTCCGTGGTAATGGTGGTGGGGTATCTAATCGGCCTGTCCCATGTGGATCCGCTGGCCTACGATCTGCCCCTGGAGCGCTTCATGCCGGAGGACATGGCCGGTCCTCCGGACATCGATCTGGACTTTCCGCGCGACATCCGGGAGAAGCTGATCCTGCGTCTGATTGAGGAGTGGGGCTGGGAACACACAGCCCTGACCGGCATGTTCGCCACCTACAAGACGCGGGGTGTCATCCGGGATCTGGGCCGCACACTGGGCCTACCGTCGGAAGAGATCGGACGGCTGGCCAAAATCGCAGAATCCAGGGTCCGCGGGCTGGCCGACGAACTGGCCACCCTGCCGGGCTACCGGGACAAGCTGGAGCAGCCGGGCTGGCGGGAACTGGCCACCCTCTCCGGCCAGTTGGGCGGCTTCCCCAAGGGCGTGGCCCAGCATCCGGGCGGCATGGTGATTTCCTCCATCCCGCTGACCGACATGGTGCCGGTGCAGCCGTCCGCCATCGAAGGGCGCGTGGTCTGCCAGTGGGACAAGGACAGCGTGGACGACGCCGGCTTCGTCAAGATTGACCTGCTGTCGCTGGGGGCCCTTTCCCAGATGCAGGAGACTGTGGCGCTGGTCCGGGAACGCACGGGCATCGCCCTGGACTTAAGTCGCATCGACATCGCGGACCCGGTCGTCTACGGGGATCTGGGAGCCGGCAAGACCGTCGGCGTTTTCCAGGTGGAGAGTGCGGCCCAGATGCAGACCATCACACGCCTGCGGCCGGAGAACATCTACGACCTGGCCATGGAAGTGGCCGCGGTGCGGCCGGGCGTGGGCGCCAACGGCGGGGTTGCGGAGTTCCTGCGCCGCCGCGGCGGCGCGGCCTGGGACTACGACCATCCGCTGGAGAAAGAGGCACTGGGTCGCACGCTGGGCATCATTCTCTTCCAGGATCAGGTGGTTCACCTGGGCATGGACGTGGCCGGCCTGACTGCGCGCGAAGCGGATCTCCTGCGCCGAACCTTTGCCCGCCGCAACAACGCCGATCTAATCGCGCACTACTGGGACGTGTTCCGCGAAGGTGCGGCCGCCCGCGGCGTGCCGGAGGAGACGGCTGCCCGGATCTTCGCCAAGTTCAATCCCCACTACATGTTTCCGGAAGGGCATGCCCTGGCCTTTGCCTTCACGGCCTACCAGATGGCCTGGCTGCGGCGCTACTGGCCGCTGGAGTTCTTCATCGGGCTGTTCAACCAGCAGCCGATGGGCTTCTGGGATCCGGAAACCTTAAAGGTGGAGGCTCGGCACATGGGCCTGGAGGTGCGCCATCCGGATGTGAACCGCTCCGGCCTCAAGACCGCGCCGGACGGGCCGCGGGCCATGCGCCTGGGGTTGACCCAGGTCAAGGGGCTGGATGCGCGATTGGCCGAAACCCTGCTGGCGGCGCGGGCCGACGCTCCCTTCGCCAACCTGGCCGACCTGGTCTCCCGCAGCCGCCTGCCACGGGCGGCCTTGGAAAACCTGGTGCGAGCTGGCACCGTGGACAATCTGCCGGGCGTGACGAACCGACGGCAGGCCCTGTGGGAAATCGGCGTGCGCCATCGTTCGGATCGCAGCGGCCATCCCGAACTGGATCTGCCCGTGGACGGGGTGATGGCGGATCTGGCCCCCGAAAGCGCGGCGGACCGCATGCTGGGCGAGTACGCCACACTGGGTCTGTCGCCGGTCGGCCATGTGATGGAACTGGCGCGGCCCCAACTGACCGATGTGCTGCGCAGCAACCAACTGGACGGGATTGCGCACGGCACAATCGTGCGGGTGGCCGGACGCGTGGTGCGTCGTCAACGGCCACTGGCCAAGGCCGTCTTCATGACGCTGGAGGATGAATGGGGCCTAATTCCGGTAGCGGTCTGGCCGGATGTATGGCAGGCGTACAAGCAGGAACTAAAGCAGCCGCTGGTGGTAATCCAGGGCGAGGTTTCGCGCATCGACAACACCATGAACATTGCCACCCACCGTGCCTGGGGACTAAAGCTGCCCGGACGACGGTTCGAGAA
>DAOUIC010000213.1:0-7582 GCA_034428255.1 Anaerolineales bacterium
GCCGACCTGGACGGTGACGGAGACCTGGATGTGCTGATCAACAACCTGCGATCCCCGGCCCGCATTTTCGAGAACCAGTTGTGCTCCGGACAGTCCCTGGTGGTGCACTTGAGCCAGTCCGGGACCGGCAACACACGCGCCTTGGGCGCAGAGGTGCGTCTGAAGACCTCCACAGGTGTCTACCGGCGGCAGGTGCAGGCTGCCAGCGGGTACCTGTCCGGCCGCAGTCCCGCGTTGCACTTCGGACTGCCCGAGGGCAGCAAAATTCTGGCGCTGGAAGTCCGCTGGCCGGATGGCACCGCGTCCCTGATCGGCGGTCAGTCCCTGCAGCCGAACAGCCGGGTGGCAGTTTCCCGCTAACGCGCCGTTAGCCATTGGGCCACACGGCGCGGCCCATGGCTTGACACGACGGTCCCGCTTCGGCTATGCAAAGCGGTTCAGCGCCAGGGCGGCATCGTCCGGACCGGCCGGGGTGCCCGTAATCCGGCGTGCCACCAGTTCGCCGGTGGCCGGGCCCAAAGTCATGCCAACCTTGTTGTGGCCGCAGGCCAGCAACAGGTTTTCGTACTTTGTGCTCCAGTCGACAATAGGCAGGCCGTCCGGGGTCATGGGGCGGAAACCCATCCAGGGCTGTCCGTCCTCGGGGCGAGGGTCCAGACCCAGCAGGTCACGACTGGCGCGTGCAACTTGGGCTGCACGCGTCCCGTCCACGCGGTCGTCCATACCCGTGAATTCCACCCGGCCGGCGATTCGCAGCTGATCCCCTATCGGGTTCACGGCCACGCCCTGGTCGATTAGCTGGACCCCGAAGTTCGGAAAGCCCTCGGGGCGGGCCATGGTGTAGCTATAGCCCCGCCCGGGCACGACCGGCACATCCAGCCCCCAGTCCCTGCCCAGCGCACCGGACCAGGCACCGGCTGTCAGGACCGCGACATCGAACTCGATGTCCTCCGCGGTCGTGGTCACGGAGGTGATCTGGCCGTCGTTCATCCCCCCGATGCCGGTCACGGTCACATGCGAACAGAACTCGGCGCCGTGTTGGCCGGCTTCATGTGCCAGACTTTGGACGAAGGCCTTGGGCGACAGGCGTCCATCCTCCGGGAACAGGACGGCCCCCACAATCTTGTCCGCGGCCTGGGGCAGATAATGGCGGACACCGGACCGGTCGAGCAGAGCCGCAATGCCGCCCATGCTCCGGTGCCGCAGGGCCTGGGTCGCGCCCTGCCGGAAGCCGGCCTGCGTGGAGAACACGTTCAGGGAACCATCCATGCGGAAGTGGTCCTGCAAGGACAACTCCCGGTGCAGTTCCCGGTATAGCTCCACGCTGCGCCCGGCCAACCTGTGCAGCACGGCGGTGGTCTTGAGCCACTGGACGGGTTCGGCAGCCGCGCGCAACCGCCGCCGCCAATCGGACAGTTGGGGATCGCCGGAGGCCGGCAGGTAGATCGAGGCTTCGGGATCCTGCCATTTTTCGAGCAACTGCTCGATGCCGTTGCCAGCGGCCATGGGTGTCCAGGAACTGGGGACCAGCAGACCGGCGTTGGCGTGGGAGGAGCCGCCGGCCACCTCGCCCCGGTCAATCACCAGGGGACGGTATCCCGCCTGGGTTAGATACCAGGCCGAGCATACGCCGACGATGCCCGCACCGATGATCAGGATGTCGCACTGGCGTGTCATGGGCAGGGCAGGCACAGCGTGCCGAACAAACCGCTAAGGCTGCGAATTATAGGGCTGTGGCGGTGCATTCGGAGCCAGGCTGCATTGCCTGGAAGTGGAGCTTGTGCACCGCATGCGCGTCACAGGGGGTGAACCCTGACATTCAACAGGCGTCGGCCCGAGCGCTGGTTTGTCGGACTCATTTGGATCTTCGTCGGCCGCGCACATCGGGATGCCGCATCAACGATTCGTCCAGTGATTATCCCCGGATCTGCCCGGTGGGTTCCACGGAATTTGCCTCCCGGACTTCCCTGCGGGCACGATCCCGATCGTACAACGTCTCGCGCGGCAGGCTGTCCGCCGCGGAGAAACCCCTGTTGCGAGCGCGGACTTCCTCAACCACTTCGTTGAGTGTCCGACTGCGAAGTTCAGGTCCATCGTCCGCCGGTGTTCCCGCTGCCTGCATGTGCACCGTCCGATGAGTTGGCTTGTTTGTGACAACAGTGTTGTTCTTCATAGGGCCAGACTCGCGGTTTCAGTACCGGGCATGGTACGGCGCAGACGGCGAAATGCCCAAGTGCCCCAAAGGTTGGGGATTGTTGACTCGACATGCGCCGCGCCCTAGAATGGCCGACGATTTCGCCCGAGGCGTTCGTAACGCTGGCGGGCTGCAGTTACCGATTCTCAATATGATGAAGTCCAGCTGGCAGCAGGTGTTGCTGGTGTACGGCGGCTGGCTCGTTCTTTTCACGCTGGCTCTGGTGTTGGTGTTCCTGCTCCAGCGCAACGTGGTCGAGGACATTCTGATTGGCCGCATGATTAACCCTTGGCGGCTGCGGTCCATCGGCCAGTGGTCCGTCTACGTGCTGGGAATTGGCTGGATCGTTTTTGTGTTCCTGCTCGAAGGCTATTTGCGCAACGGGGCCGCCCGCGGGCTGTTCTGGCAGCGCATTGTCAGGGTCGGAGCGCCTCTCCTGGCTCTGATCAGCCTGTCGTATGCTGTCAATCGGTTGCTCTAGACCGGTAGCCAACGGAGATTCGCGTGTGAGCAGCAGTCCAAACTCCTCTGCCAGAGGTTCCCAAGAGGTGCTGCTGGACGTCAAGGACCTCAGGAAACACTTTCCCATCAAGCGCGGCCTCCTGTCCAAGACGGTCGGCCACGTCAAGGCCGTCGACGGGGTCAGCTTCTACATCCGGCCCGGCGAGACCTTGGGCTTGGTCGGCGAAAGCGGCTGTGGCAAGACCACGACGGGCCGCGTCATCATGCGCGCCTACGACGTGACGGACGGTGAAATCTGGTTCCGGCGCAGCGAGGAGGACAACCTCAACATCGCCGAACTGTCCTCGGCGGAGGTGAAGGACTTGCGCAAGGACATGCAGATGGTCTTCCAGGATCCCTATTCCTCGCTCAACCCCCGCATGAACCTCCTGCAGAACGTGGGCGAGCCGCTGCTGGTCAACGGCGTGGCCTCCGGCGACGAACTGGAGGAGCGGGTGTCCGATCTGCTGCGCGTGGTGGGACTGCGGCCGGAGTACCTGAACCGCTATCCCCACGCCTTCAGCGGCGGCCAGCGGCAGCGCATCGGCATCGCAAGGGCCCTGGCGCTGAACCCTCAGTTGATCGTCCTCGACGAGCCGGTCTCCGCCCTCGACGTGTCCGTGCAGGCCCAGATTCTGAACCTCCTGCAGGACCTGCAGGAACAGTACGGTCTGACCTACCTGTTCATCGCCCACGACCTGAGCGTGGTGGAGCACATCAGCGATCGCATCGCGGTCATGTACGTGGGCATGCTGGTGGAACACGCGCGTACCGAAACGCTGTTCACGAATCCCAAGCATCCCTATACCGAGGCGCTGCTGGCCTCGGTGCCCAAGCCGGACCCCAGGGACCGCAGCGAGCCGATTGTGCTGGAGGGCGATGTGGCCGATCCGGCCAATCCCCCCGCCGGCTGCTACTTCCATCCCCGCTGCCGCTACAACGACGGCGATCGCTGCGAGACCGAGACACCGGCCCTGGAGCAGGTCGAGCAGGGGCATTTTGTGCGCTGCCACTACGCGGCGGAACTGGACCTGCACGGCGTGCAGGCCTGAAAGCCTGTCGTGGCCGTTTCCCCAGTCATTGCCCTGAACGCAAGGCGGTCGGCCCAGGCCGCCCCGCGCCAGGAACTGCCCAAGGTCGCGGATCTGCCGCGGCCCCCGCGGGTGGCACTGCTCTTCCCGCCCAACTGGACTCCGACCATGCCCCACCTGGCATTGCCGTCGCTGACGGCCTACCTGCGCCAGATGGGGGTCGCGGTGATGCAGCGCGATCTCAACGCCGAGGTCTTCGATTACATCCTGACCCCGGAGTATCTGCGGCGTTCCGTCGCGGCGGTACGCCGCCGGTGGGGTCCGGGTGCCGCGCGGGGCCGAGGGGTGCTGGAGGCGCCAAGTCGGGAAACGGTCGACTGGGCCCTGACGCGCGGCCCGGAACTGGTGCGTTCCGTGGCGGCCGCCACGGATGTGGTGCGCAGCCCGGCCTTCTACGACGGCCCGGAAGGCTTTGCCAACTTCCAGATCCTGGCCGACTGTCTGGAACTGGCCTCCCTGCCCTTTCATCCCGCCCATCTCCATCTGCAGAGCTACGAGGCGGCGCGGCCGGTGGACAGCAGCCGCAACCTGCTGTTCGGGGTCTCCGACCGGGACCACAACATGTTCCTCGACATCTACGAGGAAATCGTGCTCGAGGACCTGGAAGCCTTCGAACCGGACGTGGTCGGCATCTCCATTCCCTCGGAAGCTCAGGTTCTGGCGGGGTTCACCCTGGCCCACCTGGTGCGGGAGGCGGGCATCGACTGCCACGTGACCGTAGGCGGTCCCCACATCAGCATGCTCCACGATGTCCTGCCCAAGCAGCCGGCACTCTTTGACCTCATCGACAGCGCGGTGGTGTACGACGGGGAGATTCCCCTGTACCAGCTGGCCTGTGCGGTGGTGGACGGCGGCGACCTGGACAGGGTTTCCAACCTGATTTACCGGAAGGGCCGGACGCTGCAGGTGACGGAGCGCAAGGAACCGGAGAAGATCCGCAACCTGCCGCTGCCGGATTTCGACGGTTTCCCCCTGGACCGCTACCTGGCGCCGGAACTGGTGCTGCCGCTCATGACGGCGCGCGGCTGCTACTTCGGCCAGTGCGCCTTCTGCAACGTGGGCTATGGCGAGGCCGAGTCCTTCAGCCAGCTGACGGCTCGTTCGCTGGCCGACCAGATGCTGACCCTGAGGGAGAAGTACGGCACGCGCCACATCTTCTTCGCCGACGAGGCCATCACGCCGCGCAACCTGCGGGGCCTGTCGGCCATTCTGCGGGAGGAGGACGAGCCCATTCACTGGGGCGGCTGCGTGCGGTTTGAGAAGGTGATCGACCAATCGTTGCTGGATCAGATGTGGGCCGGCGGTTGCCGGATGATCATGTTCGGCCTGGAAAGTGCGTCGCAGGCCATCATCGACCACATGATCAAGGGCACCGAACTGCCCCACATGAGCCGCATTCTGAAGGAGAGTGCCGCCGCGGGAATCTGGAACCACACGTTCTTCTTCTTCGGATTTCCGGGCGAGACCCTGGATGATGCCCAGCAGACCGTCAACTTCATTTACGCCCACGGCGACGAGATCAATTCGGCCGCCATGGGCACGTTCCTGATGGAGCGCCTCTCGCCGGCCTATCGCTATCCCGCCTCCTTCGGCGTCTCGCGCATCATTGAGGACCCGGCGCGGGACCTGGCAATCTACTTCCCCTACGAAGTGTCGAACGGCTTGGACGAGGCCATGGCCGAACGGGTGCACGATGGTGTCCTGGACAATCTTCCAACCAAGCCGTTCCCCCACTTCTATGTCAGCGATGTCTACCGCTTCCTGTATGCCGGCCGGCTGAGTCTGGACGGCCACCCCAACCCGGCCTGGCTGGCTCCCGCCGCCGCTGCTTGATCCCCGCGCCGCGGCATTCCTGTTGCCGCGTGCTGCCCTCCATTGTTCCGAGGTGTTCTCGTCATGTCCGATGTAATCGCCTTGCGCCAGGCTGCCACCGATCGCTACAGACCCGATCCGGTCAAGGTTCTGTTTGTGGCCGAGTCGCCGCCCGATGTCGAGGAACGGCACTTCTACTTTCCAAACGTCCCGCGCGCGGACACGCTTTGGGTGGAGCTGACCAAAGTGCTCTACGGCAACGACTTCGGCGTGACCAAAAACGAACGGGTTCGCAAGGCCGAGTGGCTGGCCCGTTTCCAGGCCGACGGCTATTGGATGATCGAGGCCGTACCGGAGCCCATCCACAAAAAACGGCGGGAAGCGCACGTCCTGGAGCACAAGGACCGCGTGTTGGAGGCCATCGCGGATTGCAATCCGTCCCAGGTGGTTCTCATCGCCACGCCGGTGTGGCGTG
Organism: Anaerolineales bacterium; assembly: GCA_034428255.1. Classification (GTDB taxonomy): domain Bacteria; phylum Chloroflexota; class Anaerolineae; order Caldilineales; family Caldilineaceae; genus Bin34. Next base: position 6,074 of record DAOUIC010000213.1, read on the forward strand.
CCCTTGAAGAACCCCTGCGTACGGAGGGTGTGCCGCTCGTGCAGACGGGACCCGTGTCGTTCCCGGGCCATGGCCAGCAGGGCAGGTTCCGGGAAGCCATGGCCGCCATCCTGCCCCTGCTGGTGGACTGAACGGCCGCCGCGATCCATTAACCTTCCGCGATCGCAGGTCAAACACACCGCAGACGTTTTGCGGCCCGGCCTTCTCCCACAATTCCGGCAGTCGCAAAACGCCGAACCAACAAAGGGAGAAGGCAAATGTACAAGTTGATCCGCCGACCGAGTCACTTCAACGCACCGCTCCGCCGGTCCTTTGCCAGCAACGTGTCGATGGGGTTCCCCGTGGATGTCGCCGAGGAAAGCGGACGGTACCTGGTGCAGGCCGCGCTGCCCGGCGTGTCCCCCGAGGACATTGAGATCACGCTCGAGGGCAGGACGCTCACCATCGCCACCGAGGAGGACAAGGAGCACGACGGCGAGGGGGCCAACTACACCTGGCGCGAACGCATGCGGGGCGCCTGGCAACGGAGCTTCCGCCTGCCGCAGGCCGTGGACACGGAGGGTGTGGAGGCCGAGATCGATCAGGGCATCCTGACGGTGTCGATCCCCAAGTCCGAAGTAGCCAAGCCCCGGCAGATTGAGGTCAAGACGGCCGACAGCTAAGCCGACGCCAACAAGCCCAACCAACAAGGAACCCGGCAACTGCCGGGTTCCTTGCTTTGCTACCCGCGGGGAGATGGCCCGAACAGGTCGGATGTCGGCTGCAGCAGTCCCGCTGCAGCCACCCGAAGTGAAGTCCGAAGGCCGGACCGGGCAGGTCAGGCCGTAGGCACACGCCAAGCGCTTGGATTCCATGCCGGCCCTCGTCTTCAGTCCCGGGCCAGCGTCGCACGCGGCTTGAAACGGACGCAGCCATTGGGCCGCCTGGTTCCGACGAAGCTGTTGCTGGTCTCGCCTGTCGCGGACCGGGGCGGCGGGCAGGTGCTTGGCCTTCCGCATCCCGGGACCCCGGTATTCTGCGCGAGGCACCGCCAACCCGGTACACGTGTCGCGCACGAGAGCCCCCTTGAGGTGAATCCAGGGCCAAATTCCGCCCGTTTCGGCCTCTCGGAAGCTGGTCGGCGCGTAGAGAGAACGTACACAGTCGGAAGATTTCGGACCGGCATCTGACAGCGCAGCAAGCAGGGTTCACAGGTGCGCCGGGACTGCTAGAATTTCATGAATACCGGCTGCAGGTCTCCTTCTGGCCCTGCAACCGGCGGGGTTGCCCTCGTCCCCCTAGTTCGACCCAGGAAGGGCACGCGGCAACACATCACAGCACTCGTCAAAGTACACCAGAGCCGCCGTCCCCGTTTCTACCGTTGGCAAACGTAGAACTTTTTTGCTATCATGTGTAGTGAAGTAGCGATGTCGGCGCGTGCCTGGGGTACGCGATACACGAACCACCTGGGTGAAAGGGCACAGTCATGAAAGTCGGACAGATGGGAACAGGTCAACTCGGGATCGACCG
>DAOUIC010000214.1:0-3089 GCA_034428255.1 Anaerolineales bacterium
AAAAAGCAGTTCTCCGTGTTCCTCCGTGGAAAAAAGCAGTTCTTCGCGAGCCTTCGTCAAGCGATATACCGATTTCGGTACATCGATCTACCGAAATCGGTATATTTGCGCTGGCCAGACCCCGTTGAAGGGGCATATGCTGTTCCCCACAACTGTATAGTGCCTTTCGCGCCGGCACAGTCCGGCGATCGCGGCCAAGACAAGGAGGTATGCAATGCCCTACACGCATCCAATCAGAATGGCAGTTGACCTCGGCATGATACTGGCATTCGCCCTGACCGCCCTCTTCGTACTGCTTCCTGGAACGCCGCCCGTGCTGGCAGGCGCAGTCCCGCGCCAGAACTGACGAACTGGCGGAGCTGCTCGGGTTCAGTGCCGCTGGCGTACTGCACATCAGCGCAATCATGGGCCCCGGCCGCGGCTCACCCCATCACGGTCTTCGTGACTTTCTTAACGCAGGTTCGATGCAAACGGACAGCGACCCGGGAGGAGAACGCATGGCCAGGGACTTCAAGAGGATGAAACTTACAGGCGAGGACAGGGTTTGGGGACTGGTACTTGCAGCCGTAATGCTGAGTTACGTCATCTGGGAATTTCAGGTGGCGGGGGCACTGATCATGCTTGTTATCATCCCCACCTTCTTTCTCGCCCACTCTTTTGCCGTCCCAAGGCAGTACCGGCCGCATATCATTTCAATTCTCACTGTAGGAGTGGGAGGTACGATTGTCATTGGCATTGTCTACCTGTTCGGCCTTTATAGTCCCGATATATCCGGATCGCATGAGTGGCTCAAGGACTTTGAACCGATAGAGTATGCCCTCCTCGTTTGGGTAGTTACTGCCTTCTACATAATGCTTGATGGCCCTTACGGATCATATGCAACAAACGGCCGGGAGGATAAAGAGGCGAGAAGAACCCTTGCCCGCCGGCGGAGGGAGGCGCGGGCGTAGTTATCGTCCTCACAAGCCTGCTCGATTTCCATAGGGAGAAACAGCCAAAACGAATCCTTTACCTTACGGACTTCTAAGCTATAGCTATGACGATGGCGATAACGACGACAACGGGCCGTCAAGGCAACCCAGCCGGCAAACGCTCAAGAGCCTGATCACCGATTTTCAGACGAACCCGCTGCCACTGCCTGTCTGGATCTGGAACTGTCTCGTCCTCTGCATCGTTATCTGCGTGGCATTGTTTCTGATACAGATTGGGATCATCATTCTGGTCGGGATCGCCCACTTTATCTTGACGATTTACTGAGACGGTATCCAACAAGGAGCAGGGATAATGCTACAGGGGATTCTTGACACGATCTACCTGATTTTCATCTTTAGTCTGGGTATCGCTTTTGAAATCATGACGCTGCTTGGAGTGCCAACATCAAACCTTGTGGTTCTGCACATGATTTTGGGACCGACCCTCGAATTTCTTACCTTTATGTTCATGTTGCTTGATCCATCTGTAAGGTTTCCAGGGTGATGGGTAATGAAGACACTGATTCTTGTCTGTCTTTCCGCGCTCGCGGCAGGGTGTTCTCTTGTCTCGCCCCCTCACCCTGGCACACCAGAACACTACCCCGAAAGGGGTCGTGACTTTAAGAATGCAGATCCCCAAAAAGCCGTGAACCGGGGCAATATCTCGGGAGGTTCCGATGTACACGAAACAGAGTCGAAAATGGTTGCCTGTGTATGTGCTGTTCATGGCAGGCCTTACAGCAGCTCTCTTCGCGCTGAGGATGCGTTTGGCGCAAGTCAACTGTGATGGCATGGCCTATTTGGAAAATGAGTTTGCCTGCGCAATGTATGACTGGTTCGCGCTTGGTTTGGCGCTGCTGGCACTGTTGGCGATGGCTATCCCTTTGGTGTCAAGACAGGTTTCACATGCGCGGATTGGAACCTTACTGCTGCTTCCCATGACCATAGTTCTGTTCAGTGAAGTTGTGATCTTGGCTAGGGTCGATTGCGAGGGGGATGCCTATTATGTGAATGAGTTCTACTGTGAGGGTCGGCTTTTTCTCGCCTGTCTGATTCCGGTGGTCATAGCAGGCTTAGCCGCACTCGCGAGAGGGATTGGAAATTACTATAGGGGAATCAGTCGAGGAGTGGAGACAACGGCCTGATCGACGGCGAAGGATCGTTCAACCCCGGTGAATTGTTGAGCAGCCGCGATTGGCCTCCATCACCCTCTTCGTGACGCTTTTAGGGCAGGATCAAGGCAAACGAGCCGGACCCCGAGAGGAGAACGCATGTCTAGGGACTTCAAGAGGATGACGCGTATCGAGTTGGAATCTGAACTGTCGGCCGAGCGCGTCGCCACATGGCGCAGCCATGCCGTGATTGTCATGATGGCCGTTTTACAGGCAGTTGGCGCTTTAGTGCCGGTCACCGGTTGAAGCCGGTGACGCCGATTCAACGAGGCCTGAATCAAGAACCGCCGTCATGACGTTTCAGTGAAAGGTGTCGTACCGTTAGCCGCTCCGCAACGCAGGAGCAGCGGAGCAGTGATCCTGAAGGGGAAATGGATGCACAAAAGCATTGCCGGACTGAATGGGCCGAGACAGTCGGCATGGGCCGTTGTGTTCGTTATGGCGCTGTGCTTGGCATCCCCTGCACTGCTTGCGGCTTGCGTCGGGGAATTCCGGTATGCCGCCAGGTCGGATGAGATTCGCTCGCACAAGGAACAGGCCGCGCCGTCGGCCGACAGCGCGGACCTGGCAGGTCTGGTCGATGGCAACAGCGCCTTCGCCTTCGACCTGTACCAGGCTCTGAAGGAGCAGGACGGCAACCTGTTCTATTCGCCCCACAGCATCTCCGTGGCGCTGGCCATGACCTACGCAGGGGCCGGGGGACCGACGGCAAGCCAGATGGCTGACACGCTCCATTTCCTCCTCGCCCAGGACAGGCTTCACCTTGCGTTCAACACCCTGGCCCATGAGCTTGCCGCCCGCGGCCAGGGCGCTCAGGGCAGGAAAGGTGAGGCGTTCAGGTTGAACATGGTCAACGCGGTCTGGGGCCAGCAAGACCACGACTTCCGGGAAGCGTTCCTGGACGCCCTGGCGGAGAGCTACGGAGCAGGTGTGAAACCGGCGGACT
>DAOUIC010000215.1:0-3740 GCA_034428255.1 Anaerolineales bacterium
AGATGGTCAGGAGGTCGCGCGAAGTCGATGTACGGGGCGAAGGGCGAATCCCTCGGACCTGCAACACACTATTATAGGAAATCCGGCGGGGCAGGTGCCGTTGGCGGTTACCAGGCGATGGAGGGTCGGGCCGAGATCTCCTTGGATCCTTGGAGCGAATTTCGGGGGACCGCTTCCGGATTGACTACCGGCAGCAGGTGCCCTTGAAAATCTTTCTGCCCCTGATCGGCCCCGGAGTCGCTGCAGAGGTGGTGTTGGCCAGCAGCGCTGGCGGGATCGCGGGCGGCGACCATCTGACGGTTCGGGTAGCGGTGGGAGCGGACACCGCCGCCGTGGCCTGTCCCACGTTGCGATCCAGGCCCAAGGCCCCCGTCGCTGCCGGTGGCGGCAGGCGGTCGGTCGGCACTTCGTGGAACACATGGGCATACCACTTGGGATGCCGTTCCGTGCCTTCCTTCCGCAACCGCACCTGCTGGGCCGGGCAGCCCCTATATCGGCCCTGCTTGCCGGCCCAGCCCACCTTCGGTACATACAGACGGGTGCCGTCCAGGCGCACGCTGTTGGGAAGGGCGAACCCGAGCGCAGTGCGGTGCTTGAAATGGGGCAGGCCGGCGTCGGCGATGTCAAACGACCGCGTATAGGCATCCGACAGGTACTTCAGGGGTGTAGCGCACTACGGTACAGGAAAGGGCTTTCAGTCACGTATGGTCGGACTCGTTGTACAGGTCCGTGAACCGCTTGCCCAAGGTGAAAAAGGAGGCGGACGGCTTGGGTCCAATCCGGTACATCTTCCACATGCGATAGCGCCATTGGCAATCGGCCAGCATGTGATGTGGTTCAACACGTAGCGACAGGTCCCCGCAATCTGAGCGCACAGGACCGCCTGCAAGGGGCTGTCGAACCTGATCCGGTACCGCTCGGAGCGGATCGCCGGGGGGTCTGCTACAGGATCGGGAACAGCAGTCCGGGTTGCCGTCTTCAACTTCCCTGTGAGGAAGCCGTGCCGTGTGCCATCACTCATGGCTTCCGTCATTGTGGTGGAGGTTATGCAACTCTTCGGTATAAACCCCTACGGTTGCATTCTATTTTCAAGTATCGTCTTGGTGTACAGCCTGTCAAGCCCTACAATCAAAGTGCGGCATTTAGGATCACGGAAACCCTCCGAGCCAGACAAAGTCATCGTATACGGTAGCGTCGCATACTTGATCCAAGACATTCGACGTCTGCTCCGAAACGTCCAGGATCAGATCGACGAGAACAACGCTACGCCGAGCAATCTCATCCCAACACAGGTTGTCCAGGCCGAGAAAGCCGTTCTGCACTCGGTACCGGACGGACGCCTGGATCGCCGGATGCAATTCGAGTTCGCGAGGCGCCTCGTAGGCACACTGATCCTGATATCGACTCAGGCAGGGAATCTGCTCCAGCTGTTTCCGAGACTCGACCGTGAGATCGGCCTTTTTGATCGCAACAGAAATCAAACGGACACCATCGCACTTGGGCAACTGTTCATTCACTTTGTGCACAGCCGGTCTCTGGTCTTCGATGGTGAGCACGTGTCGGACCTTTTCCCAGCCCAACCTCGGCGCGGAGCATCCATTTCCCGGACCTGCATGGGCTACAGATTCAACTGGATCGAGTATGTCCAGTCAATCGAAAGCGTGATTCGAGAGGTCAAGCTGAAGGACCTTACTGGTCTGCTACGCGGTCGGCTCAAGGAGCTGTCACTGCAATCACCCTATAGCGACATTGTGTTCCTGGTCCAGAACCTCCACTCTTTCTCAAGACTGTTCGAAGCGAAGCCGATGGGTGGGCAACGGTATAGGGCCATGCTAGACCTGCTGTTCAAGGAGGAGTCCAAGGCGTGCCTCGACAGCCTCATGAGAGAACCCGGGGTCGGTAGTCGAGTACATGTGACTGTTGCCTACAACTCTCCTCACATCGCGATCCACGAGGATTTGAGTGAGAGAAAGTTCAAAGTACGGGTGCGGAGCAAGTGGTCGCTCCACGACCGCAACGGGTGTCTGATCTACGAGGATCGAGACTTCAGGAAACTTGTTGTTGAAGTGGGCTACGAACAGCTCTTGGACCGCGTGAACCGGATGTTCGGAAATGACCCGCTGTTGGACTTCCATCCGTGAGCTCCACGCCCTCATTGCCGCGGAGCGGATCCACGCAGTGCCGTGCACCAAGATCTTTGCAAGGCAAGGCTGCCGACCATGATAGCGACCTTCTGTCCCCGCAATCCGTGCGGATCGATCACCATCAACCTGCGCTGGGTGAAGACGAGGGCGTCCCGCAGGCCCTTGAACTCCATCTTGACGGTCTCGTCCTTCATCAGGAAGTCTTTGTAGTGGTCGGCCGACGTGCCGATCTCGACTGGGCTTCCGATGAACTTCTTGTCGAACAAGGTCTTCTCCGCCCCTCCGTACCTCCTCGCTTTGACCGTCGCGGTCTCTTGGTCCGAGCCGCGCACCGCGGGGGATTGACTCCAGGAACCTGAGACGTAATCACCGTCCGGGGCCGACTCCTCGGGCTCGGGTCGTCATTCTTCCCACATCCGTCCTGCTGTCCGGTACCCGTGCCGCCTCCCGTAATGTGTCCGCACTTCGCCTCGACGTTGGACCAGTCTACGCCCACGGCCAATCAAGATCCTCGGTTGCTTGATAGGCGCCTTGGGTCTTGAGATGCTCGCGCAGAGCGACGGCGATGAACGATATCGACCGGTGCTCTCGCTCTCGGTCGGTTTCAGCCTCAAGCTCCCATTTTGGCGATTCCGGCAGGTTTGATTGTGAGCAGGCCGGCCTTCGGGTCGTCTGTCCGAGCCCGGTACGGGTGTTCCGCTTGGATGCATTCTCCGGTGATATCACTGTGCAATCAGTGGTACAGACGCAGTAGAGTCAGTGGTCTTCCCGGAAGGATCCACTGGGGATGCCGTCCGCAATGCGGCGTCTTTCCCACGAGATGCGCGTCGCTCTGAGCCGGTGTCTAATCGAAGGCACCCCGACGCGGGGTCGGGATCATCACAGTCGCACGGTGGCTGCGGGGACAGCGGAGCTTCGCCGGTGTCCACTTGGAAGGCGATGTGCCAACGGGCCGCTTCGAGGCTGACGGTGGCCGCCAGGATGTCGCCGCCGAAGGGTAGCGGCTCCCTCATGCGTACTCATCACTGGAATGTGGGCCCGGTCGCTGTCCACCCGGATGATGTTGCGGCCGCTGGTGGCGTGAAGAACATGTACTGACCGCGCTTGCGGTACCGGGAGCGACCGACCGGCGCTGGTTGCTTCGGCACGAAACCGGCAGTGTTCAGGAGGTTGTGGCGGAGGAAAGCCAATACCGAGGCCGAGCCTCTCGGTTCCTCCGTTTATGGTCAAGCGGCTCCTTTCCGGGAAAGGGGGGCCGGCCCATCAACGATGACAGTGCCTCGAAACCAACTCGTTCAGTCTGTCTGGGAACCCATGCCCGGCCGCGCACGGCGACGCCTGGCGACTCTGAGGCGAACCTGACTGCGCCGGAGCGCCGCCACATGCACCGGTGGTGCGGACGCGGTCCCACCGGCTTCCGCCACGCTGGCCTCCGCGCGCTCCCGCGCTGCTTCGGCCCGTTGGATGTCAATGTCGTCCACCCGTCCGGCGACATCCGCCAGTATCGTCACCACATCCGGCCGGACTTCGGCAATGCCGCCGTTGACGAACAGGGCCTCCTGTTCCTCATCATTCTCGTAGAGAAGGATTTCGCCG
>DAOUIC010000216.1:0-3803 GCA_034428255.1 Anaerolineales bacterium
GGGTCAGCTCCACCCGACTGGGAATGCTGTTGCTGGCTCCCGGATGTACATCCAGCATGCCCACGGTGGCCACGGCCAAGCCCCGGGACCGGAAACCGGCGGCTTTTTCGGCCAACAGGACAAGCTCGGCCGCCGCGGCCAGCGCGTCATTGCGTTCCGGCATGGGGACGGTGCCGGCATGGCCTCCCTCCCCCGTGAGAGTCACCCGCACCGTGGTTGAGGCCACAATGTCGGTGACGATGCCTATCTCCCTGTCCGCGGCCTCCAGAAATGGTCCCTGCTCAATGTGGAGCTCCACGAAGTAGGCGTACGCATCGGGGGACAGTTCCACCGATTCCAGTTCTCCCGTATAGCCGGCGTCGGTGCGGGCCTGTTCCAGGGACACGCCGTTCGCGTCCTGCAGTGCCCGCATGTCATCCCATGGCATGAGCCCTGCCATGCCGCGGCTTCCCAGACAGCCCACGCCAAAGCGGGTCGGTTCTTCCGCCGTGAACATGATCAGTTCCAGGCTGCGACGCGGCGTGACACCCGCTTCCCGAATGGCACGCAGGGCTTCAAGCCCACCCAGCACACCCACGACGCCGTCATACTTTCCGGCATAGGGGATCGCGTCGATATGGGAGCCGGTGGCAACCGCCGGCAGGTCCGGTTCTGTGCCTTGCAGGCGGACAAACCAATTGCCCAAGGCGTCTTCCCGCCAGGGCAGGCCGGCCGCGTCCGCCAACTGTTTGAGGTAGTGCCGGGCGGCCATGTCGGCGGGGGTGTACAGGATGCGGGTTACCGCCGGCGCAGGCACATCGCTGAACTGACTGATGTGTTCGATCTCGCCGAGCAGGCGCTCGGCGTTGATGGCGATGTCTCCTCTCACGTCAAGGCCTCCGGCGGATCGCATTCCTCATCCTTGTAGTCCAGGCGACAGGCCGGTTCCTTGCCCATGGTTTGTGGCCATGGGCAACTGCAGGAAGTCCTCCGGTTCATGTCGTCTGCCGCCCGGGGTGGGCGCGCCTCCGTGTGCACCATTTCCTGCACGGCCACCGTGACACCCGCCACAACCCCGCCATTTGTGTCTTCTACACCCGTTTGGGCCGACGGAGCAAGCCCAGGAAGATGGTGCTCGTCGCAGCCATGCGCAAGCTGCTCCTCACCCTGAACATGATGGTCCGGGACCAGGTTTCGTGGCAGCAGGCCCCTGTGTCAAAACCCATTGAGGCTTGACTTCCAACACAGTCGCTGAACCGTTACAAGTTTGGTTGCAGCGGCAGCGAGTTAGGGTGTTTGCCTCTGGCTCGCGCGAGTGCGTTGCCAATGGCCGCCGGCACAGGTCCAATGGCTGCCTCGCCGGCACCAAGCACCGGGAATCCGTCCCTCCGGATCAGATGGGTGTGGATCGCCGGAACCTGAACCGTCCGGAGAATGGGATAGGTGTCCCAGTCCGTTGACGCGACCCCCTGTCGGGTGAACTTCACCTCTTCCAACAGCGTCAGGCTGGCAGCCTGGACGAAGGCGCCTTCCAACTGGGCGCTCAAACCGTCCGGATTGATCACCTGGCCCGTGTCGGCCACGATATGGGCTTCTTCAAGGGTGATCGCCCCGGTGGCGATGTCCACGGCCAGATCCACTCCAACGGCGACCAGAGACTTGTCTCCCTTGTAACGGCCGTAGCCGATGCCCCGACCCCTGCCCTCGGCAGCATCTTCGCGGCTGGAGGCATTCCAGTTCATGGCTTCGCCCAGGACTTCCAGCACCTTCCGTCCTCGTGGATCCTCCAGATGCTGCAGGCGGAACTCCAGCGGATCCACCCCGGCCTCCCGGGCCAATTCGTCCATCATGGATTCGATGGCCCATACGTTGACCAGCGCCCCCAGGGAGCGCATGGACGAGGTTCGCAGGCCGCTCTTTGCCAGGAACCGCTTGACGATGGCAGGCCTTGCAATGCGATAACCCGGCTCCGCATTGCGGTGCAGGCCCACATTCCGGCCCATCATTGGCTGTGGCAGCGGCCTGCCCATGGGATGGGCGCGCTCCCAGGCTGCCAGCAGCATGGTTTCACCGGGTGGAGTCACTCTCGGACGACTTGAATGCGTGTGCCCAAGGCTGGATTGGTGCCATACATCCAGTCGCTTCTCGATGTTGAGGGTGGCCCGGATGTCCACCACCATGGGTGTACCGAGCGGTTCCTGCACGAATTCATCCTCGCGCATCCACTGCACCCTGACCGGCCGGCCGGGTGCTTCCAAGGCCAGTAGGCAGGCATCCAAGGCCACGTCATCCGCGCCGTTGTGTCCGTAGCAGCCGGGTCCCGGCACATGGGTCACCCGGATCTCCGCCTCCGGCTTGTCGAGTACCTGCGCCAACGCCTCCCGCAAGCTGAACACCCCCTGGCTGTGGGACCAGATGGTCAGCTTCCCTGCTTCATCCAGTTGGGCAATGGCACAGGACGGTCCCGGGGCCGCATGCATCTGGTAGGGACGGTGGAACGTGCGGTGGATAACCCCGTCTCCCTCCGGAGGTTCGGGGATGGGGTCCGAGGTGGGCTGTCCGTCACGGAGCAGAAAGTCCTGGCTTTCCTGCGCGTTTATCCAGCAGTACAAGTCCTGTTGGTCCGGCAGGCGATCCGGCGTGTGCCAGGAGCAGCGGGTTGCCACCTGTTCCCGGGCGCGCAGGACTTCAATTTCATTCTCGCCGAGGACCGCCAGGAAGGAGCCGTCCCGGACCACCTGGATGCCGTCCGGCAGGTCGAGGCCGGTGGTGTCGACTCGCTCCAGGCTCGCTTGCGCGACAGGTCCCCGCACCACCCTGGCGTGCAGCATGTTCGGCAACACCATGTCCTGCAGGAACGCGGGCTCGCCCCGCACCTTGCCCTCCATGTCCACGCGGGCCACCGGCTGGCCGACCACGCTGTAGGCGACGGGTGGCTTGGGCACGGCCACGCCTGTTGCCGCCATGCCGAGCCGTCCTTCGGGCAGCAGATCCCAGTAGTCCTTCCCGGCACCGCTCTCCGGGTGCCGCACCATGCCGTCGGAGACCTCAAGGTCCTCCTGGTCGCATTCGAATTCTTCGGCCGCGATGGCCAGCAACTGGTACCTGAACTCGGCTGCAGCCTGTCGCAGCGCACCCCCGGACATCTCCATGGACATGCTGCCGGCGGTGGACCCTTCGTCGAGGGAGGTCCCCGTGTCCGCCGTGTGGATACGGATGCGGGCGATGTCCACGTCCAGTTCCTCCGCCACCACTTGGGACAGGGACGTGGTGATTCCCTGCCCCAACTCCACCTTGCCGGTGTACACGTCCACGCCGCGGTCCGGACGCAGGCGGATCCAGGCATCGAGGTCGGGGTGGTGCGCAAGCGAACCAGGCAACGGCGCGCCGGGCTCCTGGGAGGGCGGCTCCAAACCGTCGTCCGGCGGGACAACCCTGTAGATGGTTTCCGGCTCGTCACCGGATGCAACCCGTTGAATGGCCCTCACCACCCGGTTGTGGATCCCGCATCGGCACAAGTTGCGGTTGATGGCTTCCCGGATTTCCCCTTCCGTGGGGCTGGGGTTGCGGTGCAGAAGACCCTTGGCCGCCATCAGGAAGCCGGGTACGCAGTAGCCGCACTGGGTGGCGGTTTCCGCGATAAAGGCCTTCTGCAGCGGATCCAGCCGGCCGTCCGCGGCCAAGCCCTCCACCGTCTGTATTGAACAACCGGCAATTTCCTCCACCGGCTGGCAGCAGGAAGGCTGATCCTCGCCGTCCACAAGCACCTTGCAGGCACCGCACTGTTCGGCGCCACAGGCGTGCTTGGCCCCCAGCAATCCGAG
>DAOUIC010000217.1:0-1936 GCA_034428255.1 Anaerolineales bacterium
TGTCCGCCCATCTCAAGCAGGATTTCCTCGCACTTGTCTTCCATCCACTGCGACAGCTTGTGTTCGTTTTCGCGCATGTCGTAGGTGATGCGAAGGACGGGCATGCCCAGACCGCTCTTGTCTCGATACAGCGGGTCCAAGTCAACGAAGTTGTGGGTGTGCGGCAGGGTTTCCGGTTGTACGCGCAAAACTCCCTGGTGTTGCCAGTTGCGGATATGTTCCTTGTACTTGGCCCCCCAGTCGGGCACGTCCGGAGGCAGGGCCTCCTTGCTGATGGCGAGTGGATTGACGTTCGGTTCGGCGCTGATGGTGGCCCCGCCAAGGAACCCGTTCTCCTCGGCATCAAAGTCGTCGTAGAGAAAATCGTCCAGGATCAAGGACTGCGGTGCGAATCCGGCGTGACGGTTGAAAACCTGGTCCGGGAACATCGCCAGGACGTGGGCGAAGTTCTTGGTCATCACGTTCCGGCCCAACTGCTCCCGGTTGTTGCCCAATCCTCCGGGATGTCGGTCGTCGTTGGAAAGGAACAGCAGACGCAGGTTTTCCCACAGGTAGGTGCCCAGGATCAGGCAACGTCCCCTTTGGACGTGAACCTGGCCGTCGGGTGCAAAGTATTCAACTCCGCACGCGTGGCCCGAATCGTCCGCCAGGATGCGGAGCGCCCGGCAGCGTGCCTTCAGTTCGAGGTTTCCGGTTGCCAAGGCCTTCGGCACACATTCGGTTGCCGGCATCCAGACACTGTCGTCAAAGGTCCCAAAACCGCATATCCAGCCGGAGTACGTGGTGGCCGGGCGGCCGCGGTAGGGCACCGTGTTGATTCCGGACGGGACCGGGTAGGGTTGCAGCCCCATGCGCTCGGCCGTCTCCCGGAACACCTCGCCGTAGCGGAAGGGCAGCATCGGTGGGTTGGGCAGGTCCCGGCTGCGCGGGATTCTGGGCAGATGGTTGACGCCGGAGATGCCAATGTCCCATTCCAGCCGGGAATAGTACGGTTCCAGGTCCTCGTAGGAAATCGGCCAGTCGGCCGCCGGACTGTTGTCCGGGAGCAAGTGGTCCCAGCCGTTCTCTTGGATGCGGGAACGGAGGCGGAAGTGGTGGGGGTGGAAACGTCGCAGCCAGGTACCGTAGTGGTACGAAGACCCGCCCACACCGTTCACCATCCGGCCCAGCGAATAGGTGGCTGGCTGGGTTGGTTCACCTTCATTGCGGCGCCAACGGGGGGATTCGCTGTTGAACTTCGGCCCCAAGCCGGCTCGCGCGTAGTAGGCCTGCTGCAATTCGTCCGGGAGGTAGTCGCGCCGCGACAGATACGGTCCGGCCTCCAGGGCTACGACCTTGAAGCCGGCCTCGGCGAACAACGGCGCCACCACGCTGTTCATCATGCCCAGCCCAATCAGAATGACATCGGCCTCGCCGGACGGCGGGTTGAGGCCGGCGTCCGGGTCGAACTGCGGCGGAACCGGCAACTGACCGTCGGGCCTGGTGAACTCAAGGCCCTTCAAATCCTCTAGCGATTGGAACCGGCCTCCTTTCGTGACCGGTTCGGAGGCGATCATCTCCTCGGGAGAGTGGCTGAGCCAGACACCGGGATGCCCGATGATCTTCCAGCCCAGTTTGCCCCTGTTGCCTCCGTGAACCGGATCCGAAAACACGCCCTCCTGCATATGGCCGATCGCCATGTCCATGAAGTCGGGGCCGGTGGGATGGCGAAACCCGGCCAGTTCGCCGGCCTTGAGGGACTTGAGCAGATCGTCCTTCTGTTCGTCGCTGCACGCTGCGAAATGGAGACCGGTAAGGTCCATTGCGGCTTTGTCTAGGCAGTCCAGTCCCTGCCGATAGGCAGGCGCGTCCTCCTGGGCATACCCTGTCAAGGTATTTTCCAGGTACCCCATGACGCCAATCTCGGCAGCGCCGGGCAACCCGTCGTCGGCGGGGA
>DAOUIC010000218.1:0-12647 GCA_034428255.1 Anaerolineales bacterium
CCGTCAATCTGGCCATGCTGCAGGAACTAAGCACGGTCGGTTTCGCCTTCTTCGACGAACCGACCGCCAACCTCGACGAGGACCGCCGGGCGGAACTGGCGGCGCGCCTGAACACCACCCGCCAAGTACCCCAGCTGATTGTCATCAGCCACGACGATACGTTCGAAGCCCGGGTGGACCACGTGATACGCGTGGCGAAATCCGGCAACGAAAGCCAAATCCGGACGCAGGATGCCTGAGGCCATCCTCTGAGCTCAGGGGTTCAGGTACCGAATCAGGTCCCGCAGCAACGCGGCCTGCTCCGGGGCGGGCGCGGTACCCGCCAGGCGTGCGCGCGCCGCGCCGATGTCGCTCTGAACCTGACGGCACAATTCCTCAACATCGGAGAAGCGGGTTTCGTCCCGCAGCCGGGACACGAACTCCACTGCAATCCGCTGCTCGTAGAGGTTGTCGTCCTCGCCTTCCGGCGGGAAGTCCAGCAAGTGCGATTCAACCCTGAACTCGGTCCCGTCGAAGGTGGGCCGGTACCCGATGTTGGTCACGCTGGGATACGCGCGCACCGGGTGGGGCACCCAGCTGCGCGTGGCGTAAACACCGGTCTTGGGATACAGGCGCTCGGGAATCGGTTGCAGGTTGGCAGTGGGGAAGCCCAGCCTGCGCGCCAGCTTCACCCCCTCGACCACGATGCCGGCCACGAAGGGACTGCGCCCCAAGTGCAGCGCGGTGCGCTCCACGTCGCCGCGCTGCAGCAGGTCCCTGATGGTGCCGCTGCGCACCACGGCCCCGTCGCGCCGCACGTCCGGGACGGTCGTGACCTCGAACCCCAGCGTGCGCCCCAGTGCGCGCAATGTACCGGGAGTGCCTGTGCGGTTCCTCCCCAATGCGAAATCCTCTCCGATGACCAACTCCGCCATCCGCAGATGCCGGACCAGCAGGCCCACAAACCCTTCCGCGGACAGCTCCGCGGTATGCCGGTCAAAGGTTTGCACCACACAGTGATCCGCGCCCTGCTGACGAGCCAGCAGGACCCGTTCCTCGGGCGAAGACAGCATCTTCAGCCCACCGTCCGGGTTGAAGTAGACGGTGGGCAGGGGATCGAAGGTGATGGCCACCAGCAGGGCGCCCGCCACGTCGGGTTGTGCCTGCAACCGGGCGCGGCGCCTTACCCCTTCCGCAAAAATGCCGCAGTGTCCGATGTGCATCCCGTCGAATTTGCCGATGACCACAATGGACGGCCGGTCAAGCGACAGGGAACGCACATCCCGCACATGGGAAACGCCGGAAGGATTCATGAATCAGGCCAGGGACATGGTTCGTCGGGATTCAGACAGGCGCCAGCCACTTGCGCGTCCGGAACCTCATTGGCCGGGCGCCCGCGTCCTGCGTGCACTCCACCACGCCAAGGGTCCGGCACGCGCTGTCCACGGCCAACGCCAATTCGCCTGCCCGCAGTTGGATGGGCACACCCGGCGCCTCCACCTCCCTGCCTTGACCGAACCGCCGCCCCATGTCGGCGTCGCAAGCCAGGCGCGGCCAAGCCAGGCCGGCACCGGCATCGGCAAGTTCCGGCAGTGGGGAATCCCCTTCCAGTTCATCCAGCGGAATCGCATCCGCGACCCTGAGCGAGCCCAGGGAAACCCGACGCAGGGACACTACGGTCCCTCCGACCCCCAGCGCCAGCCCCATGTCGCGGGCCAGGCTGCGAATATAGGTGCCGGCCGAACAGGTCACCATGAATTCACAGCATCCGTCCTGCACCGGCGACAACGCCTCCAAGGCGGCCACATGAACCGTCTGGGGCTGCAAATCGGCCAGGCCGCCCGACCGGGCGATGCGATGGGCCCTTTGGCCGTCGATGTGCTTGGCCGAAAAGGCGGGAGGGATCTGTTCAATCCATCCGGTGAACTTCGGCATGAGCGCCGCCAGACGGGATTCGGTGACCGCCGACGCCGGCATTTCCTCCAGGGGAGTGCCGGTAATGTCGTCCGTGTCCGTCCGCAGGCCGAAGCGGAACACGGTACGGTAGGTCTTGGGCTGACCCTGATAATACTCGGCCAGCCGGGTAGCCCGACCCAGGCAGATCACCAGCAAACCGCTCGCGAAGGGATCCAGGGTGCCCGTGTGGCCCACGCGCCGGATGCCGAAGCGCCGACGCACCCGCTGCACCGCATCGTGGCTCGTCGGCAGCCGATCGGGCTGTCCCGGAAAAACCGGGGGATCGCCCAGCCCGGGCTTGTCCAGCAACAGCAGACCGGATGGTTCACCCAGCATGACAGGTTGCCTGGCCGGCCCGACCGACGGCAACTATGGGCCACCGACCGGCAGCCCCAGAACCTGGTCCTTGATCCGGGCAATCACCTCCGGCACAACGGCATCGAGGGAGCCGGCGAGTTTGCAGCCCGCAGCCAACTGGTGTCCCCCGCCACCCAGTTCCAGGGCCAGTCGGCTGACATCCAGGTCCGGATCGCAACGCAGACTGCACTTGACCTCGGTCCGTCCGTCATCCAACTCCGTTTCCCTGAACAGAACCGCCACGCGCGCCTCGTCGACTTCGGCCAGGCGCTGGATGATGCCGCGCGTCTTGAGGCGCTCTCCCCGCGGCCCGGTCGCCTGGTCGCTGGTCATGCCGACCCAGAGGACCCCGTCGTCCAGTTGCATCCGGGACAGCAACCGGCTCTGTAGTTGAAGTTCGTCGCGGGTGATGAACCCCAAGGTGCGCGACACGACATACTGGAAGTCATAGCTGTCGGGCCCCATCACCTTCATGACTTCCCGCATGAAGGTCTGCTCCACACCCTTGATGCGAAAACAGAGTGAATCGGTAAGCATGCCCACCAGCAGGCACTTCTTGGCGTTGGCGGACAGCGGCCGGCCCAGGGCCTCCGCCAACTGCAGGACCAGATTGCAGGTGGACAGGCACGAGGCATCCACCCAGTTGAGGCCCGGCGTCCCAAACTGTTCATTGGTCGGATGATGATCAATCACGAGCCAGGGCAGTTGCTTCAACCGTTCCAGATCCTGAAACCCGCCAATGCGATCGACACTGGAACAATCCGCAATCACCACCAGGTCGAACGACCCCTGGATGCGATCCGGCGTGCGGACGCCCTGATACCCCGGCAGGAACCGGTAAGTCTGGTCCGGGGGGCCGTCGATCCCGGTCACCACCTGCTTGCCGGCCGCCTCGAGAATCCAACGCAGGGCAAGCAGGCTGCCATATGCATCCCCGTCCGGTTCCCGGTGTGCCAGGCACAGAATGCGGTCCGCTTCGGCCAGCACGGCGGGGACCTGCCTAGGCATCATCGTCGGCATGGTCCAGGTCCAAACTGTCCAGCAAGTCCAGGACGCGCCGGGTCGACCGCGCATCCCGGTCGTAATCAAAGCGCAGATCCGGCACCCGCTGCATCACTTGGCGCTCCGCCAGTTCCCGCCGGCACCAGCCCCGCGAGCGGCGCAGGGCCTGGAGCACGTTCTCCTCCGAAATCGCATCGTCGTCATGGGTCACCTTGACCCTGATGATGCGCCGATCCCGCGAGAGCTCAACCCCGCGGACCCGTACGGTTTCCAGAGCCGGATCCTGAAGTTCCTGCTCCACCAAGGCCACGATCTCGGTGCGCACGAGCCCGGCCAGCCGGGCTTGGCGAATGGTCGGCATCAGGCAACGGGAGCCTGGCGCTCCTCGTACACTTCAATCAGATCGCCGTCGCGGAAGCTGTCGACATCCTCCAGCCGGATGCCGCAATCCTGTCCGGACTGCACGGTGTCCACCCGGTCGCGGAAGCGTCGCAGCTCCGTCACCCGCGTCAGCCGCTCGGGCTGTCCGGGACGCAGGAACTTGACCAGCGCGTTGTTGCGGACAAACCCGTCGATCACAATGCAGCCGGCGGCCACGCCGCCCTTGACCGGAAACTCCTGGCGAACCTGGGCCTGGCCAATCACGACCTCTTCGAACTTGGGTGCCAGCATGCCGTTCAGGGCCTTCTCAACATCCTCGATCAGGTGGTAGATGATGTCATAGGTTCGGATGTCCACTCCCGACGTGCGGGCCCGTTGTTCCGCAGTCGGTTCGGAGGATACGTTGAAGCCCAGAATCACGACGGGCACCGTGCTGGCCTCCGCCAGCATCACGTCGTTTTCGGTCACGTTGCCCACAGCCGACCGGAGCACTTCGATCTGGACCTCGGGGTGATTGATCCCCTGCAGCGACGACACGACCGGGTCCAGGCTGCCCTGGACGTCCGCCTTGACCACAGCCTGCAGCTTCTTGACATCCTCGTCGTCGCCTTTTTCCAGCAGGGCCATCAGATCCTCAAGGGTCTGAGGCTGGACCGTCTCGTCCGGCCGGACGCTTTGGCGTTCGGCGATGCGGCTGTTGATCAGCCGCTCAGCCTTCTTCTTGCTGCCGACGACATTGAACATCTCGCCGGCTTCCGGTGGATCCGAGATCCCCAGAACCTGAACCGGATCCGAGGGACCGGCCTCCTTGACGCGCACACCGTCCTGATCGGACATGGCCTTGATGCGCCCCCAGGTCTCGCCGATGACCACGGTGTCACCCTGCCGCAGGGTGCCGTTCTGCACCAGGACATTCGTGGTAATGCCTTGTTGGCGATCGACATGGGCCTCGAGTACCGTGCCGGCCACCTGTCCCTTGGGATTGGCCATCGGAGCCAGGTCGTCCGTCATCAGAAGGATGGTGTCCAGAAGGTCGTCGACGTTGTCTCCGTTGAGGGCACTAACGGGGATCATGTGCACGTCGCCGCCCCAGTCGGCCGGCGTAAGGCCGGTATTGGACAACTGGGACATAACGTTGTTGACATTGGCGTTGGGCCGGTCGACCTTGTTGACGGCCACAATGATGGGCACCTTGGCCGCCCGGGCGTGGTCGATGGCTTCCTGGGTCTGGGGCATCAGGCCGTCGTCGGCCGCCACCACCAGAATGACCAGGTCCGTCACCTCCGCCCCGCGGGCGCGCATCTGTGTAAACGCCTGGTGGCCGGGGGTATCAATGAAGGTGATGCGGACTTCCTCGTCGTCGGAGGGATGGACCACCTGATAGGCGCCGATGCTTTGCGTGATGCCGCCCGCTTCCGTATCCACCACACTGGACTTGCGAATGGCGTCCAGGAGCGTGGTCTTGCCGTGGTCCACATGCCCCAGAACGGTGACCACGAGCGGGCGCGGCTCAAGGCAGTCTTCCGGCTCGGCCGCCCAAATGCCCTGCATCCGGCTGCGCACCTGGTGGCTGACGGCAGGAACGGGTTCGTCCGCGGGTTCCGCCTCCTCCGACGGCTCCACGGCATCGTCACCGTGGGCCCGGAGATCAATGCCCAGCTCCTCGCACACCAGTGTCGCCAGATCCCAGTCAATCTCGGCCGAAATCGGCTTGTATTGGCCATAGTAGACAAGAACCTTCAACAAATCCATGGAACTGCGGTTCACCGCCCCCGCCAGGTCCTGGACCACAATCGGACCCTCGTCCAGGTAGACGACCTCCATCTCTTCGCTGTTGGCAGCCAAACCATCGTCGCTCATGCTCTGTTCATCCTTCTCTTGCTTCCGCCGACACCCGCAGTCCGAAAACGGCCGCGGGCAATGATGCGTTTCATCGGACGAGGATCCCTACCCCTCCCCGGAGAGGGCCGGCGTCGCCTCTTCCGCCGGAAGGGAACGGGCCCACTCCTCCAGCCGAAGCCTGTCCGTCGGCGTCAGACTGGTCTTCAGTGCCGTCTCGACCGGCAGCCGGCCCTTGCCCGCCCGCGCGCGATCCAAACCCATGGCCCGCGCCCCACAGGAGCGGCTGGCGTGGATGTAGGCACCGCGACCGTTCATTTTTCCCTTGGGATCCACCAACACCCCTTCCGGAGTCCGCACCAGCCTGACCAGCGTGCGCTTGGCCTGTACCCTACGACAGGCGATGCACGTCCGCTGGGGATGGCGGCGGGGACGCCGCATTCGTGAATTGGACACCGCCACCCTATTCGTCCATGAGATCTTCATAGCGTCGGGCATCCGGTGAATCCCCGCGCCTTGGCTCCCGCCGCTGGCCACGGCCGCCTGTTTCGGGTTCCTCTTCATCCACGGAGGCCGCTTCCGCTTCCATGTAACCGGCCAGGAGTTCCGCCGGGACCTCAATCTCATCGAGATTGAGTGGGCCGCTGCGCCCTTCGGCCTTCCGGCGGGCACGCAGCATGTCGGCGGTCATGGGGGTTGCGGGTTCCTCGGGAACGGCGGATTCCTCAACCTCCGGCTCCGGTTCGTCCTGGTCGGATTCCTTGCGTTCGGTATATTCCTCGTAGGACATCTCGCTGAGGGCCTTCTGGGCCGCCTGGCGGAAAATGTCGTCTGCCTCCTCGCCGGTGGTCGGCTCCAGCGACGGCAGCTGCTCCTGCGCCTCCCGCCACTTTTCCTCGAAGGCATCCACCTGCGGCTGGTCACTGCGCGTACGTTGGAGCGCGTCCTGCAGGATGTCGGGGGTATCCTGGTCCGCCAGGCGCTTGGCGGCCAAGTCCAGCGGATCCAGGCCGGGCGCCTGTTTTTCGGCCAGGCGGCGGTTGGCCGTGGCCAGTTCATCGTGCTTCATCATGTTCTGCTGCAGCTCGAACAGATCGATGCCCTCGGCCTGGGCGTCGCTTTCACTCTTGATGTCGATGCGCCATCCGGTCAGGCGGGCGGCCAGCCGTGCGTTCTGCCCGGACTTGCCGATGGCCAAACTCAATTGGTCGTCGGCCGCAACCACCGTGGCCGTCGGGTGCTCGCCTTCCTCGTGCAGGATGACGCCGGTCGCCTTGGCGGGACTGATGGCATTGACGATGAACGTGTGCGGCTCGTCGCTCCACTCCACCACATCGATGCGCTCGCCGGCCAGTTCGTTGACAATGTTCTTGATGCGACTGCCCTTCATGCCCACGCAGGCACCGACAGCGTCGATGTGTTCAATCGTGGCAATGACGGCCACCTTGCTGCGCGCGCCCGGTTCGCGCACGATGTTCTTGATCTCGATGGTCCCTTCGCGCAGTTCCGGGATTTCCTGCTCCAGAAGCCGGCGCAACAGGTTGCGGTGCGTGCGGCTGAGCTTGACATAGGGACCGCGGTTGTCCTTCTCGACCCGTTCCACGTACAGCTTGACGTAGTCGCCGCGCCGCAACCGGTCGTTGGGGATTTGCTCGTCGCGCTTGAGCACGAACTCCGAACGATCATTCATGGTCACGGCCACGGTCTTGGCGTGGGCATCCACGCTGCGCACCTGGGCACTGACGACTTCGCCCACCCGGTCCTTGAACATCTGGTAGATGATGTCCCGCTCCGCTTCCCGGATCCGTTGCAGGATGACCTGCTTGGCGGTCTGCACGGCAACCCGGCTGATGTCCTCCGGATAGAACTCAATGCGCACCAGGTCCCCGATTTCCACCTCGCCGTAGGCCTGGGCATCCGACTCGCTGATCATGGTCCTGTCATCGAACAGGCCATCGGCCAATTCGTCGTCGCCGATCACTTCCTTCTCGGCGAACATCTGGAACTCGCCGGTGTAGCGATCCATGCTTGCGACAACGTTCGACAGCACGCCATCCTTGTTCTTGTAGGTGGACACGAGGGCGGCCTCGATCGCCTCGAAAATGATGTTGGCATCCAGGCCCCGCTCGGCGGCAACGGCCTTGATTCCGGCTACCAGTTCCTTGTTCATCGCCTTCCTGCATCCCCGGCTGTGAACCAGCCTTCGCGAAACACCCTCTTACAAAGAAAAAGCGGGAGAACTCCCCCCACTTGCAGCATCTATCAACCCCGGACAGCCCGAAAGCCAACCGGCCGGGTGCAGTTTTTTGGCGGGCAGGGCCGAAGCCCCTGTCTCGCCGGGGTACACCCGCGGGCTGATTATATCACCCGCGTTCAATGGGGCAAGTCGGTGGTTCTTCCATTCCAGCACATGCCGGGATCGACCACCCGGAATCCAGCCCCGCTACACCGTTCCCGGCAACACCCTGATCAGAACGAACCCCACAGCCAGACACCAGGCTGCAAACACCCACAACGTACGGTGCCGCAGATAGGCCAGCAGGACCTTGATGGCCAGCCATCCGGCGGCCGCACTGGCCAGGAAACCAACGGCCAGTGCGGCGATCAGGGCCAAACCCTCGCCGGTCGCCGTCAAGTCCCCGCCCAGAAGTTCCTTGGCTCCCGCGGCCGCGATGACGGGCGCGCCCAGCAGAAAGGCGAAACGGGCGGCGCCGGCCCTGTCCAAGGCCAGAAACCGTCCCGTTGCCATCACGGCGCCGCTGCGGCTGACACCGGGGATGAGGGCCACGGCCTGCGCCAGGCCCATGGCTGCGGCATCTTTCCAGCCCATCTCCTCGATGTAGCGCGTGTGTTCCCGGCGCCAAGCCACCAGTTCGCCTCCGCCAAGCAAGCATGCGGTCCCGATCAAGCCCCAAGCCGCCAGGACCGGCTTGTCCAACATGTCCGAGACAAAGGGTTCCACCACCAGGCCGGCAAGGCCGGCCGGAATCGTCGCCAGCAGGAGGAACCATCCGTCCCTGGCCGCGTAGTCAACCATGCGTCGTTCGCGCAGCGAACGGAACATCCCGGCCAGGATCGTCGCCATGTCCCTGCGATAGGCCAGCACCAGGGCCGTCAAGGTCCCCAGATGCAGCACGGTCAACATGAGCAGGGACGGTGTTGGCCACCCCAGGAGGGCAGGCAGCAGCACGAGGTGCCCGCTGCTGGAAACCGGAACAAACTCGGTCAGGCCCTGGACAAGACCCAGGATCAGGGCCTGTACCAGTTCATGGTCAAGAAATTCGGGCATGGTTCCCGCCTATCGGTGCCTGGTTTCCTGACTGGCCAGCCACAGGCGGCGCTGCACGTGCCGGGCAGCCTGATCGGCAATGCGGTAGCGGCCACGGAACTCTGCGCGGAACGCGTCCAGGTCTCCGCGACCGATGGCGTCCCGCAGGTCCTGCATCAGGGTTTGCATGAAAAAAACGTTGTGCAGCGTACACAGCCGCAAGGCCGAGACTTCACGGCAGCGGACGAGATGGTGCAGGTAGGCCCGCGAGCAGGTACGGCAGGTGTAGCAGGGGCACTCGTCGTGGATGGGGGCGGCATCCTCGGCGTGGGCGGCGTTGCGCAGGTTGAGCCGTCCCTCGGGATGCAGGACCGCGCCGTTGCGCGCCAGCCGGGTCGGCATCACGCTGTCGAACAGGTCAACGCCAAGCCAAACCGCCTCGACCACGTCCTCCGGGGCCCCCACTCCCATCAGGTAGCGCGGCCGGTCCTCGGGCAGGGCCGGACAGGTGAACGTCAGGGTGCGGTACATCTCCTCCTTGGTCTCGCCCACGGCCAACCCGCCGATGGCGTAGCCGGCAAAATCCATGGCAGCCAGGGTCGCCGCACTGCGCAGGCGCAGGTCCTCGAACACGCCGCCCTGGACAATACCGAACAGGGCCTGGTCCGGCCGCCTGTGGACCGTACGGCACCGATGGGCCCAGCGGTGGGTCACCTCGAGGGCGTGCAGCAGGCCGTCGCGGTCCCGCGGATCCGCACACTCGTCCAGCACCATGGCTATGTCGGAACCCAGGGCTTCCTGGATTTCAACGGCCAGTTCCGGGGTGTACCGCACCGTCCGGCCGTCCAGGTGGGACTTGAATACAACGGCATCGTCCTCAACCCGGCGCTGGTGGGCCAGGCTGAACACCTGGAACCCGCCCGAATCGGTCAGTACGGAACCGGACCAGCCCATGAACCGGTGCAACCCGCCCAACTCCGAGATGCGCAGGTGCCCCGGTCGCAGAAACAGATGGTAGGCGTTGGCCAGAAGCCAACGCGTTCCGGTTGCGGCCACGTCCCGCATGTCCAGGGTCTTGACCGCGGCCTGGGTCGCGACCGGCGCCCAGGCCGGGGTCTCCACGGTCCCGTGGGCCGTTTCCAGCCGGCCGCGCCGGGCCTGTCCACACGTGGCCCGGACCTGGAAGGGCACCCTAAAGGTCACCGCGTGGCCGCCGGTTTTGTTGGTCTTGCACAGTTGTCCTTCCGGCCCATTGTTCAACTTTGCCGACCATGCCAATTTATACTTGATCCGCCCGTTTGCCGCGCCAATGCGAGGAAAGTGTCAGAGTGCTTGAGGAAATCCAACGCCAGCGCAGGCGTTTCAACCGCGCCTACGAAGTGTTGAACCAGCTTCCGTTCCCGGATGTGACCTGCGACGAGTTGAGAGACCTGCACAACGATGTCAGCGAATACGATGTCAGCACCATCAAGTTCATTCAGGAACACGGCAGCAAACCTCCGATGCCGCTGGAAGAGGATGCAAGCCTGAGCGATTCCCTGTCGAATTTCAAGGCCCGATTGCCGGCCGAGATCGAAGGCCGGAGGGATTTGCTCGCCTACAAGCGCAAGGTTGACTCGTTGATCAGGGAATACAATCGGCTCACCAGCCTGTTGACCGAGGCCGGTTGACGCCAGGCCGAATGTTGAGAACCGCCCGTTACGCCCGCATCAAGGCCACGCAGGCCTCCCGTCGGCTGCAGCCCGGCGGATGGTCCATGACGAAGCCGGTCGCCTGCATGAAGGCGTAGCAGACGGTCGGTCCCGTGAACGTGAAGCCGGCCTTCTTCAGGGCCCGCGCCATCGCCTCCGCCTCCGGCGAGGTGGTGGGGCAGGAGCCGTCGATCAAGGGTTGCCCGCCCGTCCAGCGGATCAGCCATGGGCGAAAGGCCCCTTCGCGGTCCACAAGATCCAGGTAGGCCCGCGCATTGTTGACAGCTGCATGTATTTTGGCGCGGTTGCGCACAATCCCCGCATTGTCCATGAGTTCCGC
This sequence comes from Anaerolineales bacterium, assembly GCA_034428255.1. Lineage (GTDB taxonomy): Bacteria > Chloroflexota > Anaerolineae > Caldilineales > Caldilineaceae > Bin34. Next base: position 10,814 of record DAOUIC010000218.1, read on the forward strand.
AATCCGCCGTTCGTCGTAACGGGCCATCCTGACCGGATCAAAGCCGTCGAACGCCTCCAGGAAGGCCGGCCGCTTGTCAAGGATCACACGCCAGGACAGGCCCGCCTGGAACGTGTCCAGGATGAGCTTGCCGAAGAGGGCAACGTCGTCGTGCACCGGCACGCCCCATTCCTCGTCGTGGTATGCCCGCAAGCTGGTGCTGGCATTCGCCCATGTGCAACGCGGGATGCCATCCGGGCCAACCGCTACCAGATCATTCATGCGGCGGCACCCCGCCCTCCAACTCCGGTCACCATGGCCACGCCTCCCAGTATCAACGCGACCCCGCCCAAGGTGGCAGGAGTCGGAGATTCCGAAAACAGCACCGCGCCCAGCACCACAGCGAACACGACTTCCTGCATGGCAATCAGGTTGACGACCGTGGCGCTGGTCAGGCGCAGGGCTGCGTTGTAGAGGGTGTGGCCCGCAGCCATCGGCAACAACCCGGCCCCGACCACGCTTGCCCAGGCGGCACCCGACACGGGTCCCGGCACGAAGGCAACGGCCGCGAACGGCAGAGCCATCGCTCCGGCCACCAGATATACGCTGCCGGCGTAGGCCAGCAAACCCATGTCCGCCCCGCGCCGGCGTCCCGCCAGCGAATAGAAGGCAAAGGTAATCGCGCACACCACGGCCCAGGCATCCCCAATCAGCATCCGGAGCGAGAGCATCGGTTCAAAGCCGGTCAACATCGCCAAGCCGGCCAGGGCAAGCCCCACACCGAGCCACTGCAGGCGGGACAACGCTTCCCCAAACAGCAACCAGGACAGAACCGCAATCACCGGCACCGACAAATAGACCAGCGTGATGGCGTGGGCCAGCGACGTACGGTCGATGGCCGCCACATAACTGAGGAAATGAACACTCAGGCACGCGCCCGAGAACGTGATCAGGCGCCAGTTCCGCTTGAGTTGGAACGGCTCCCGGCGCAGGACCGCCACCGCCAGGACCACGACGCCGCCGATGATCAGCCGACCACCGGCCACCAGGCCCTCGGGCAATTCGGTAACGGCAACCCTGGCCAGCACCGGGCTGGTACTGAACACGAGCGCCGCCGCCGCGGCATACACCACTCCCTTCGGCCTGGAGTCAGGCATCGGGCAATGGCTACATTGGGAAGTCGGATCGGACTAGTAACCCGTGCCGAAAACCGACGCCACGCCTCCCAGCACCATGCTGGCAATGATCAGCACGGCCGCCACCGTCATCGCGATCTGGCCCTTGGTCAACTTCTGCTGTCTCTTCTTCACGGCGATGTCCCGAATGGAGGTCCCGCACCCGGCCAGGCGAACGGAAACGGCTCGCCGGACCAAGGTCAGTGTAACGCAATTGCGGCTCGCACAGGCCCGGTTGAGGTCCCCCTTTCGGAGGCGAAGCACCTGCCAACCGGCCCAACGCATATACTGGGGCCTGTATATTGAGTTCCACCGCCGTCAAGTTTGAACTTGCAGCCCAGCGCATCGCGCGCACCCATCTACATCGGCAACTGCCTGTTCCTGGCCGGCATCGTCTTGGTGTTGTACTTGGGATTGGCAGTGGCCCCGTTCACGCCGGACGGACAAGACCATGTCCAAGCCATCGCGCTCATGTTCCTTGGCTTGTTCATGACCGTCGGCGGCCTCGGCACCCTGCTTGCCCACAAGTTGCATCAGCAATGGCCGGGCCTACGAGGCCGAGGTTCCCGCGACGTTTCCATGCGCCAGGGGCTGTTGTTGGGCCTGGCCGTCTGCCTGATGGGCATCATGGCACTGTTCGACCTGCTTGACTTCGCCGTCGCCGGTTCCATTCTCTTCCT
>DAOUIC010000219.1:0-21626 GCA_034428255.1 Anaerolineales bacterium
TGTTCAAGGCACTTGCCTCCCCCACGACGCGGTTTTTGGTACGCGCGCCGTCCTGGCCGCAGCCACGACACGCGACCGGACCCCGGACCCGCGCGTTGCAGCATCCTGCTGTCGGCAGGGGATATCGGCGACAACCATCCCGCCCATTACCCAACATCCTGGACTGAGGACCGGAACACGCCGCCCACGGTTCCTGTTGTGCCCATGTTGAGAAAGGTGATCTCCTCCAGCCACAGGATTCCCAAGTGGGCGGTACGCAGCATTGTGGCCGTTGTCACGGTAGTGGCTTGTGGAGTGCTGGAGACGGCACCATGGCGTGAATCCGGTGCGGCGGCCCCTGCAGTGGCTCAAGTGTCCCCGGTTTCGACGCGGGTTGCATCTTTGCCAACCCCGACCCCCACCCTTGTTGTCGTGGCGACCAAACGTCCCACCCCGGTACCGATCGACGACATGCCCGCGCAGGGCGTTGCCGTCGTGGAACAGGAGCCGGTGGGTTTCCCGCCCCTCTCCACCTATTCCGAGAGCCTGCGGCCTGAATTCCAATCCATGCTGTCGGACTTGTCCCACCTGACCCGATATGACATGTCCGTGGAAATCTTTCCGGCACGGAGGATGCTTAAGGGCACTGCTGCCATCGCGCTGCGCAACAACAGTGCCATGGCCTGGCCCTCGATCGTGTTCCGGCTACCGGCCAACCATCCGCGGCTGGACACCGACATGCAACTGGAGCGTGTGATGGTGGACGGTCTCTCCGTTCAACCCGTCCTTTCCCCCTCAGCCACAGTGGCGACCATCCCGTTGGCATCACCCCTGCACCCGGACAACTGGGTTCGGGTTGAATTCACCTGGTTCCTGGGCTACGAACACCTGTCGGACGAGGGCGCCTACGTACGCAACGGGGCCAATCAGGACATGATCAATCTCCCCCACTTCTACCCCGAGTTGGCAGTACATGCACCGGGGGCGCCGGGCACGGACGCCATGGGCTGGTGGATCCAGGAGATTCCGCAACACACCGACATACGGTTCCACGAGACCGTGCTCATGACCGTGGAGGCAGTGGCCCCTTCGGAATATGTTCTGGTGGGCAGTGGCGCGCCCGTGCACGAAGAGGCGGTGGCCCAGGACCGCAAGCGCCAGCGGTGGGTGACGGGCCCGGTACGGGGGTTCGTCTTGCAGGCCAGTCCCCTGTACCGAATCTCAAGCAAGAACGTGGACGGAATTCGGGTCCAATCCTTTTACCATGCCGAGGACGAGCCTGCCGCCCTCCGGGCGTTGGACCAGGCGGCGCAGGCGTTGGGCTTCTTTTCCAAGGCCTGGATTCCGTATCCCTATGCGCATTTCACCATCGTCGCGTCGCCGCTGGCGGAAACAGCCATGGAATATTCCAATCTGATTCAGATAGGTGTCATGAGATACAGGTCCCAGCCCTGGAACACGGCCTTTCTGGTGGTGCATGAAGTGGCTCATCAATGGATTTACCTTCTGGTCCACAATGACCCCGTCAACCATCCCGGTTTGGATGAGGGGTTGGCGGATCTTTCCTATGTCTACATGATGGAGACTGTCGACCAGAGTTTCAACGGGGTGCAGCACCTTGGCTACTGGCAACGTCTCAACGAGGATTTCGGAAGCCGCTTTCCTGGAGACGCCCCATGGTGGCTGGCCCATCCCTATCATGATTTCCGTCACTATCACGCCACCCACTATCGGCGTCCCGCGGTTCTGTTGGGCGAGATTTGGGCTTACACCGGCCATGAGGCATTCACCGACAAACTGCGCCGCTACATGGACCAAAACCAGTTTCGGATTACGACACCGGAACATTTAATCGGGGTTTTTCAGGGCTCGGTGCCTCCAGCGCGGTTGACCGAGCTTGAAGAAGCCATTGGCCTATCGGCGGCACCGGGAAGCTAAGCACGGACGGAGACCGGCATGGCCGTTGCTTTGGCCAAGGGCTGTGCCAAAGCACAGGGCGGGGGCCCCTTGGTTTTGGAGGAGAAACTCCATGCAGAGCTCCCTGTCCATGGTGGATTGGGCCCAAGTCGACGAGATGGAAATCGTCCCCCGGCCCACCGTCAGGCAGGCGATTCCAAGCCCATCAGACCGGGCAGGGGCTTAAGAGTCCGGACTTCATGGGTCGGTGCCGGCGCGTCCGGCGGCAACGGTTCGCCGGTCCGGTTGACCCAGACCGATGGCATGCCCAGGTTGTTGGCGCCGGCGATGTCGGTATACAGGTTGTCTCCGACGAACCAGGCATCCTTGGGATCGGCATCCAGGCTCTCCAGGGCCAGGGCGTAAATCTCGGGTTCCGGCTTGGAGTGCCCCACTTCGGCCGAAACCAGGAGCGACTCGAACCAGGGGGCAATGGCAAGCAGATCAATCTTGCGCCGCTGCATCTGCGAGGGTCCGTTGGTCACCAAGGCCATGCGCACGCCAGCCCGTTGCAGCACCCCGACCGCAAACCTTGCGTCCTCGTACAGCCTGAAGCCCTCGGCCTCGGCCTCCATGTGAATTCGGACCGCGTCCTTGACGGAACCCGGGGACCGGACCCCGCAACGGTCGAGGGTGAGCCCCCAGAGTTCCTCCGCCAGGCTGAAGGTATCCATGGTGCCTTGCCAGAGCTCCGCCCGGTACCGGTCCTTGTTGGACATCCAGATATCCTGGTTGACTTGGTGCAGACGCTGCGGGTTCAGGCCCGGTTCCAATTCGCCAACCCGCCGGGCCACATCCGCCATCACGACCGCATAGTGGTTGTTGTCCAACAACGTGTCGTCCAGGTCAAAGACAACGCTCGGTATCCTGCTCATCGGGTTGTACCCCCAAGGCGTGGCTTCCGGTTTCAACATCCCGGCCAACCGTACACAGCCGGACGGCGTACCGCCAACTATCCGCGGCCCGCGTGCCCGAATCCGTTAACCGCGGGTCCCGGTCGTGCGGCGCAACGCGAGGCCGGTCCGCACCCCGCAGGCGCTGGCCCTAACTGCGTCCGAACGCCTTGGCCAAAGCCCTGCTGGAGAACTGGACGATGGTGGGCCGGCCGTGTGGACAGGTCAAGGGGTTTCTGCAGTTGCCCAACTGTGTGAGCAGGGATTCCATTTCGTCAAAGCCAAGCGGCTGGCCGGCCTTGATGGCGCTGCGCTTGCAGATCACGCGGACCAGCCGTCGCTCAAGTTCCTCGTGCACCAAGTCCCGATTGTCCGCCAAACAGTCAAGCACCTCCTGCAACACGGCCCGCGGCGCACGGTCCGCGAGCAGCGCGGGCATGGCTCGAACCACGTAGGTCGAGCCGCCGAAGGCGGCGATGTCGAATCCCAAAGCCGATAGCAATCCCAGGTGGGCGTCAATCAGACCGGCGATTTCGGTTCCGGTCTCCAGGGTTTCCGGCACCAGGAGGGCTTGGCGGGAGCGCAGGTGCTCGTCCACCCGTTCACGGTCAAGCCAAGCCTCGTACAACACCCGCTCGTGGGCGGCATGCTGGTCCACCAGCACCATGCCTGCCGATGTCTCCGCCACGATGTACATCTGCCCCACCTGCCCGATTACATGGAGAGGAGGCAAGTCCCCGACCACCGGTTCCATGCGATTGGGCTGCGCATCGTCCTTGTCGGCAACGGGCAGGCGACCATGCGGCCGGAGGTCAAGATCGACCCGGGGCAAATCCAGGGCCAGGCCCTCCGCGTCGGACGCGGAACCCCGCCACTGTCTTTCGGCATCCTCATGGACCGGCATGACCGCCAACGGAGCAGCCTCCGGCACCTGCTGGTACGAAGCCAGGCCGTCCTCCACGGCATGCAACACGGCCGCAAACAAGGCCCTGTCCCGCAGACACCGCACTTCCGCCTTGCGGGGATGAACGTTGACATCCAGCAGGATCGGATCCATTTCAATGAAGATGAGGCCAAAGGGAAACCTTCCGCCGGGCAGGCGTCCGTGATATCCCTGCACGACCGCTTGCGTCACCGATCGGTCCTGAATCCACCGACCGTTGACAAACACATCGATGTGGCCCCGGTTGGGATAATGCAGCGTCGGCGGCGAAACGAAACCCGCCACCTTGATGTCGTGGCGCAGCCCCCCCAGGGACAAGGCCTGACGTGCCAACTCCCGGCCATGCACCTCCAGCAGGACCTCCCGCACATCGCCGCGGCCGTGGGTCCGCATCAGCACCCGGTCGTTGTGACTGTAGGCAAATGCAACCTCCGGCCAGGCCAGCGCATACCGCTGCATCATTCGGGACACGCGCCCGGCCTCTGCCGTGGCGGACTTCAGAAACCGTTGGCGCACCGGCGCGTTGACAAACAACTGCTCAACCTGCAAGGTCGTTCCCTGCACGCCGCCCGCCGGTGCCTGGTCCTCAACCTTGCCGCAGGCGAACCGGAGGCGACTGCCGGTGGCATCGCGGCGATGACGCGACTCCACGGTCACGTGGCTGACCGCCCCTATGCTGAACAGGGCTTCGCCCCTGAACCCCAGGGTTCGAATGCGATCCAGCCCTTCCGAATCCGCCAGCTTGCTGGTGGCATGGCGCTGGAACGCCAGCTGCAGCTCGTCGGCGGGAATGCCGTCTCCGTCGTCCACCACGCGAATGAGTTCCAGGCCGCCACCCTTGAGCGCCACGTCCACATGCCGCGCATGGGCATCCAACGAATTTTCCACCAATTCCCGCACCGCGTCGACCGGGCGTTCGATGACCTCGCCGGCGGCGATGCGCGCCACGGTGGCGGCCGAAAGGGGTTGTATTGTCATGTGCGGACTTCCGAACCCGAAACGGAGGCGAAGACCCAATCCCGGAGGCGGACTGGACGGATGAATTCGGCCATCATCAAGGCCGGGACTGGCCAAGGATCATATAATGCGCCGCCTAGTCGGCAGGGGCTTCTTGCTGTCCGTCCCTCGCTGAACCAGTCACTATTAACGGGGACATGCCAACCGTGAATCAGTCCTTGGTCCCGTCCGACACTTTCGGCGTCAACCAAATCCGCAAACAGTACCTGGACTTCTTTGCGGCGCGTGGACATCGGCCGGTAACCAGCAGCAATCTCGTGCCGGCCAACGACGACACGTTGATGTTTGTCAACGCCGGCATGGTCCAGTTCAAGGACGCACTGCTGGGAGTGGAAACCCGACCCTACAGTCGTGCCGTCACGTCACAGAAATGCCTGCGCGTCAGCGGCAAGCACAATGATCTGGATGAGGTGGGCTCCAGCCCCAGGCACCACACGTTCTTCGAAATGCTGGGCAACTTCTCCTTCGGCGACTACTTCAAGGAGGATGCCGTCAAGTTTGCCTGGGAACTGGTGACGGAAGTATGGCAACTGCCACTCGAACGGCTGTGGTTCAGCATCTACGAGGATGACGACGAGACGGAGGAGCTGTGGCGGGCCGTGGGAGCTGCGCCGGACCGCATCCGCCGCTTCGACCATAGCGAAAATTGGTGGTCGATGGGGGACACGGGCCCCTGTGGCCCCTGCTCGGAACTGCATTACTACTGGGGGGACCTGGACCAGCAGCACGCCGACGGCGTCAACCGTGACGACGAATACCTGGAGTTCTGGAACCTCGTCTTCATGCAGTATGACCAGAAGACGCCCACGGAACGCGTACCCTTGGCCAAGCCCGGAGTCGATACCGGTTGCGGATTGGAGCGCATCGCGAGCATCCTGCAGGGAGTTTCAACCCCCTACGACACCGATGTCTTCCGTTTCCTGATGGACCGCCTCCAACAACTGGCGGGAGCCTCGGACCAGCAGCGCCAAGACCTGTACGTGCCGTTCCGGGTACTGGCCGACCACAGCAGGGCCGTCACCTTCCTCATCGCAGACGGCGTTCTGCCGGGCAACGAGGGCCGCAACTACATCACGCGCCTGATCCTGCGCCGGGCCGCCCGGTTCGGGCGCATGCTGGGCCTTCAGAAACCCTTCCTGGCCCACATGGTGGAGAGCGTGGTGGAAGAGATGGGAGACCACTTCACGGAGATCCGGGATCGGCAGGCCTTTATCTGCGATACCGTGACCGCCGAGGAGGAACGGTTCCTGCGCACGCTGGAAAACGGTCTGGGTCACCTCGAAGGCATCGTGGCGGACGCTCGGGACGCCGGCCGCACGAAAATCTCCGGCGCCCAGTCCTTCCTGCTCTGGGACACCTTCGGCTTCCCCCTGGATCTGACCCGGGACATCGCCCGCGAACAGGGACTGGCCGTTGACGAGGAGGAATACCGCAAGCTGGCGGCGGACGCCCGCGAACGAAGCCGCGCCCGGTCCAAGTTCATGGACGGCGGGGGCCACGCGGGCTACCGGGACCTCAAGACCCGGCTGACCGAGGCTGGCAGCCTGCCCCCGGAAGGCGTGGTCCACCTCATCTACGATCCGGCGCCCCATCCGCCCACAACGGTCTTGGCGCTGCTGCAGGACGATGAGCCGGCAGCGTCGGTGAACGAAGGCGAACGCGTTGAAGTCATTACCGCGGCCACTCCCTTCTACGTGGAAGCCGGTGGCCAGGTCTCCGACACCGGCCGCATTAGGTCGAGCGACCACATGTCCTGGGAAATCACGGTGGACGACATCCAGCGCCCCGTGTCGGGGCTGCTGGTCCACCGGGGCACGGTGCGTCGGGGCAGCCCGTCGGTCGGGGATGCCGCCGTGTGCGAAGTCGATCAGGTGCGCCGCCGGCGCATCGAGCGCAACCACACCGCCACCCACCTTTTGCACGCCGCCCTGCGGGCGGTCCTGGGTGCATCGGTCCACCAGGCCGGATCCCTGGTGGCGCCGGATCGCCTTCGGTTCGACTTCACGCTGCAACGGGCCATGACCCCCAAGGAAGTGGATCAGGTCGAACAAATGGTGCGGTCCGTGGTGTTGGCCGATGCGCCGATCAAACTCGGTTGGGAGTCCCATGCCGAAGCGGTGGCCGGTGGGGCCATGGCACTGTTCGGCGAGAAGTACGAAGATACGGTACGCGTGGTGCGCATCGCGGCGGACGGCTTTGAGAGCCAGGAACTCTGCGGCGGCATGCACCTGGACCGCACCGCCGCCGTGGGGCCGTTCTACATCGTCAGCGAGGGCAGCAGCGCAGCCGGGCAGCGTCGCGTCGAAGCCGTAACCGGCGAGGCGGCCAATGCCTGGGTCCGGTCAGTCCTGGAACGAACCCACCAGGTGGCCGACGCACTCAAGACCCAACCCCACCAAATCGTGGAAGCCGCCGAAGCCCTCTCCCGACGCGTGCAGGAATTGCGGCGCGAGCTGGAACAGGCCCGCCGGCAAAGCGCGCTTGACGACATCGACCAGCTGGCCCAAACCTCTATTGTGCTCGGTGAAGTGCCGTGCGTGTTCGGTCAGGTTCCGAATCGGGACGGGGACACCTTGCGCGAAATGTGCGACCATCTTCAGAACCGGCTCGGAGACAGCGTCATCGCCCTGGGTTCGGCCACCGACGGACGCCCGTTGCTGGTCGTTGCCGTGTCCCGCGGCCTGTCGCAGCGAGGCCTGCACGCCGGAGCGATGGTCAAGCAGGCGGCTTCGGCCATTGCCGGCGGTGGAGGGGGCCGCCAGAACATGGCGCAGGCCGGCGGCCGCGACCCGGCCGGCCTGCCGCAGGCCCTGGACATGATTGCCGAGGCAGTGCGCGAGCGCACCGCGGCCTGACCCGACCCCGGTCCTGTCCCGATCCGCGCCGCCAAGACACGCAACCCCGCCACCATTCCAACCCGTGCATACCACTGTTGTTGTCCGCGACACCAGCCGTCTGGCCGATTTGCTCCAGGCGGTTTCAGACGCCGCGGGTACCGGGCTCCTGGTCGAGATTCACTCCGTGCCCCCAGGTGTGGACCTGGCGGAGTGGTGCCTGGCGCTGACCCATCGAGCCCGTGTCCGCGGTCTGCCCCTTGCCTATGTCGCGGCAGGCCACCTGTCCGAGGCAACCGCGCACCGGATCCGCGGGAACAGGTTCCAATCGGTTGCCAAAGCCGAGCACTGGCTCGCCACGGCACGCGCAGCGCCCCCCCGCCGCAACGGGGCAATCATCCCCCGGGGTTCCCCCGGCAGTCGCCGGGCCGATCGGGGTCGTGCCACAGTCCTCTCTCAAACTCCCGGGGGCTGGGTCCGCAGCTTGTTTGGAGGCGCGGTGTTCTGCGCCATTGCGGGATCGGCACTCTGGCTGTTTCTGACCCATGTGCAGCCGAGCGCAACATTGACGGTGGCTCCGTCCTCCCAGATCCTGGAGCTGGACGTCCCCATGTCCGCCAGCCTGTACGTCCAGACCGTGGACAACGACACCGGTCTGGTTCCGGCCACCTGGATCTCCGTCTCGCACGAGGTGGTGGGCACGACGGAGACCACGGCGGTCACCAGGAAACCCGTGGACAAGGCGCGGGGCTACCTTGCCATCACCAATCTGGACACCGAAGGCTTCACCATCCCGGCGGGCACCCAGGTGCAAACCGGCACCGGCGACGCCATTCCCTTCGTGACCCTCGACGACGCCATCCTGGCGGGCGGATCCGGACTGCAGACGCTGGTCGAAATCGAGGCTGTCGAGGCCGGTGAGGAAGGCAACGTCCCGGCCAACAGCATCAACACGATCACCGGCAGCTGGGCCCAGCGCGTGCGCATTGCCAATCCCAGCGATCTGGCAGGCGGCACATCCGAGGAACGGTTTGCCGTGTCCCAGCGCGACCAGGACTACCTGCGCGATGTGCTGCTGGCCGATGTCCGCGGCAAGGCCCTAACCATTTTGGCCCCCGAGGTTCCGCCCAACGCCTGGCTGCCCAGCGAAACCGTCTCGGTCTCAATTCAGTGGACCAACACCGAACTGTTCAACGGGGAAGTGGCCGACGAACTGACCCTGACCATGATGGTGCTGGTCAGCGGGTTGGCCGTCCAGACCAGCGACCTTGTGGACTTTGTCCTGGCCAGGCTGGAGGCCGAAACCCCGCCGCGGGCCCTGATTGATCCGGACAGCTTGGACTTCCACCTCGAATCCGGGACTGTCAACGCGGGCACCGAGCTTGCCTTCACGGTCAGGACCAGGGCCCGGTACCTCCAGGCACCCGACCGGCAGGTCCTGCGAACCACGCTGGCCGGCACACCGCTCGCGGACCTCGACCGCAAATTGGCGGAGCTGGACATTGAGGAACCCTGGCAAGTTCGCATTTCCCCACCCGAACGCGAATCCCTGCCCTCCCTGCCGCACCGCATCCGGGTGGAGACCAGTTGGCCGGCCGCCTCGGACACGGACAGCTGATGACGCCGGAACTGAAGCCGCGCCTGATGGCCGTGGACGTGGGTCTGACCAAAATCGGCATTGCCTTGAACGATTCGCTGTGGCTCGGCGCCACGCCGCTGACAGTGATGACCCGGACCAGCCGGAAGGCGGACTTCGCCCACCTGTGCCGCCTGCTGGATCGGCACGAAGTCGCTTCGGTAATCTGCGGTCTGCCCGTCTCCAACCATGGTGACGGCGAAACCGACCGGACCGCCTACATCAGGGAATGGGCGCGACGCTGGATGCAGGCTCAGCGGCACTGGCTCGAGCAGGCCCGGCCCGTAATCTTCTGGGATGAACGCTGGACCACCGCGGCGGCCCGAATCACACAGCGGGAGGCCGGCCGCGGCGGCCCGGAGGACGCTGCGGCGGCGGCGCTGATCCTCGAGGACTACATGCGGGCACGGGAACGGTCCGACCCGCGCGGATGGGGACGCATCGATCCCTAGCCTGGACCCGGAACCGATGTTCGGCACCACCCGGCAACGCCGGCACATGCGCGACCGCAACCGTCAATACACGGAGCGCGCCCGCAAGGCGTCGCGTAGGGGCAATGCCCTCCATCCCGCCGCTCAAACCTGGCGTTGGATGCTCAGGGCCGCGGTGCTTGCGGGCCTGGGTGCGTTGCTTCTGTGGAGCCGCGGTGTGGCACTGGCCCACCTGGATCGGCAGGTGGCGGACTCGTACCTGCCGAGCCGAATGCTGCTGGACATCCACCAGGCCGCTTCGGCCTTGACCCCGGACAACATCGAACACTGGGTCCTTTCCCTCAGTCTTGAGCTGCAGGCGGATCGCCTGTTGGTTCCTCCCGGTGGCGACCCGCGCCCGCGGCCATTCGAAATCGGCCTGGGCGAGCCGGCCTTGTACATCGCCTACCGCCTGGAGAACGAAGGGTTTGTGACGGATGCCGAACTGTTCAATCTCTACCTGCGGGTCCAGTTCCTCGACCGCTATCTGGAGGCCGGCAACTACATGCTGTCGGAAACCATGACCATCCCCGAACTGGCAGAGGCCCTCAACGCGCCCAGTTACGAAGAGGAGCTGGTGACGTTGCTGGAAGGCATGCGCATGGAGGAATTCGCCGAGGTGCTTGAGGCCAACTACATCATCTCCGCCCGCGAATTCCTGGATGCCGTGCGGGACCCCAGAGCCATGGAGATATTCGACGACTACGACTTCCTGGCCGACCTGCCAACCGATGCCACCCTCGAAGGGTACCTGTTTCCCGACACCTACCGCTTCCCCGTGAACGCCGATCGCGTTGAAACGGTCGTGGCCAAATTCCTGGACAACTTCGACCGCCGGCTGGGAGAGCGGGGCCTGACCGCCGAACCGGTCCTGACACCCCGGGAAATCGTGACCCTGGCCAGCATCGTCGAACGGGAAGCCGTCGTGGCCGAGGAAAGGCCCTTGATTGCCAGCGTTTACCTCAACCGCCTCTCGGGTCTCTGCCGGGACGAGGTCCGCGGCCCCTACCTGGAATCGGATCCGACAGTCCAGTATCCCCTGGGCAACGCCGCCGACGGCTGGTGGCCTTCCATCACGCTGGACGATTACGATCGCGTGCAGTCGCCGTACAACACGTTCCAGAACCAAGGCCTGCCCCCCGCCCCCATTTCCAACCCCGGACTCAGCTCACTGGACGCGGTTCGCAGTCCGGCCAACAGCGTCTATTGCTTCTTCCACACCACCGGGGTCGACGGCACGCACGTGTTTGCCGCCACGTATGCCGAGCACCAGCAAAACACCATCCGCTATGGCCGGTGACATTGGGGCGGGCACGCCGTTGCAACGCCACAACCGGCTGCAGGACTGTCGCGGAATTGTCCGACGGACTACAAGCCAAGAGGCCTGAATTCCTGCCTCCCGGTGGCCTCGGTCAGTGATCCGCGCGGGCTTCGGCAGAGGATGGTCCGGGTGATCCGACCTCTCCCGCCAATGCGTCGGCTATCGCCTGCACCAGCAGTCCGTGTTCGGCAGTGTGCATCCGTTCCATCAAGCCCTCCAGGGTTTCCCCTGCGCGGAGCGGTACCCGGACAACGCGGATGACGGGACCGGTGTCCACCCCCTCGTCCGGCACCCAGTGCACCATCGCACCGGTTTCCCGGATTGTCCCTTCCTGCCAGGCCATGTAGGCCCGTTCAATGGCGTGCAGCCCCGGAAATGCCCCGGGAAGTGCAGGGTGAAGGTTGACCACCTTCCCGGGAAATCGATCCAGAAAGGAACGGGTCAGAATCCGCATCCATCCCGCAAGCACAATCAGGTCGGGATGCGACGCCGCCACACAGCGCGCCAGTTGTTGGTCATAGGCGGACCGCGACCCACCGCAGGCCCGGTGTTCGGACCAGGACAGGACCTTGGCGGGGATCCCATGCCGACGGGCGCGTTCCAAGCCGAAAACCGTCGCCTTGCTGGAAATGACGAGGCCCACTTCCGCCGGCAGCCGATTGGTGCCACACGCCTCGATCAGCGCCTCCAGATTGGAGCCGTTCCCCGAAATCAGAATCGTCAACCGCTTGACCGTGGACACACGCTCAGTCCAGTCGGACGCCCGAACCCGGTTCGAGCCGTCCCATAATGCAGGCATCGCCCAGCAAGTCCACGGCGGACCGGGCCCGGTCCGGCGGCAGCGGCAGCACCAGGCCGATGCCCATGTTGAACACGCGGTACGCCTCGTCGCGCAACATGCCGCTCCACTCGACCAGCTGACGGAAAACGGCCGGAGGGCGCCAGGCAGCCGTGTCGACCACGGCCCCCAAACCGTCGGGCAACAGGCGGCCGACGTTGCCCTGGAAACCGCCGCCCGTAATGTGGGCGATGCCCGCCGGCGCCCACCCCTCGGCCCGGAGCGCAGCCACATCCGCGGCATAGGAGCGGTGCGGGGCCAACAAGGCGTCCGCCCAGCTGACGCCACCCGGTTCCACAGGCAGGTTCAGGTCCCGATCCTCCATGACCGACCGGATCAGGGTGTAACCGTTCGTGTGCGGGCCGCTGCTCGTCAGTCCCACCAGAAGGTCCCCGGACTTCATCCGGTCGCGTCTGGGCAGGGCGTCGTCGGCATGGACGGTTCCAATCAGCGTGCCCACGAGTTCGAAAGTGCCGGGACGGTAGACATCGGGCATCTCCGCGGTCTCGCCCCCCACCAGTTCGCAGCCACTCTCCGCACAAGCCCGCCTCATGCCATCGACCAGCAGTGCCACCGTCCCCGGATCGGTCCGGTGCATGCCGATGTAGTCCAGGAACATGCGCGGCCGGCCGCCGGCGGCGAGGAGGTCGTTGACGCAATGGTTGACCAAGTCCGCGCCCAGGCCCTCCAGCCTGCCCAGGAACGCAGCCAGCAGCGTCTTGGTTCCCACTCCGTCGGTGGTCGCCAGTATACGTACCGAGGGATCGGCATCATCCGCGGCCAAGCCCTGGGCGAAGGCGTTTGTGTCAAGCCCCGTTCCGGTGCGCAGCAGATCAACCGCCGCCTCGCCGGCCTCGATGTCCACTCCCGCCTTTCTATACTGCGTGCCGGTCACCGCCGTGCAGCCTCCAAGCCGATGTCGGACCGGTACTCGGCCTTGTCGAAACCCAGTGTCTTCACGCGACCATAGGCGGCAGCCCGCGCCGAGACCAAATCCGCGCCCAAACCCACCGCGGTCAGGACACGCCCTCCGTCCGTAACCACATCCCCATCCGGTGTTTCTTCGGCACCGGCCAGGAACACGAAGGAGTCTCCGCGCCCCTCAGCATCCAAACCCTCAATTCGATGCCCGATCCCGTACTGGTTTGGATAGCCACCCGATGCCATGACAACGCCAACCGCGGGACGCGGGTCCCAGTCGAACTCGACCTCCGGCAGCCGTTCCTCGGTACAGGCGCGCACGGCTTCGGCGATGCCGCCGCGAAGGCGGGGCAGCATCACTTGTGTCTCGGGATCACCGAACCGTGCGTTGTACTCCAGCAGCATGGGCCCCCTACCGGTCATCATTAGGCCGAAGAAGAGAACCCCAACGTAGGACATGCCGTCGCGGGCCAATCCTGCGAAGGTGGGCGCCACCACCTTTTCCTCGACAGCGGCCAATTCGGCCTCGGTCAGCGGTGAGGGGGATACAGCACCCATACCGCCGGTATTGGGACCCTCGTCCCCGTCGTAGGCTCGCTTGTAGTCCTGGGCGTGGGCGAAGATTCGATAGTCCTTGCCGTCGGCCAGGGCAAACACGGATGCCTCCCACCCATCCAACCTTTCCTCGATCACCAGCGGTTGGTTCACCTGCCAGAGACCGGAGCCCCGGAGCTGTTCCAAGGCACCGAAGGTTTCCGCTCCCGTGCGAGGCAGGATTACCCCTTTGCCGGCAGCCAACCCGTCCGCCTTGAGCGCGACGTTGTAGCGGAGCCGTTCGCAGTAGGAGAGCGCGAGTTCGAAGTCAACGTGTTGTTGGTACTCCGCGGTTGGGATGCCGTGGCGCTGCATGAAGTCCTTGGCAAACACCTTGGAGGTTTCCAGGCGCGCCGCCTGCCGACTGGGGCCAAAGACCGGAAAGCCCTCGGCGGCCAGAGCATCGACCAGGCCCGCTGCCAATGCAGATTCCGGGCCGACCACCACCAGGTCCACAGCCTCTTGCCGCGCGTAGGCCATCAACCCTGTTACATCGGTCGTATCAACAGGAACTCTGTGCGTAGAGGGTAGATAACGGACGCCGCCGTTACCGGGCGCGATCAAGACGGAAGAGACATCGCGGCTCCGGGAGAGAGACCAAGCCAGCGCGTGTTCGCGGGCACCGTGACCGACTACGAGAACCTGCACGTCGTAATCACTTTCGGTTGTTGGCCGCCTTGGCATCCGCAGCAGTCGAAAAAGGGACGCAGGTCACCGCCAGCCACACTGCCGTGTTCCGAAGATGTCTGCAATGGGGAGTGTCCAATTGTTACTCTAACACGGACAGGCACTTGGAACAGGGAGCTTCATGGGGTGATCAGAGTCACCGCGTTAACAGCGCCCTACGCAAACACCGACGCCAGTTCCAACTTAATCTCGCCCTCGAGCGATTCGGCCGTCACAGACTCGAACGGATACGTACCGGTAAAGCAGGCATCGCAGTACTCGTGGTCGGCAGTGCCGGACAGTGCCGTGCGCATGCCCTCCAAGGAGAGGTACGCAAGCGAGTCCGCGCCCACCTGTCTCCGAATTCCCTCAAAATCGTGCCGGGCTGCGATCAGTTCTTCTCGGCTTGCCATGTCCACCCCCATGAAACAGGGGTGCAGTATGGGGGGGCAGGCGACTCGCAGGTGCACCTCGGCAGCCCCGCTGTTGCGAAGCAGTGCGACCAGCGGCCCCGCCGTGTTGCCGCGCACGATCGAATCGTCGACCAGCACCACGCGCTGGCCCGCCAGGTTGTCCCCGAGCGGATTGAACTTCATGGCAATCCCGGTGCGACGCAGCTCGTCACTGGGCTGGATGAAGGTACGGCCGATGTAGCGCGACTTGGTCAACCCCTCCGTGTAGGGAATGCCGCTCTCCCGCGCGTAACCGATGGCGTGTGGCGTCCCGGAATCGGGCACGCTCATCACCCAGTCCGCGTCCGCCGGAGCCTCCAGCGCCAGCTGCCGCCCCAGCGCCTGGCGGGACTGGTGCACCAGCCGGTCCGCGAAGATGCTGTCCGGACGGGCGAAGTAGATTTCCTCAAAGGTGCAGAAGGCCTGCCGCTGCGGCGGCACCACCTGTTCGATCTCATAGCCGCCGGGCCGGATCCGCACCACTTGGCCGGGCGCAATCTCACAAACCAGGGAGGCTCCCACCGGAGCGAACGCGCAACTCTCGGAGGCCAGCATGTAGGACTCGCCCCGTCGCCCCAGGGCCAAGGGCCGCAATCCCCATGGGTCGCGGACGCCGAAGATTCCATCCTGCGTGAGGACCACCAGCGTGTAGGCGCCTTCGGCCTCCTCCATCAGCAGCCGGAAGTTCTCCATCCACGGCAGTCGCGCCCGGCGGGCCAGGGACATGAGGATGACCTCGCTGTCCGTGGCCGTGTTGAAGCCCGCTCCTTCCTCCAGAAGTGCCGTGCGCAGCACCCCGGCATTGATCAGGTTGCCATTGTGACCGATGGCCAGGGGACCGGCAAAGGTCTCAAGGGTGAACGGCTGCGTATTGGGAAGACTCGAGGAACCTTTTGTCGAGTACCGGTTGTGGCCAATCGCCATCGTGCCGGACAACCCTTGCAGATTTTCCTCGTCGAAGATTTGCGAGACCAGTCCCATCCCCTTGCGCACTGCGAGCCGTCGACCGTCCGACACTGCGATCCCGGCCGATTCCTGTCCCCTGTGCTGCAGTGCATAGAGGGCGTAGAACGTTGCCTTGGCCACGTCCATGTCGGCCGCGGCAATGCCGAAAACCCCGCAGGCTTCGCGGGGCGAATCCATGGGCAGGTCATCGATCACAATTGCATCTCCTCCGCGGATCCCGCGGAATTTGGGTTGGACCCGCTTACGACCGCCAGGAATTCCGGAGCCGCGGGCCATCCGCCCAAGGCTTGACGAACTCCGTCCACTCGTTGCGCGGCGGCCCGTGCGGACATGGCTGTGGCGGTCACATGTCCCATCTTGCGTCCAGGCTTGGCTTCCCCTTTGCCATACAGATGCAGGAATGCATCAAGTCCCCACTCTGCATGCCCTGTGGGCAAATCCCCGTGTTTCGGCCACAGTTCGCCGAGCAGATTGGCCATCGCGCTGCCGCCCCGCATGGCCACGGACCCCAGCGGCAGACCGCAGACGGCACGCACCTGTTGCGCGAACTGGCTGGTTTCGCATCCCTCAATCGTCCAGTGTCCCGAATTGTGCGTGCGCGGCGCGATCTCGTTGACCATCAGTTCACCCGTCGCCAGCAGGAAGTACTCCACGCAGAAGAGCCCAACCAGATCGAGCGAGCCGGCAATTTCGCGGGTCAGGTCCTGGGCGCGCCGCGCGGTGGCTGCCGGGATCGGTGCCGGCGCGACCGAGATGTCCAAAATCAGGTTGCGATGATGGTTGAGGACGACCGGATAGATTGCCTCATCGCCCGAGGGAGAACGGGCCATGACAACGGAGAGTTCATGAGTAAAGTCGACCACACTCTCGAGCACCGCATCCTGACCCCCCAGTTCCTGCCAGGCACGCGGCAACTCGTCGGGAGACGCCACGTGCACCTGGCCCTTCCCGTCGTAGCCGAACCGCGCCGTCTTCAGCAGGCAGGGAAAGGACAGATTCGGTGCGGGCGGCGGTGGCTCGTCCGCGCGCAGGACCGCAAAGGGGCTGACAGGCACACCGTGCCGCTGCAGATGGGTTTTCTCCCGGATTCGACTCTGTATGGTGTGCAAGGCATCCGGGCCGGGCCGGACCTGCACCCCATGGTCAAGGCAGACCCGCAGGGCCGCAACCGGTATGTTTTCGAATTCGTAGGTGACGACCTGGACTCCGCCGGCGAAATCGCCCATGTCCGCCGGTGATTCGAACCGCCCAACATACTCGCGATCCGCCACCTGGCCCGCCGGTGAACCGGCCTCCTCACTGAACACTGCAGTCCGGTACCCCAGCTCCCGCGCCGCGTGGCAGAGCATGCGGCCCAGTTGGCCACTGCCCAGGATCCCAATCCAGGAACCCGGTGGCAGCGCGGTGTGCGGGTCCATGCGGTCTACCCAGCCTCCGACCGCGGCGGGTGTGGCAACTCGGCCGCCTGCACGTCGGCCGCCTGTTGTGCGGCGTAGGCCGCGAGACGTCCGCGCAGGGCCTCGTCGTGCAGTGCCAGAATGCGCGCCGCCAGCAACGCGGCATTCATGGCTCCCGCTGCGCCAATGGCCATGGTCGCCACCGGCACCCCGCGGGGCATTTGCACAATGGAGAGCAGCGAATCGAGCCCCTGAAGCGCACTGCTCCGGACGGGCACGCCAATCACCGGCAACCGCGTGTGGCCGGCTGTCATGCCGGGCAGATGGGCGGCGCCGCCGGCACCCGCGACAATGACCTGCAGGCCTCGACCTTCTGCGGCTTCCGCATACTCGCACATGAGATTCGGCGTGCGATGCGCCGACACGACACGTGCCTCGTAGGGAATGGCCAAGCTACGGAGCGTCTCGGCTGCGTGCCGCATGCACCCTTCCCAGTCCGACGTGCTGCCCATGATCACCCCGACCAGGGGCTGTTCCACCGCCACGTTTGCATCCTCCAAAGTCATGTTGACCCGATGCCGTCCGCGCGCAGCGTTTCCAGACAGCCGGCGACCCGTTCAGCCGCCGGGTAGGCACCTGGTTCGAAGGGTCGTCCCGTCAACCGTTCCAGCACCTCAACGTATCGGCTTGCCGTCTGGTACGCCAACTCCTCCGGGAGCTCCGGTGGCTTTCCGCCCTCGCCCGCGAATCCGTGCGCCGTCAGCCACATCCGCACGTACTCCTTGTCCCAGTTGGCACGCGTCGGATCGTCCGCTTGCCAGTACCGGCTGCTGTCGGGGGTATGGAATTCATCCATCAACAGGATGCGGCCCTCCCCATCGACTCCGAACTCGTACTTCGTATCCACAAGCACAAGTCCCGCCTCGGCCGCGACTTCCTGCCCGCGCGCAAAGAGGCCCAGTGCGAGTTCCTGCACCTGCGCCCAGGCCGAACCATCCAGCAGGCCGCGCGCAACCACCTCGTTGGACGCGAGAGGCTCGTCGTGGCCTTCCAACGCCTTAGTGGTGGGGGTAACCAGCGGTTCCGGCAACGGATCGTCCTTTTGCAGACCGTCGGGCAGACAGTAGCCGTAGAGAACGCGCTCCCCCCGTGCATAGCGGGTCCAGAGCGAGGTCTGCGTCACACCCGTAATGTACCCGCGCACGACCACCTCGACCCGTACGGGTTCGAGCCGCTGCGCCACCATGATGTTTGGATCCGGTACGGCGATGACCGCCGTCGGCGCGACGTCGGCCAGGACTTCCGCCCAAAAGGCCGTCAACTGGTTGAGAACCTGTCCCCTGAAAGGTATCCCGCCCAGCACCCGATCAAAGGCGGAGATGCGATCGGTAGTCACCAGCACCAACCGCGGGCCCAGAGCGAAGAGTTCACGCACCTTCCCGGAATGGACGGGCGAGAGATGTCGCCCAACAGGTGGCAACGCGGTGAAGGGATTGCGCCAGGCCTCCGCAAAGAGGTCGCGGTTCAGTGTCACAGAGCCTCCACAAAGGCTTCAAAGAGACGCAGTCCCATCGCATCCACAGGCACGGGGACGGGACTATGCCGGGACAGGAGATGGTCCTCCGGGTGGGGCATGAACCCCACGACCAGACCGTCCGGGCTGCAAATCCCCGCCACGTCGCCGACCGAACCGTTCGGGTTGTGCGGGTAGCTCCCTGCGGCGACCCCGCCGTCGGCCTGCACGTAGCGCAGCGCGATCCGGCCTTGCGCCGCGAGATGGTTCAGCGTGTCCGAACCCCGTGTTAGGAAACGACCCTCACCGTGCGCCACGGGGCAGAAAATCGGCATGGACAGTCCCCGCAGCCAGTTGGCTGCACAGTCGGCTGCCGGTGCCATATGAACCCAACGACATTCGAAATGCCCACGCTCGTTGTGGGTCAGGGTGACGGCGCGGTGCCCCGGCTTGGCGGGCTCGCACCCGCCATCCAGCAAGCCCGACTTGACAAGTGTCTGGAAACCGTTGCAGATGCCAAGCACCCGTCCTCCCTGCCCCACGAAAGTTCCGACTGCGTCCTGCAGCCAAGTCGTCAGGTCAAGAGCCTGCAAGACACCGGCACCCAATGCATCACCGTATCCGAAACCGCCGGGCAGGACAACCGCTCGACAGTCAGCCAGGGAGACAGTGCCCGCGCGGACATCCCACACATGGACAATCTCCGCCTCGGCCCCAGCCAGTTCCAGGGCGCGCAGGGTCTCGGCATCCCGGTTCGTGCCCGGCGAATGGAAGATCAGAACACGGGGACGCGTCATCTCAGCCCTCCGCACCCCGCCAACACGCTGCCAGCGCCTCCACGGCGGCATCGACATGCACCGTCCCATTGTGTCGCATCAGCACCCGCTCTCCACCCAGCCGACCCAAGTGCAGCAGCGGCAGGTCGCGACAGGCATTCGTCACCACCCCCACGGCCTCCGGATCGACCTCGATCAGGATCCGGCCGTTGCTTTCGCTGAACAGTGCGTGCCACGGATCCGCATGGACTTCGGTCAGATCCAATTCCATCCCCATGCGACCTGCCAGCGCCATTTCGGCCGCCGACAGCGCGAGGCCGCCTTCGCTGGCATCATGGGCGGAGAGCACGCTCCCGGACCGGATCAGCCCGTGCAGCGCGCGGTATCGGTCCCCGAATGCCGCCTCCGTTACGGGCGGTACACCTCCCGACACGCCATACAGGTAGTGTAGAAGGCTGCCACCCAGTTCCGCGCGGGTGTCGCCCAGTACGAAGAGCAGGGATCCGGAGTGCTTGGCGTGCGCCGTCATGCAACGGTCGACATCGGGCACGATGCCAATGCCGGAGATGAGGAGCGTACCCGGAATGGGCTTGCCGTCGTACTCGTTGTAGAGGCTGTCCTTGCCGGAGATGAAGGGGGCCTGCAGCGCGATCGCCGCGTCCCGGCACCCCTGCGCGGCCCGCACCAGCGCCCCCAGCCGATCGGGAAGCGTTGGATTGCCCCAGCAGAAGTTGTCAAGCAGGGCAATGTGGTCGGGATCGGCACCGGCGCAGACCAAGTTGCGAACGGCCTCGTCAACGGCGGCACCGCCCATGGCGTACGGATCGTGCAGGCCGAGCATCGGGTTGATCCCCTGAGCCACCGCGACGGCCCGGCCGGAACCCGCCGCCTCCAGGGGTTCGAAGACCACACCATCGGCCGGTCCGTCCTGGCAGGGGCCGGTCAGGGGCCGTACCAGCGTGCCACCCCGCACTTCGTGGTCGAACGTGCGAATCACCGCCTCCTTGCTGGAGACCGACGGGTGCGTCAGGAGAGTCTTCAGAACTTGATCGCCATCGGCCCACGGAGTTCCGGCCGGATCGCACATTGAAGGTTCGCGGTGGATCGCGTTGAGTTCCGGCCGCGGCCAGCCGTGATGCACGAAGTCCATCGGCAGCCGTCCGACCGTTCGCCCCTCGTGTCGAATATGCAGTTCGCGGTCCCCGGTGAACTTGCCCAGGACACTCAGTTCGACCTCCCAGTGATCCGCCAATACCTGTAGCCGCGCCAGCCGCGCGGGCGGCACGGCCACCACCATCCGCTCCTGGGCTTCGGACAGCCACAGCTCCCAAGGCGCAAGATCCGGATACTTGACACGGATGCGGTCAAGGTGAACTTCCACCCCGAGCTCCTCGCCCATCTCGCCAACGGCAGACGAGAACCCGCCGGCACCGCAGTCCGTGACCGCCGTATAGAGCCGTTCGTCGCGGGCCTGGCCCAGCAGCTCCATCAGTCCCTTTTCGAGAATGGGATCACCAATCTGCACGGCGCTGCCCTGCGTCTCCCGGGTATCCTCGGCAAGATCCGCGGAGGAAAAGGTGGCGCCGTGCAGGCCGTCCAAGCCTGTCCGGCCACCGAGTGCCACCACCAGATCGCCGACCTCCGCTCCCGTCGGGTGGGCACCGTGCGGCGCCACGCCGATACAGCCGCAGTAGACCAGGGGATTGTTCACGTAGCCGCGGTCGTAGACGATGGCGCCACTCAGTGTGGGCAAACCCAGTTTGTTCCCGTAGTCGCCGATCCCCCGCACAACCCCCTCTCGAATCCGACGCGGGTGGAGGGTTCCTGCGGGAACCGCCGCGTCGGGCAGGTCCGGCGGGCCAAAGCAGAGGACGTCGGTGGCGGCGATGGGCCGGGCCGAAACGCCCAGGACATCCCGCACGACACCGCCAACGCCGGTGTGCGCGCCGCCGAAAGGATCCAGGGCGGAGGGATGGTTGTGCGTCTCCACCTTGAACGCCAGATCCAGGTCGTCGGTGAACCGAATCACCCCCGCATCATCCTCAAAAACCGAGACGAGCCACTCCTTGGCCACTTCGTGGTTGACCGCGCGGATGCAGGTATCAAAGATCCCGTCAATGGTCTCTGTGCCGATGGACCGGCCCTGCGGATCCTCATGGCGGAAACGGATGCGGGCCTTGAAGGTCTTGTGCTGACAGTGCTCGGACCAGGTCTGGGCCAGCGTCTCCAGTTCCACGTCCGTGGGATCGCGCCCGAAGTCCCGAAACACCTGGCGGATGCACTGCATCTCGGCAAGGCTCAGGACCAGACCCCGATCCCGGCTCAGCGCCGCCAGCCGCCCGTCCGTGAGGTCTCGCACCGATATGGTCTCGCATCGGCTTGAATGCCCGGCCCCTTCCTCGAACTCGGGCTGCAACCATCCCACCGCATACCGTTCCGTGGTGGCGTTGCACA
>DAOUIC010000220.1:0-6762 GCA_034428255.1 Anaerolineales bacterium
GGAGGCCCCAAAGCAGGCGTCGGCGGGTGACTGGACTCATATGGCGCAGCCCCGGTCCGCGCCGGGGCTGCGCCGCCTGCAGTTGCGGAATGGCGGACACGTCGGAGGAATCCCTGTGGGAAGTTCGAAGGCGCGGCCGGCCAGACGGGGCGCGGGTTCAGGTCCCGTGCCCCGTCCGGATCCTAAACGTTGCAGTTAAGTCAGGCGGCCGAGGCCAGCTTGTCGTTGACCTCTTGCTGGACCCGTTCCTGGATTCCGGCCAGAGCGTCTGCCGGACTCACGCCCTCGTAACCCATAGCGTCTATCGCCTCATGAAACTGTCCGGCCATGTAGCCCACGCCTGGCATGGAAGGCACGGCCCAGGCATGCGGCAGGATCTCGTCGCGGGCATAGGGCAGCCAATCGGCCGCCGCCGCTTCGATCTCCGGATCCGTGGCATTGGAAATGCGCGAAGGGGTCACAGAGTCGGGCACGGCCTTGTTGAGGGCCACCCACTTGGACGAGCTCATGAATGAGCAGAAGGCATAACCTCCCTCCACATTGGCGGCCCCGGACGGGACGAAGTAGAGGTTGGCTTGCAGTTTCCCGGGCTTGCCGTTGGTGGCGGTCGAGGGGCTCGGCACTTTGGTCACGTCGAAGTTCAGGTCCGGCCCGTACTCGCCGACATCGTTGTAGAGCCAGGAGCCGATTTGCCAGGTGGCGATCTGTCCGGTGTAGTACAGACCGTCGGGAGAGTTGCGGCCGAAGCCGTTGCCGCCGTAGGTGGTCCTGAAGGCCGCGATGTTCTCGATGCCGTATTCATTGGCGTAGCCGTTGTACCACTCCAGCAAGGCCAAAGCCTCCGGCGACTCCAGCGTGACCTCGCCCGTATCCTCGTTCCACACCGAGGCGCCGAAGGCGCCCAGCCAGTTGTGGGCATCCGCATTGGGGATATGAGGAATGAAGCCGATGCGGGTCAGAGTACCGTCCGCGTCGGTCTCGTTCATGGTCCGGCCGATCTCTTCCCAGCCCTCGAGAGAGTCCGGAATGTTCTCTGGATCAAAACCCGCCTCGGCAATTCGATCCTTGTTGTAGAAGAAGAGTTGCACGATCGTGGAGATGCTCATCGCGTAGAACCGGCCTTGGAATTGCATCTGCTTCCAGGTGGCCGGCCAATAGTCGTCTTCGGGCACGCCCTCGGCGTGGACATAGTCCGTGATGTCCGTGAGGGCGCCAATGGGAGCGTCCTCGGCCACGATCCAGGCCCAGCCGCGGTACGAGTCCGGAGGTGTGCCGGCCGCGGTGTTCGTGATGACGTTGTTGTGCAATTCACCCCACGGCACAATCACGTGTTCCGTCGTATATTGGGGGTTTTCCTCCGCAAACCGGTCGACAGCGCCCTGCATGGCATCCGCCATGCGGCCTTGGCCGAAGCCGGTCCAGATCAACACGTTGGAGGGTTCCATGGCACCGGAATCATCGGTGTCCATGGCCCCATCGCTCGCGGCCGGGGCAGCACATGCCGCCAGAGCCGCCGATACAGCCGCCAATCCCGAGGCCTGCAGGAAGCGACGGCGCGATACGAAATTCGAGACTCTGTCCGTCATGGTCGGTTCTCCTGAAAGGGTGCGCGGCTCCCGTTTCCATTGTTGGCAGCTGCCAATAGAGGGTACTTTGTCGGAAAACAGGAAGCAGGGCCCGATTGTACAATGACGCCCAAGACGATGAATCGGGTCGGACGGCGAGGGGACCGCAGATGCGGTCCGTCTGCCTGCGTGAACCGGCCGGCAGCGGCTTGCTGCGGACGATCACCGACAGGAGAACGTGCGATGACGGCAGCGGTCACCCGCGCACAGCGGGAGCAATACGAGGAAGACGGCTACTACATTGAGCGCGGGTTGCTTGAGCCGGACCAGGTGACACTGCTGGCACGGGAGATCAAGGACACCATTGCCAGCGGTACGGACGGCATCAACTTCGACAACACGCGCATGGACGGCAAGACCCTGAAGGGAGCCGGCATGTACCGCAAGCTGGCCCTGCTGGGGCGGCGCAACCCGTTGGTCTGGGATACCTACTACGCCCATCCCGGGGTGGTTGCCATCAACCGGGAGTTCCTGGGCGACGAAGTCATGCTGTGGTTCGATTCAATCTTCACCAAGCCCGCGCGGGTGGGCGAGGCCACGCCCTGGCACCAGGATATCGGCCTGTGGACCCAGACCCCGCCGCAGAAGAAGAACAAGCCCCACTATCGGAATGCGCTGACCATCTGGATGGCCATCGACCGGGCCGACCGCAGCAACGGCTGCCTGCAGGTCGTGCCCGGCAGCCACAAGGGGCCGGTGGTGGAGCATGTGCGGTATTCGGACAGCATCCATGTCGAGTTGCCCCGGGATCAAGTGGCGGATGTCCGGGTGGACCACATTGAACTGGAGGCGGGGGACGCCATCGTCTGGCACGCCCATCTCTGGCACTACAGCCCCGTCAACCTTAGTGACCGGAACCGGTTGGGCATTGCCCAGGTGACCCTGAGTGCCGGGGATGCCGCCGCGACCGGCAAGCACAATCTGCCGGCCGTGGTGCGTGCCGGGGTCGGCCAGCCGGTGCCGGCACGGGAAGCGGAGCGTTCCGCTCCCGGCTGACGAGGCCCGGTCCGGTCGCCGGACTTGCGGGAAATGTCCGTCCTGGGGGAGTCGGCATACGCGGTCGCCGGACGGAATCCTCTAGGATTAGGGCCCTGATACCAGGATCGGTTGCTACGTGAAACCGCTTTTCAGCCTTGTCAATTTTCGATGAACAACCGCCGTCCGTGCATTGGCGGTCAGATAGGTAACAGTTCAAGGTGTCCATCGTCAGACACGAGTTGTCGCTGCATACCTCGTTTTTCAAGTCCCTGCGCAAGCTGGGCCGCAACGAACAGGATGAGATCCCGGACTTCCTGAACAGGGTCCGGTTCGATCGGCACGGCGGCAAGCTCAATCTCAAGAAGCTGCGGCACAACGAGTTCCACACGGCGCGGGTGACCAAGTCCGTGCGCTGTGTCCTGCACTGGCCGCCGGATGGCGGTCACCTGTCCCTCTTCTACGTGGGACAGCACGATCATGCCGAACGCTGGTTCAACCGGCACCGTTTGGGCACGTCCCTGCGCACTGGGGTGGCGGGAAGGGTCGCGCCGGACCGCCGGATTGCGGCGGTGAGCGATTTGGAGAGCCTGCTGGATCGGGAGGATCGCCAGCACTTCTGGCATGTGGACGACGAAGATCTCCTGCACCGGATGCTCGAGACCCCGGACCAGTTGTGGCGCGTCTACCTGGATCCGCGTCAGCGGAAACTGGTCGAAACCGACGCGGACGGTCCCATGCGGGTGTTGGGCGGCGCCGGCACCGGCAAGACGGTGGTGGCCATGCACCGGGCCGTGTGGCTGGCCCGGAACATGGTGGCGAACCCCGGGGAGCGCATTCTGTTCCTGACCAACAACAGCAATCTGGCGGCCGAAATCGGCCGCGATCTGCGGACCCTGGTGTCCGACACGGAAGTACTGCGCCGGATCGAGATCACCAACCTCGACCAGTGGGTCGAGCGCTTCCTCAAAACCCAGCGCTGCGACTTGCAGATTCTGAACGGCCGCACCCAGCAGAAGGACCGGATCTGGCGCAAGGCCTGCGACAAGGTGGATGTCGACCGGTTCTGGTCGCACGAGCTGCTGAAGAAGGAGTTCGAGCAGGTGATCCTGGTCCAGGGCATCCATACCCTGGAGGAATACCTGGGGGCGGACCGCAGCGGCCGCGGCATCGCCCTTACGGAGGCGCACCGGGTGGAACTCTGGCCCGCCTTCGAGTTCTACCGGGAGAGTCTGCGCAACCGCCGACTGGTGGAGCGGGAGGATGCCTATCGCGAAGCCAGGCTGTGCGTGGAAGCGGGCCGGGCCGGGCTGCCCTATGTGGCGGTCGTGGTGGACGAGGCCCAGAACTTCGGCTACGAGGCCTTCAAGCTGTTCCGCGCCGTTTCCCTGGTCGGCACCGCGCATTCCGCCGACCGGGAGCGCAATCGGCTCTTCATCACCGGCGATGCCCATCAGCGCATCCACCGGGTCAAGGTGCACTTGGGACGCTGCGGCATCGACGTCAAAGGCCGCAGTCACCGGCTTGAGTTGATATACCGCACCACCAACTCCATCTACACCGTGGCGGCCCATGTGCTGGGGGATGGGCACTACGACGACCTTAACGGTCAGATCGACACGCTGCAGGGATACCGCAGCCTCTATGACGGCCCCTTTCCCTATTGGGAGACCTACGCGGACGTCGAGGACGAGGGGGCCGGCATCATCGTGGACTGGATCAAGCACCTTCAGCACAAGGACGACCTGGGACGGGACGACTTCTGCCTGCTGGCCCGGACGGTGTCCCGCGTGAAGACCTGGGAACGGGCCCTGAAGCAGAAGGGGCTCGACGTGTACTGCCTGCGCTCGGGCGGGGCCGACACGGGCCACGGCAGTTCCGTGCGTCTGGCCACCGCCAACAAGCTCGAAGGACTGGAGTATCCAGCGATCGCCGTCCTGGATGCGGACAGTGCCAGCTACCCCCTGCATCAGGAGATGCAGTTGGTGACGTCGGAGGCGGAACGGGCGGAGCAGTACAAGCAGGAGCGCTCGCTGCTGCATGTGGTATGCACCCGTGCCCGCAATCATTTGCTAATCTGCACCCAGGGTCCGATTTCACCGTTCCTGGAAGGCGTGTTCGAGCCGGGCCGACACGGGTTCGCCCGGCACTGACGACCGCCTTCGGCCAATGCGCGTCCGCCCTGGCCTGTGGGCGGGACGATCCGCCGCCGGTTTGCCAACGCGGCCTCGCCGCGGCCAGTCCCTGGCCCTCTATTTCGTCGAATGCGCTGCCATGCCCAGAAACCCTCGAAAGATCCGTCTGCACAAGGACTACCTGACCAAGGCCAAAAAGCTGTCGGACGACGAGTTTTCGTCGGTCCAGGACACGCTGCGGCAACTCTTCAGGGGAGACATCACGCCAGGCTTGAACCTGAAGCGGATCCAAGGATCCGAACCGCTGCGTTCGGTCCGGGTTACCAACGACATCCGGATGGTTGTGCACTTGGCCGGAGACGAGTTCATCGTCCTGCGTGTGGATCGCCACGACGACGCCTACGAGTGGGCCCAAAACAACAACGGCACGGACCGGTTGAAGAACCTGACGGCTCGCCAAAACCTTGAGCCTGAGCCGTATGTGCCGCCGGATGAGGTAGCCTCCGGCTTCCTGCCGCCTGTTGCCGCCGGGACAAGATCCCCGGGCTCGTTCAATGGCCAGTCCGGGACCGGCATGGCCATGCCGGATTCCGGATTGAAAGTTCCCGGCCGGGAACGGCGGACCGGGGATGATCGGTTGGGGGATGCGTCCACCAAGAACGGCAGGGTCCTGGCATCGGCTTTGGAAACCTGGAACGAAGCAGGGGTTGACCTCTCCGTCGGCAAGGACATCGTCAGTCCCCATGGCGGTCCCGTACTGGTGTTGGGCGCGGCCGGAACCAACAAACGGCTCGCCGCGGTGGTCCGCAGTCTGTACCTGGCGGATCGATTTGCCGAGTCCGGTGAGCATGTTGTCCTGCTGGTGCACTCCGCGGGCGCGTTCGAAAAGGCCGAGCTGTCCCTGAAACGATTGCGGGAGCAAGCCGGGGACGAGCAGGAATTGAGATTGGCCGTGGAAGCCGTTGAGGTTTCCCTCTTCGATGCTTGGCTGGAACGTCAGCTGCGGAACATCGGCACCAACATGCAAGTGGTCGACGCCAACCGGCAGCCATCAATGTCGCAGTGGTGTGCACGGTGCGATTCCGAGGCAACAGCCGCGTCCCTGCGGTTGGAATGGCAGGATGTGATTCAGCCTTGCGGAGTCGCGGATTTGGATGCCTGGCGCGAGGCGGCTGCCCGCACCGAACGGTCCCGGTTCGACGAGGCCGAGATGGCCAAACTCTGGCCGGCCTTCGAACATGCCCGCGAGGCCCTGCGCGCGCAGGGCCTGGTGACGCGAGACGATGCCTGCCGCATGGTGGCCCGGAGGTTGACAGATGGAACCCTGTCCCCTGCAACCGCGGCCGTGGTTGTGCTCGACTGCCAGAACCTGGGTCGGCAGGTTGTGCACCTGTGTCGGGAACTGGCGCTCGCGACCGTTCCGAAGCACGAGCACTGGAAAAAAGACGAGCTCGAACGGCTGTGTCTGGTGGCGGATCCGTCCCTGCGCACCGGCCGCCTGCGCCTGAACATTCAGGATTGTGGTGTCACTCCGGCCAAGACCATTCGGTTGCGTGAGACCGGGGCCGTCACGCATGCGGTCATTGAGACGGCGGTGTCGGCGTTGCATGGGCTGGAGTTCGACGATCTGACGGGCGCAACCGCCAAACTGGACGGCTATCGGGGGCTTGAAACCGGCTGCCCACCGGCGTTTCGCCGCTGCACGGGTGCCAAGGACGGACCCCGGCAGGTGGCGGACTGGCTGCGCGAGCTCCAGGCGACCGACGAAGAATCGACACCTGGCCAGATCTGCCTGGTGGCCCGCACCAACAGCCGCCTCAAGGATTGGCGCAAGGCCCTCCGCAAACTGGGCGTGAAGACCCGACGCCTCAAGCAAGACCGCGAGCCCGAAGGCACTACGGATAAGATTTGGGTTGCCAAACCCGAAGAGCTGGACCCGGGGGCGTACTTCCAGGCAGTTGCCTTTCTGGACGCGGACCGCAAGTCCTGGCCCCGTCGCAAGGCCCTCCGCCGGGCCGTGGACGAAA
>DAOUIC010000221.1:0-8164 GCA_034428255.1 Anaerolineales bacterium
GGAAGGAACCGGACACCTGCCGGAACCTGTCGTCCGAGCCCACGGCTGCCGCCGCCGCCGCCATGCGTGCATGCACCACCGCATTGACGAAACTGGTCAATAGCGATGCCGCATCCCGGTCTCCGGCCACATTGTCGGCAAAGGACAGGTTCACCCCCGGCATGCACCTGGCGAACTCCTGGAATCCCAGGTCCGATTCGCGGCCGTGCTGCCACGGGCTCCATTGCACCTGCCACCCGCCTTGAACCGCTTGCAGAAACGGCACGGCCCGTCCGTCCCGCACCAGGGCCAAGGCATACTCCGCGGCCTGCCCCCAATAGCGCAGATCCGGCCCGGGCACGAAGTAGCGGTTGAGCGCCGCGCCGGCCTGCTCCGTGTCGGGCCCGCCGGAGGACGAACCGGTGGCGAAGCCGAGAAGCCCGTTCAGAACCCTGAGCGCCGGACCGATGGCCAGGTCCAGGCCCAGAACACGGAATTCCTGCATGCTCGAGACATGCGGATTATGAGACCGGACGCCATTGTCCGGTACAGGCAGGCGCGCCGCCCTCTTGGCCAAGGGCAAGTCGCCCTGCGCAATGTCGGCCAGAAGACTGCTGAGCCTATGGCGCAACACGGCGGGAGGCACCAAACCCGGATGCACCGGAATCCGGGAACTCCGGTTGCGGAGCTTGCGCGCCGGCGCGCGGGAACTCCGAGCCGGGCGGTGGGGTTCCTGCCGCCCGTCGGGGGGGGATTCGGCCCACAAAAACAGGCACGCCGACTTGCCCGGCGAAGCGGCAATCCACGTGGCATGAAGAGTGGAGGGCATGGAGACCGCGACCGATTGTCTGACTCTGCTGACCGGCCGCACCGGGTCACCAAACAGGCAAGTCCACCCTCGGTCATGGTCCGAGGGCAAACGCGCAGTATAGCATCGCCCCGGCTCCGAGCCCCTACCCGACCAGACCGGAAAGGGGCTCGGACCGGCTTCCCGCGGTCAAGACGCGGCAGGCTTCGGTGCATGTCCGCAAACCTGTGGTTGCAATCCGCGGGAGTGTGCCAACACGCTTCGTCGCGTCCGCAAGGTCCAAGGCCGTACGCTGGATCCGGATTCCGCACCGGCGAACACCAAGTACTCGGCGATGCCCGGACGCGCGTACCGACACCGCGTGCCTCCCAGGGCCTGGTGCCGAGTGACCGGCCAGGCGATCGCCGCCACACGGGCCGGCCGAGACACCGGCCAATCCGCTCCTTCGTACTTGCAACGCGCAACCGGCACCCATCATCGGGAAGTCAATCGAAATCCGACGCGTATTGGTTCCAAGCGGGAATCTCCCCCTATAATGTCCGGTTTCATGTCCAGCAGTCCCATACAACCGGGAAACTACCCATGTACAAGACACACACCTGCGGAGAGTTGCGCCTCTCCCACTGCGATCAGACAGTGGTTCTGGCAGGCTGGGTCAATGTGCGCCGGGATCACGGCGGACTGATTTTCCTGGACCTGCGCGATCGCTTCGGCATCACCCAGGTTGTGGTCGACGCGGACCAGCACCCGGACGCCCATGCCATTGCCAGCCAGGCACGGTCGGAGTTTGTCCTCAAGGTTGCCGGCACCGTCCGCGAACGCCCGGCAGGCTCGGCCAACCCAACCTTCGCCACCGGCGCAGTCGAACTGGCCGCCCGGGAGGTGGCGATTCTCAACCGCTCCGAAACCCCTCCGTTCTACATCAGCGACGAAGCGGACGAAACCGACGAGACCCTGCGCCTGCAATACCGCTACCTGGACCTGCGACGGCCCAGGATGCTGCGGAACCTCCGTCTGCGGCACGCCATCATCAGCGACATCAGGGCCTACCTCGCGGAGCGGGACTTCATCGAGGTCGAAACCCCCCACCTGCTCAAAAGCACCCCGGAGGGCGCGCGCGACTTCGTGGTTCCGAGCCGACTGCAGCAGGGCAGCTTCTATGCCCTGCCCCAGTCCCCGCAGCAACTGAAGCAGCTGTTGATGGTTGCCGGACTGGACCGGTACTTCCAAATCGCCCGATGTTTCCGCGACGAGGATCTGCGCGCCGATCGCCAACCCGAATTCACGCAGCTCGACCTGGAAATGAGCTTTGTGGAGCCGGAGGACCTCCGCAGCCTGATGGAACCGCTCCTCATCCAGCTGGCCCGGGACCACCAGTCCTGCCGGATACAGGAGACGCCGTTCCCGGTCCTCACCTACCGGGAATGCATGGACCGATTTGGCACGGACCGGCCGGACCTGAGGTTCGGCGTGGAGCTGTTCGACGCGACCGGGATCCTGCGGGAGAGCGGATTCAAGGTCTTTTCCGGAGCCGTGGCCCGCGGTGGCGTGGTCAAGGGCGTGGTCCATCCGGGCGGCGCCGGCCTGAGCCGCCGCGAAATCGATCGGTTGACGGAACTGGCCCGGCAGGGCGGTGCCCGCGGCCTGGCCTGGCTGGGCCTGGAGCACGACGTTGCGGATGCCTCCGACATCGGGGACGGCACCTTCCGATCGCCCATCGCGCGGCATTTGGATCCACAGGAACTGGCCGGGCTGGTCGCAGTGGGCGGCGCCCGGGCGGGCGACATGATCCTGCTCGTCGCCGATGACGAGCAGGTCGCGGCCGCCAGCCTCCACCTGCTCCGGAGCGACATCGGCAACACCGCGGGCCTGATTGATCCGGATCTCTTCGCCTTCTGCTGGGTCACGGACTTCCCGCTGCTCGAGCTGGATGCCGAAGCCGGCCGCTGGACGGCGGTGCACCATCCCTTCACGGCCGCCCGCGACCAGGATTGGGACCGGCTGGAGGACGATCCCGGCTCGGTCCTGGCCAAGGCCTACGACGTTGTCCTGAACGGCTGGGAAATCGGGGGCGGCAGCATCCGCATCCATGACCAGGCGCGCCAGCAACAGCTGTTCCGCGCGCTCAGCCTGCCGGAGGAGGAAGTCCAGCGGGAGTTCGGGCACCTGCTCAAGGCGTTCCGCTATGGCGCCCCGCCCCACGGCGGCATCGCCATGGGCCTGGACCGGATCGTGGCCCTGTGGGCCGGCGCCACCAACATCAGGGACGTGATCGCCTTTCCCAAGACCGCTACCGGTTCCGACCTGCTGTTCGACTGTCCGGCGCCCATCGACGCCGAGCAGTTGTTGGAGCTGGGCATCGACGTGACCGTCTGAACGGGCCGGGATATGGCAACTGGTGGTTGAGAAACCGGCGGAAGTGTCTATAATTCACCTTGCCCTGCTTTGCGCGTGATCGAACCGGCATTTGTTAACCAACGGCAGCAAAGTGGAACGTCGTGATGCGGCGTGAATGCTTCGCCACAGGCTGGTGTCGCAGCAGCGTCCAGCGTGTTCCCACCTGAGTCTCATCAGGTTAAACAATCCGTTCACACGGCAGAAGTAGGGTTTTTTCCTGCCTTTGCGCAACGGGACACCGGACCGGGGCCCCACGACGGCAACCGTGGCGGATGTCCGATCCGGTCCCGTGCCCATCGAACAACCACCGTAAAGCGCGTCCGGTATCACCGCCCATGACCATCAAACGGATCCGTGCCTCCGACGAAACCTGGGCCTTCACCAGCGACATGTACGCGCGCGTCAACGCGGGTCTGGTGGTCACCCGCGAAGGCGGCATCCTGATCGATACGCTGCTGTTCCCGGTGGAAACCCGCCAGCTGGTCAACTACACCAACAGACTGTGCGAAGCCGGCATCAAGTACGTAATCAACACCCAGGCCGCGATGGACCACTCGCTGGGGTCCTTCCTGTTTCCCGACGCCGAGTTGCTGGCACACCGCGAGACTCGGCGGTACCTGGCCAGCAGCGGTGCGCGCAA
Source organism: Anaerolineales bacterium (assembly GCA_034428255.1). GTDB lineage: Bacteria > Chloroflexota > Anaerolineae > Caldilineales > Caldilineaceae > Bin34. The sequence continues at coordinate 3,825 of DAOUIC010000221.1, forward strand.
CCTGCGCAACGCGAAGAAGAACAGTCCGGAACTCAACGACGCCAAGGTCAGGCTGCCGCGCGTGGTGTTCGACGACAGCCTGGTGTTGCGGCTGGACAGCAAGTCCGTGCATGTCATACATGCACCGGGACCGGTCAACGACACCTGCATGGTCTATGTGCCCGAGGAAAAGGTCCTGTTCGCCAGCGACCTGATGATGCACATCCCCCTGATCACGCACCAGCGCTGCGACATCGAAGCCTACAAGCAGTCGTTGCGTCGCATGCACGACTTCAACCTTGAAGTGATCGTGCAGGGCCACGGCGAGATTCTGCTGCGGGGCGAGGTCACCAGCAGCATCGACAAGGCCATCAACTATCTGAACGACGTGGACCAGATGGTGGACGAGGTCCTGGCCGGCGGCGGCAAGGTTGAGGACGCGTTTGCCAACGGACCGGAGAAATTCGGGATATCCACCCTCCCCATGAACGGGCTGATTACCAACTTCCACCGGCAGAATGTCCACCACTTGTGGAAGCGCAAGGACCCGCGGCTGCAGCGCAAGCGGGCCGCTCGGGCCGGCTAGGACGCCAAGCCCGACAGCCGGACCGCGGGCGGCCGTGGGATCGGATCCGATGGAAATAGAGCCGTTTGAATTCAACCAGGCAAGACTGTCCGCGTTTCGCCGGTGCCGCCGTCGGTTCTTTCTGAAGTACAAATCCGACAAGCCATTGTTGGAGCGCGCCTTGACGCTGGCGGACCGCGACTGGGACGCGGCACGCCTGGGCCAACGGTTTCACCTGTGCATGGAACGGCTGGCCAGGGGACTGCCGATGCAGTCGGTCGCCAACGGGCTGCCGACGGAGCAGGCCGCAAGCCTAACCAAGGCCTGGGACTACCGATGCTCGCTGCGTGCCGACCAATTCCTGACCGAATACGACCTCACCATCCCCTTCGACCACTGGCTGCTGACCGCCCGCGCGGATCTGCTCGCACGGTGCAGCGACGGGACAGTCACCATCGTTGACTGGAAAACCGGCGCCAACACCAATGCAGACAGACTGAGACGTTCGGATCAGGCCCGCATCCTGCCCTATGTTGTGCTGGAGGCTTCCAGCAGCTTGGGCTGGAACACCGTGACGGCATCGGGCATTACGCTGGTCTTCTGGTTCGCACAGGACCCGGACCATCCACTGCATCTGCCATACTCGCAGCGCCAGCACGAGCAAAACCGGTCCAATCTGGCATCCATCATGTCCATGATTGACGGCCTTGAAGGAGAGGAGGCATTTGCACGCGTCCCCGATGATCCGGCCACGGTCGATACGGTCTGCCGTCCGTGCGAGTACATCCACTACTGTGAACGCAACCCCACGTCCGCCGGGCCCGTACAACCCATCGACTATGAGGAAGAGGATCTCGAAGCCGTCTGGGAGACATTCGATTTCTCCCTCGACTAGGGTATGCAGCCCCATGTACATCGGACTTTCCGTCCCCGGCCACCCGGCAGGAACCGCGCGGTGAACTGGCAGTTGATGCCTCCTGCGGCCCCGCCGGCCGAGTTGCTGGCCGTCTGTCAGGGACCGCTTCTGGCGCGGCTCCTGGCACAACGGGGCTTCGTTGACGCGGATTCCGCCAAGGGCTTCCTGAACCCGGACCACTACGCGCCCGCACCGGCCAGCGACATGGTGGGCGTCGTACGGGCAGCCCGAATGTTGAGGCAATGCCAGGACCGAGGGGTACCGGTCCTGGTGTGGGGGGACTTCGACGCAGACGGCCAAACCAGCACCGCCCTCCTAGTGTCGGCCCTGCGCGAACTGGCGGACGATCCCACGCTCGTGCATTGGCACATCCCTCATCGCGTCAGGGACAACCATGGAGTCCATGCCGGCGTGTTGACGGATCTGCTCCCGCGCCTCTCTCCCCGTCCCGCCCTGATCATCACATGCGACACCGGCATCGACGCCGTGGAGGGCCTCAGGGCCGCGCGGCAGGGGGGGCTGGATGTCATCGTCACCGACCACCACGCCCTGCCGCCGGAATTCGACGACCATGAACCAGGCACGGATCCGTGCCTGCCGACCAGCATCGAAGATGCCGACCTGGAGCGCTGGGGCGTTCGGTGCCTTGCCGACGCCATCGTCAACCCGCAGCTGATGCCCCCGGAACATCCCCAGGCCCATCTGCCAGGAGTGGGCGTGGCCTTCCTGGTCGTGCAGCAGTTGATCAACGAACTGAAACCCATGGCCACAACCGACCGGTTTCTCGATCTGGTTGCCGTGGGCATCGTGGCGGACATGGCCGACCAGAAAGCCGACACGCGCTACTGGCTGCAGCGGGGGCTGGTGCAACTGGCCCGAACCGAAAGAATTGGCCTGGAGACCTTGTTGGACGAGAGTCTGCCGCGCGTGCAGTGGCGCCAGACCGGGGTACGCGCCGAACACATCGCCTTCCAGGTGGCCCCCCGTCTCAATGCCGTAAGCCGACTGGAAAGCGCCGAGACCTCGGTTGAGCTGCTCCTGACCCGGGATCGGATCCAGGCCGAGGAGATTGCCCGCAACCTCACTTTTTTGAACGAACGGCGCAAGGACGAGTCCGCGCGCATCGCCGCAACCACCCGCAACCTCCTGGCCGCACGCCCCGAACACGACGCGCTCCACTGCCTCGTGATTGCCCACCGGGGCTGGCATCCGGGATTGCTGGGAATCGCCGCCAGCCGGATCGTGGAAGAGACCGGCAAGCCGTCCATTGTTCTCACGATTACGGAGGAAGGCGTGGCCCGGGGCAGCGCACGCAGTGTGGATGGAATCGACATCGGGCGCGCGATCGGCCGGTGCAGCGACCTGCTCCTATCGTACGGAGGACACGCGGGTGCCGCCGGTGTGCGACTTGAAGTCGATCGCCTCGAGGAGTTCCGGCGCAGGGTCAGCGAGGAAGTGGCGGCCCTACACGGCGATGGCCCTTCGCCGCGCCGCGCGGACCTGGAACTTCGCCTGGAGGAACTGCATCCGGACACCCACCGTCAGCTGGAGGCGCTGGAACCGACCGGCGCCGGCAACCCGCAGCCCGTCCTGTTGTCGCAGGAGCTGGCGGCCGAACGGCCCGTGCGGTCCCGTGATGGCAAACACCTGTTCTTCAGCGTACGACAGGCCGGCCACCGGTTTGCTTTCCAGGCCAAGTGGTTCAACGCGCCTCCGGGGATGGAACGGGTGCTGGAGGAACCGATCAATCTGCTGTACCACTTGGCCCTGGATACCTACCGGCGGCGCAGGAGCTTTTTTCTATTGGTCAGGGACTGCGAGGCGGTCGACCAACACCGCACCATGGCACCGGAGCTCCCGGTCCAGACCATGCCCTTCACCATCGAGGATCTCCGCGCATCCCCGTTGGCCGAGCTGCCGAACGATGCGCGGGAAGCGACCGCCTGGTACGCCGCCGGAGCAACGTTGCCGGAGGCGTGGATCAGCGTTCCGCCCGCCTTGCAAGGGATGGACGATCGCGACTCCCTGACGATTTGGACAGCTCCTCCCTCCCGCAAGCACCTCAAGGAACTGCTGCAGGCACGCGCCTGGTCGTCCGTTGCAGTCCGGGCGGCGGAACCTCAAGGCACACCCCTTGAGATTGACCATGTAGTGGATTTGTTCAAGGAACGCTACAAACGCGCGTGGGATTCGGACTCTCCGGCGGCCAACGACATTCATCGGCAAGACGGTGCATCCCCGTCCGCTGCCGGTACCCCAACTGCGGTGGATGCCTCCGGAATCCCCGACTTGATCCAGGAACGGTGGTCCGCCGAATGGGGCCTGACCAGGGAAGTCATGCAGATCACCCGCGCCCTGTTGCAGGCAAACGACTTCCTGCACATAGTGGGAGACTTGGCGTTGCCCGGACCGGATCGCGCCCTGGACACCCGGAACGACGACTGGCACCGCCGCCAATCAATACCCTTGCTGGCTCAGTTGCGCGCGGCCCTCCATGAAATCAAGGCGTTCCACGCACTGCTGCACAGGGAGGATTTGGCCCGCCACCTGGCCACCGTGCACGGCCCGCGAACATAACCCAATCCTCCGGCATCGCGGGTACCGCAAACCGCCCGTGGCTCCGCCGTTCCCCACAGCATTCCGCAACCCGGTCCCGTCGAGTCAATGCGCACCGGAGCCTGATCGGGAATCACCGGACGACTTCCCGGGCCGCGGCCGCTTGGATGGCGCAATCCATCGTGGACGGGATGCCCTGAACCCTCCTGGCCAATTGCTATAATCGGCACCGTCCCGGAATCGGAAACGAAATTCGGACATGCAGGGAGCCCAACCGTGGGGACCCTTGCGTGGATTCCCCATCCCGTGATGGAACCACCCCCC
>DAOUIC010000222.1:0-4740 GCA_034428255.1 Anaerolineales bacterium
GCCGGTCATCAGCGTTCGCCGCGCTGGTATGCAGACAGGACACTCGCTATAGGCATTGGTGAACCGAACCCCACTGCGCGCCAGGGTATCCAACGTGGGCGTCCGGATTACCGGGTGTCCGGCCGCGCCCAGCAACCGGGCAGGCCAGTGGTCGGTGCAAATCAGCAGCACATTGGGTTGGCTGGACACGGCGGAAACCTGCTGGCAAAAGGAGTGGGGGATGCGGCCGGTCCCATCCGAGTGCCGTTCATTGGCAAAGGGGGGACGGAGCCACACACTCATATAATACGTGACCGATTTCGATCCCGTTTGCCGTTCCCGGTCCGCTTGTGACGAACTAGGGAACCGGCTGTTTGCGGCGGTAGCCGATGGAGCCCGACCAGGATGAACATTGTTCCAGAAGTACGCGTGGGTCTCAATGCACTGGTTGGGGAGGGCCCGATCTGGGACTCGGACAAGCGGGTGCTGTGGTGGATTGACGTCCTGGGCAGCGAGCTGTACGCGTTCGATCCTGCGAACGGCAGCAACCGAACCTGGAACACGGGTCGCCACGTTGGCACCGTGGTGCCATGGACCGAGACCCATGTACTCCTGGCCCTGCGGGACGGCATTGGTTCACTCGAACTCGAGACCGGCCAGGTAACCATCCACAACGACCCGGAGTTCAACCTGTTGGGCAATCGGTTCAACGACGGCAAGTGTGATCCTGCGGGTAGGCTGTGGGCAGGGACGATGGCCTATGACAACCCCACCGACCAGGGAAGCCTTTACCGTGTCGACACGGATTTCAACGTCACCAAGATTCTGGGCGGCATCGGCATATCCAACGGCATCGTCTGGAGTGCCGATCAGGCCACGATGTATTACATCGACTCCATGTCCTACAAGGTTCGGACCTGGAACTTCGATCGGGACTCCGGCGACATCTCCGGCGAACAGACCCTCATGGAGGTCGAGCCGGACTTCGGGTTGCCCGACGGCATGACCATCGACGAGGAGGGACATCTTTGGGTCGCCTTCTACGGAGGCGGCAAGGTTTGCCGGGTTCATGCCGAATCGGGGGCGGTCCTCGACACCATCGAGCTGCCCGCGCGCAACATCACGGCCTGTGCCTTCGGTGATGACGACCTTGGCACGCTGTACATCACGAGCGCAGCCCAGCAGATGTCCAACGACGAATTGGCGGCCGCCCCCATGAGCGGAAACCTGTTTTCCTGCAGGCCGGGCATCAAGGGCGTGCCCTCCGTTCGGTTTGGCGGCTGAACCTCTTGTCGCGCGCTGCGGCGGGCGGATCGGCCTGACGTCCAGCCACCATTATGGCAACCCCGAGGGCGACCTTGTACCGGTGCAAGGCCACCTGCCGCGCGTATGCCAACATTGCCTTCGTCAAGTATTGGGGCGTGGTTGATACAAGCCTGAACCTGCCGGCCAACGGGTCCCTCAGCATGACTCTGAGCCATGCGCATGCCACCACCACAGTGGCGTGGATGGACGGAATTCCCGCCCGGAAAGCTGACATCGTGGTCATCGACGACAGGGAGCCGACGGGGTCCGCCTATCGGCGCACCGTCAACCACCTGAATCGAATACGCACGGCCCTTGGCGTCAATTGGCCTGCGCGCGTGGAAAGCCGTAACAGCTTCCCTGCCAGCGCGGGTATTGCCTCCTCGGCCAGTGGGTTTTGCGCCTTGACCATAGCGGCCTGCCAGGCGCTGGCTGCCGACGGCAAGCGCGATGTCCCGGACCGACTGCACCAGGCGCGGTTGGCACGCCGGGCCAGTGGCTCCGCCTGCCGCAGTTTCCAAGGAGGGTTTGTGGAGTGGTCCGCGGACGGCGACGACTCCACGAGTATTCCCCGCCAGGTGGCCGGTCCGGACCATTGGCCGCTGCACGATGTTGTGGCCGTGCTCGATGCCGGCCCCAAGTCGGTGAGCAGCCATGACGGCCACCGACTGGCTGCCACCAGTCCGCTTCAGGAGGCACGCGTGCGCCAAGTGCAGTCACATCTGAACGCGGCCCGGTCAGCAATCCACGCCCGCGACCTCAAGATACTGGGCGAGATCAGCGAGCGTGATGCCATGCTGATGCACGCGGTCATGATCTCGTCGGAACCTCCCCTGCTGTTCCTGAGCGCGGGTTCCGTTGCCTTGATGCGGCAAATTCGGGACTGGCGGCTACACGAGGGGCTGGAGGTCTACTTCACCGTTGACGCGGGTCCGAACCTCCACGTCCTCTGCAACGAGGCCGACGTCGGGGAAGTGTCGCACCGTCTTGCCCGTTGTCCATCGGTCCAGAACATACTCGTCAACGGACCGGGCCCGGCACCCGAACTCCGGAATTCGCACTTGTTCTGACCCCCGCGCGCCGGGGGCGCGATTCATCGCGGCGCGTCACCTATCCGCTCCCGGACATCCTGCAATTGGGCATCGACCTCCCGGCCGGACTGCCCGGATATAATCAGGAATTATATTCCTGACTTGACAATGGGTTCTGTGGCATAATGGCATCCATAAATGCGAGAGTCCGGCAGCCACCGGACTCTCCATCGGACACGGAACAGGAACTTCCATGCCCAACAGCCCCGATTCTACCGCACAGGCCCCGGAGACCGTGCACCGCACGGTCCGCCTGCGCCTGTATCCCGGCGACGCCGCCACCGGCATCCTGCTGACGGCCATCGCCGGGGCCTGCCGCTATGTCTGGAACCACATGCTGGCCGACTGCGAATGGCGGTACGCGCGCTGGAAGGAGATGCACGTGCCCGCTCTCAACTGGCCGGAAGTCCGGGAGGGCAAGACGGCCTGGACCAAGGCCGTTCGGAAGAAGATGGGACCCGGTCCGTCCACGAGTTTCTTCACCCTGGGCCAGCGGTTCACGGAACTGCGCAACGACCCGGACCATGCCTGGCTGAAGGAGTACCCGTACAAGGTGGTCCGCTACAGCCTGAAGTACCTGGCCGATGCCTACGCGCGGTACAAGGCGGACCCGGTGAACGAGGGCAAGCCCCGGTTCAAGGGTCGGCACTTCACGGTGCCGGCGTTCACGATCCCCGAGGCCGTCCGGATGGACGGGGGCCGGCTGCATGTGCCCAGGGTCGGCTGGCTGCGGCTGGCGGGCAGCGACCCCTACGTGGGCTGCCGGCCGCTGACCGTGCGGGTGCGCATGGAAGGCACGGAACAGCACCCCAAGTGGTATGTCTACGTCTGCTACGAGGTGCCCGCGGAGCAGGTGAAGCAGCCTGCCGCGGACGGTGCGCTCGGCCTGGACCGCAACGTGGGACAGGCCACGGACAGCGAGGGCACCGTGTACGCGATGCCCGACACGGGCAAGCTGGACGCGCAGATCGCCCGCAAGCAGCGGGAACTCAGCCGCAAGCAAGGCTGGGGGCCGAAGGACCGCCGGCCCAAGTCGAACCGGAGCCGGCGCGTGAACGGGCAGTTGAACAAGCTGCAGCGCAAGCGGGCGCGCAAGCGCGACAACGCCACGCACCAGGCCAGTCGCAAGCTGGCGGACACGGCACATACCGTGGTGGTGGAGGACTTGAACACGAAGGGCATGACCCAGTCGGCCAAGGGCACGGTGGCGAAACCCGGCCGGAACGTGAAGCAGAAGTCGGGGCTCAACCGCAGTATCCTAGCCAGCGGCTGGGGCTCGTGGGAGCGCAAGCTGGCCTACAAGGCGGGCGACCTGCGGAAGGTGAATCCGGCCTACACGTCGCAGACGTGCAGCCGGTGCGGCCATGTGCACAGGGACAACCGGCCGTCGCAGGCGGTGTTTGCGTGCGGGACCTGCGGGTTCCGTGCCAACGCCGACCACAATGCGGCCATCAACATTTTGGTGCGTGCGGGACTTCCGTGCGTGCCCGTTTCGGCCCGCGGGACAGGGGCTTCTGCACGGCGAGGGGCGATCCCGTGGGGGAACCCCTACGACCCGTGAACGAGACTGGGACAACCTGCGTGTCAAGTTGTCTTGGTAAGTCCCAAACCGAAACCGTGCCCAACGCGTCGGATGGTGGGACCGCCTCGGCTTTGTGGCACACTGGCGCCGCGAGTCGGGTCCGGTGAGCACTTGTCTCTGGTTGGCGGTGTCGCCGGAGGGCAGGTGTCCGGTGTGCGTTGGAGCCGGGGTGGTTCCACCGACCGTCATGGAGGATGTGTGCGGTGGGTCCGTATGTGGTTCCGGTCCGGGTCGGTTGGTGGCTGTGTGCGTTGGGTGTGGGAACGGCGGGCGGCCACATTGCGGACCCGACGGTAACCTGCGATGGCGCAGGCGCGGTCGGTTGCGGAGGCAATGAGGGGCAGGGCCGCCTCCACCAGCAGGCAGGTCCGGGGTACGGTCGGGCCGGGATGTTTTTTTGGGAGCCGCAACGTTTCCAGCACCACGAAGTTGTCAGACTCAATCTGCTGCTCAGGAAGCCGTACCGAGTGTCCAGCTCGCACGGCTTCCGTCATGATGGCGGCATGGATGTCCACTATTCGGCATCCGCCCCGCAACTTTGAACCTGCTTGCTACAATGCCCGCGTGTCCCGTTGCACGGTGCCAAGCCAACCGGGGGGACTGTCGTGACCGTTGCTCCGCCCACGCCTGCCTCGTCTGAAGTTGATGTCCGAACGGGGTGGCAGCACCCCGTTCCCGATAGCCCGTCCCCATTGGGCTGGGCGGACTGGATCCACACCCCTCCCGGCTGCGGGGAAACGGATCCCGAAACGGCGCGTGCGTCTCGGGAAGTGCGCCTCCAGA
>DAOUIC010000223.1:0-1808 GCA_034428255.1 Anaerolineales bacterium
GGGCCATCGCCCACGATCCGTTGACCGCGTCGCTTCTGTCGCTGCAGGAGACCAAGGCCATGGTCAACGACATGTTTGCCGTCAACCAGGATTGGATGCCAACGTTTGACCACTATGCCGTCTGATTTGCGGGGACAGTGATGTCAGGGCTAATGGCTTTACCCGGCATTCGATGATCCGTTGTTCCCGCCCATGCCGGTCCAAACAGGCTTCGGCAAGTCGAACGCCCTTACGGTAGTTCCACCGGTACACCTGTCTCCACGAGCCAGTCCGTAACCAAGTGGACATGGCGCGCATGGCGCTGGGGTTTGATTTCCGTGGTGTCAAGCCGGATCAACCGATTCGTTCCCGGTATCGGGCATAGTTGGTCTTCGGGAATGCTCCCTTCCGAGTACTCGTGCTGGAGTTCGGCGTCGAGGTGTCCAGGGTGACGCGTCTGCGACCGCGCCCGTATCCTGAATCGCTCCGCGAGCACTGCCGGTGCCGCGGTCACGAAGATCTGAGCCGAAGTAAACCTCAAAGTCGAGGCCAAGTGGTCAAGTTCCTTCGTTGCGAGACTCGCGCGGAAGTTGGCCTCGATCAAACAGTCCTGGCCCTGACTGATCAGGCTGTGCGCAAACATCCACAGCAAGGCCGACGCCGCCGTGCCCAGTCGGCGAGACCAGTCCCTATCTGCCCATCCCGCCGAGTCGTACACCGTTTCCTTGATCATGTCCTTCGTCATGATCGGCAATGAGGTGGATGTAGCCAACACCTCGGTGAGATGCGATTTGCCGGCGCAGGGCGGGCCGTTTACCAGTACCAGCACAGGTGGCCGATCTGCTGTTGCCGGACGGACAGGGAACACGGCCAAATCTCAGCCGGCACAAGGCCGAGAAAGTTGACAGGCGCTTGTGTGGAAGGCGGGACGCGGAGGACAGCACGCCTGGAGGGATTCGAACCCCCGACACCTGGTTCCGAAGACCAGTGCTCTAATCCACTGAGCTACAGGCGCATGCTCGCAAGGGTAACACAAGGAAATTTTATTCCTGACTTGACGAGAGGTTCTGTAGCATAATGGCGTCCATAAATGCGAGAGTCCGGCTGGCACCGGACTCTCCACCGGACACGGAACGGTAACTTCCATGCCCAACACCCCCGATTCTACAACGCAGGCCCCGGACACCGTCCACCGCACGGTGCGCCTGCGCCTGTTTCCGGGCGATGCGGAGACTGGTGCCTTGCTCGCGGCCATCGCCGGCGCCTGTCGTTACGTCTGGAACCACATGCTGGCCGACTGCGAGTGGCGGTATGCGCGCTGGAAGGAAATGCACGTGCCTGCTTCGGCCCGCGGGACAGGGGCTTCTGCACGGCGAGGGGCGATCCCGTGGGGGACCCCGACGACCCGTGAACGAGATGGGCCGGCTGTCCAGTCCGGCCTATAAGTCCCTAACACAAGATTCGGTCGCTGCCCGGAGACTTCTGTCAACCGCTGCGGTGTCACGCCGCTTGGCTCGCGGGCTCTTGTGCATCGTCGGTGGGAAACCCGGCGGTCGGTTCGGAATCCTGCACCGATTGCCGGTACAGTGAATTGAATCGGCGCAGGGCATCCTCCGGATTGATCCCCGCCTCCGTGGCATCGGCCACCAAATGCCAAAGGTGCCGGCCCAGTTCCAGCTCGGCGTCGGATGTGCCGTCCGCGTTGACGTTGGCGGCATGGGCGTCTGGGTCCGCACCGGCCTTGCGGGTGCGCGACTGCATTAGCCGTGCACCTTCCAGGGCCGGCAACCCCTTCGCGATGCCGTCGAGTGGACCCCGCTGCTTGCCCT
>DAOUIC010000224.1:0-8883 GCA_034428255.1 Anaerolineales bacterium
CCCCCATGCCAATCGGCATGCTCACGGGTTCGGCATCGGTTTCACGCTCGCCGAAATACATCACCCGAACCACGTTGACGTAGTACCAGGCCGCGATGCCGGCATTGACAACCCCGGCCCCCGCCAGCCAGAAGTACTGCCGCTGCACGGCCGCACCAAACACGAAGAACTTGCCCCAGAAGCCGGCCGTCGCCGGAATGCCCGCCAGGCTCAACAGAAACACCGTCAACATGACAGCCAGTGCGGGCGCGCGGCGGTACAGGCCTTCGAAGGCGCCGATGTCGGTGCGGTCGACCCGTTCCTCAAGCACCATGACCACCAGGAAGGCGCCGACATTTGTGAACATGTAGGCAATCAGGTAGATGAGGAGGCCGTTGATGCCGTCCATGTAGCTTTCCGTGCCGGCAGCCACCGCAGTAATGCCAATCAGCAGGTACCCGGCATGGGCCACCGAACTGTACGCCAGCATGCGCTTGACATCCTGCTGGCGCAACGCCATCAGGTTGCCCATGGTCATGGTCAGGATACTGAGGCCGGCCATGACCGGTACCCAGTCCACCAGCAGCGCGTTCATCGACACCACGAAGACCCGGGCGGTAACCGCCAGGCCGATGGCCTTGGAGGCGGTCGAGAGATAAATCGTGACCGGGGTCGGGGCGCCGTCGTAGGTGTCGGGCGCCCACTGGAAGAAGGGCGCCAGCGTGGCCTTGAAACCCAGACCCACCATCACAAACATGGTGGCCGGAAGCAGTGCGGGCACCAACACGGACGTGTCGTTGGCGGCAATGTAGGCGGCGATGCCCTTAAGGTCCAAGGTGCCGGTGGCACCGTACACAAAGGTCATGCCGTAGAGCATGGCCGCCGAGGCCACCGCACCGTAGAGGAAATATTTCAATCCCGCTTCGGCGCTGCGTTGGTTGTCGCGCAGGAACCCGGCCAACAGATAGCTGGTAATGGACAGGAACTCGATGGCCACGTACAGCATGATCAGGTTGGAGGCGGACAGGGCCGCACTCATGGCCAAGGTCACCCAGACGAAGAAGCTCCAGAACTCGCCGCGCCGTTCCGTGCGCTTGTTCATGTAGGTGCTGCCGGCCATCGTGATCAGGATCATGACCAAAATGATCGGTGCCTTGAGCAGGGCCGCGAAGAGATCGATCTCCAGCATGTTGAGGACGGCGGCCGGCTTCTGGGCCACCTCCAACTCGAAGAAGGCGTAGGTCTGGAACAGCGACGCCACGAAGGCCGCACTCAGCGTGAAGAGTGCGAGCGTGGCATAGCCCCTCCCGCTGTCCGTGCGGTCGCGCACGCACACGTCGATCAGGAAGATGACCAGACCGCCCGTGAAGAGGAGGATTTCAGGCGCCAGCAGGCTGAACTGTTCCACGACAGGTGTTTCCTGGAAGATCGAAGGGAATGTCTCTGCGGACCTGTCAGCTCGGGCCGGTGATGAACATGATCAGGCGGACCGAGGCGGTGTTGAAAAACGAGAGCAGCCAGGTGGGATAGATTCCGATCACGAACATGCCGATCACCAGGGGCCACATGGTCAGCTTTTCGAAGAACACCATGTCGGTCGGACCGTCGGCATGCCGTCCGTCCACGTCGGTCCAGTGATCCAGTTTCGTGCTGTCGTACTCGCCCAGGAACACGTTCTGGATGATCCGCCACAGGATGTACACGGCCGTCATCACGATGCCGATGGTCCCGAAGGCGGCCCAGATGGGCACAATCGCAAACGCACCGCGGAAGGTGAAAAACTCCGCCCAGAAGCCGGCCAGGCCCGGCAGGCCCAGGCTGGCGAAGGCGGTCACCAGCATGATGCCGTAGAAGTAGGGGGTCTTGGCGCTCAGGCCCCCGAACTTCGAGAGGTCGCGGGTGTGCGCCCGCTCGTAGATGATCCCCACGAGCAGGAACAGGGCCCCGGTAATGATGCCGTGGTTGAACATCTGCAGGGTGGCGCCGTTCAAGGCCATGACCGCACTGTCGTAAATCTGGCCCGACGTGACCGCGTCGCTGAACTTGCCGGCGACCGCATTCAGGCCGTCCGGGGTCAGGACCAGCGATGCGGCGCCGATGCCCAGCATCACGTAGCCCATGTGGCTGACCGAACTGTAGGCAATGAGCCGCTTCAGGTCGCTCTGCGCAACGCAAACGAACGCGCCGTAGACGATGGCCACGGCACCCACCGCAATGACTGCCCAGGCCCAGTGCTGACTGGCCTCGGGAAATGTTGGCAGGACAATGCGCAGGAAGCCGTAGGCTCCCAGCTTGAGCAGGACTCCGGCGAGGATCACGCTACCCGCCGTCGGCGCCTCGGTATGGGCATCCGGCAACCAGGTATGGAAGGGGAAGCTGGGCACCTTGAAGGCAAACCCGAGGAAGAAACCCCAGAAGGCCAGACTGCCCAGCAGGAGGCGGTTGTGATCATCCAGCTGCATGAACGGCTGGGCCTCGGCCGCCATCAGGATGTCGAAGGTGCCGGTCGCAAGGTAGGTCAGCAGGATCGCCAGCAGCATGGCCACCGATCCGACCAGGGTGTAGATGAAGAACTTGATGGACGCGTAGCTGCGGTTCTCGCCGCCCCAAATTCCGATCAGGAGGTACATCGGAACCAGGGACACTTCCCAGAAGAGATAGAACAGCACATAGTCCAGCGCCATGAACACGCCCAGCATGCTCAGTTCCAGCAGGTGGAACATCACGAAGTACTCCCGCACCCGGGTGCGGATGGTGCGGGCGCTGTAGTACAGGCTGAGGGTGGACAGCAGGGTTGTGAGAAAAATCAGGGGCAGACTGAGGCCGTCGACCGCAATCCGGAAGTTCGAGTTCAGCATCGGGATCCACGGCGCGGAAACCTCGCCGTACAGTTCGCCGGCATCCCGGTCGTAGGTCAGCATCAGCCAGGCACTCAGGACCAGTGGCACGAGGCTGAACAGGATCGACGACCAGCGGATGGCCCGATCCGAGCGGCTGAACACCAGTACCCAAATGCCGGCCACCAGCGGCATGAAGAGGGTTGCAAACAATGCCACCTGGCTCGCATTGGCCATTGGCCCGACCTCCTAACTCTCCGAAACCTGGAACCGTTGCAACTACACCAGCGTGAGCACAATGGGCATGCCCACGAGCACGACCCAAATGCCAAGCACCATCATGGCGATGACCAGGTAGGCCTGAACCTTGCCGTCCTGGAGATGCGTCAGCACCCCGCCACACCAGCGCATGAAGTTGGCCGTCAAATTGACCAGCCCGTCCACCAACAGATGGTCGGCCGCCGCTGCCAGGGCCGACAGCCACACCCCGGCCTTGCCCACCAGGTTCACCAGCGGATCGATGATCCAACGGGCGTCGATGGAGGCACAGAAGGATGACACGAAATTGCTGAACCGGACCACCGTGGCGTCATAGAGCTCGTCGATAAAGTACTTGCGATGGAAGATCTGCCAGATCGGCCCCATCGCCTTGTACATCGGATCGGTTTCGCCCGGCGGCAGTCCCTTGCCGTACACAAGCCAGCCCAGGCCGAGCCCTCCCAACGCCACCGCCACGGACACCAGCAGGGGAATGAAGTTGAACTCCGGATGGAGCACATGGATGTAGATCACTTCCATGAAGGGCTCCAGGAAGTGTCCCAGCCAGTTGTTGCCGATGGGGCCCAGGACAGGGAAGGCGGCCGGAATGCCGATCCAGCCGAGCGTGATCGCGAAGAACGAAATCAGGATCAACGGCACCGTCATGCTGCGCGTGCTTTCCGACGCGTGGTCCGCGGCTTCCGTGCGACCCCGGTTGAAGAAGGTCAAGGCCATCTGCCGCATGGTGTAGAAGGCCGTGCAGAAGGCGGCAATCGCCAGGGCCAGGAATACCAGGCTGTTCTCCTCGAAGGCCACCGCCAGGATCTCGTCCTTGGACCAGAACCCGGCTGTGATGATGGGGAAGCCGGACAGGGCCAAGCCGCCGATGATGAAGGTCCAGCCGGTGACCGGCATCTTGCGCAGCAGGCCGCCCATGTTGCGCATGTCCTGCGGATCGTTCGGATCCAGACTGCCGTCCGGCCGCTGAATCAACTCCGAAGCATGGTCGTCCGCGTCGTCGTGGCCATGTCCATGGGCATGTTCATGCCCATGCTCCATGCCGTGGATGACGCTGCCGGATCCCAGGAATAGCAGGGCCTTGAAAAAGGCGTGGGTCAGGAGGTGGAACAGCGCGGCCACGTAGGCTCCAATGCCCAGGGCGGCCACCATGTAGCCCAGCTGCGAAATGGTCGAATAGGCCAGGACCCGCTTCACATCCCACTGCGCCATTGCAATCGTGGCCGCAAAGAGTGCCGTGAAGGCCCCGACCCCGGCGACCAGGTACGTCGATGTCGAGGTCAGGTGCAGGGCCCGGTCGAACAGCGGGTACATGCGGATCAGCAGGAACACGCCGGCCGAAACCATGGTGGCCGCGTGGATCATGGCGGACACCGGGGTTGGACCCTCCATGGCGTCCGGCAGCCAGACATGCAGGGGGAACTGGGCGCTCTTGCCGATGGTTCCGCACAGGATCAGGAAGGTGATGATGGACACCCAGGTCACCTCGCGGAAGCCCAGGTTGGCGTAGGTGCGGCCCAACTCGTAAAGGTTGTCCTCGCTGAACAGATCCGCAAAGCTGAGGCTGCTCGGCTCGCTGACGATGTAGAGCACCATCATGCCGATGAACAGCAGGGCGTCACCGATGCGGGTGGTGACGAAGGCCTTGAAGGCCGCCTTCTTGGCGCTCTCCTTTTCGAACCAGAAGCCAATCAGCAGGTAGCTGCACAGGCCCATGATTTCCCAGAAGACGAAGAAGGTGATCAGGTTGTTGGAGGTCACCAGCCCCAGCATGCCCACGGCAAACAGCGAGATGTAGGCCATGAAGCGGCTGTAGCGAGGATCCTTGCCTTCCGCATGGGCCTCGGGGAAATCCGCGGCCTTCAGGTGGTGCGGGAAGGTCATGTAGCCCCGGGCGTAGACGAAGATCATGACCAGCAGAAACGGCACCATGAACAGCATCAGCGCGTTCGCGGGATCCAGAGCGTACCCGACGTCGATGTCGGTCAGGCCGGTCGGAATGCTGAACAGCGTGGCGTTGACCGGATGGTGCGCCAAATCGTGATCGACAAAGGCCGAGAAGGCCACGGCCCAGCCAATGACCAGGCTGACCACAACGCCGGCAATCGCGATCGCCGAACTGAGGGACTTGTTGCGGTTCGTGACGAGAATGATCAAGGCGCAGGCCACAGCCGGAGGCAGAGGCACGAGCCAGGTCAGGTCAAAGATCGGGTTCATGGGCTGGAGTTGCCGGACGGGGATTGATCAGCGACGCGGCAGTGCGGCGGAAACGGAGGCCAAGGCCGGGGAACGACGCCGGAACACCGTGGCCAACACATAGGTGCAGACCAAGCCCGCCGCGGCGGCGGCAATCAGCCAGAGATCGGCCGTGACGCCAAGCAGGTGGGCCATTGAGGCCGACAGGGTGCCTCCCGCCAATCCGAGCAGGATCAGGTTGCGCTGCCGGGTCTTGCGCATCTTCACTTCGGCCAGCAGCCGCGCCACGTCCCGATAGCCGGAATTGTGCCGATGCAGTTCCTTGAGCGCGTAGACGGCTCCGCTGAAATTGCCGGCCTGCATCTTCTCCACGGCCAATCCGTAGAGAAACTCGCATTGCTCCTCCAGTGTGCCCTGGAGTTCCTGGCGCGCCATGGGGGATTGTGAATTAACCCTGCAGCAGGTCGATTTCGTCAAGGTAGACAGTCTTGCGCGACCGGTAGATGGCGATCACGAGCGCCAGACCGACCGCCACTTCGGCCGCAGCCACGGCGATCACGAAGATGGCGAAGGTCTGGCCGGCCAAGTCGTCCCGGTTGGGACCGTAGCGCCAGAACGCCACCAGGTTGATGTTGACCGCGTTGAGCATCAGCTCCACGGCCATCAGCATGGCGATGGCATTGCGCCGGGCCAGGGCGCCGTAGAGACCGCAGCTGAAGATGAACGCCGCCAACGTGAGATAGGCCTGCAACGGAACCACGTCTCAGCCTCCCTTACTCGTCGTCCCGGGCCAGCATCACGGCACCGACCAGCGCAATCAGCAGCAGCAGGCCGATCAGCTCGAGCGGCAGCGCATAGGTGGTGACGAACTCCCAACCCAAGTTCACGATCATGGACTTGCCGTCCCCGCTCAGCGTCAAGTCCTCGGCCATGGCCCAAGGTACGCGGTCCACCACGCCGGCCACCAGCAGGAACACCAACAGGGCCATCGCCATGACGGCAAACATGTACCGGTTGTTGGGGGAGGTTGTACCGAACATGATGCCCCGGGTCAGCATGATGGCGAAGGTGATCAGCGTGGCGATGGCACCCACGTAGACGAGAACCTGGGCAATGGCCAGGAACTCCGCTTCGAGCAGGACATAGACGCCGGCCACGCCGAACAGCGCCCCCACCAGGCACAGGGCCGAGTAAAAGAGGTTGCGGTTCGTCACCACCAGCAGGGATGCCATACCCGTTGCCACGGCCACCATGATGAAGACGGCCTGATGGGGCGTGGGAATCGGGATTTCGACGGGAAGTTCGGGCATGGTCCGGGTCGGGGCGAAAGCTGGCTTTGCCCTATTCGGCAACGGGCTGCATGGTGCCGATAAGCGAATCCGGGGTGAAGGCCCGCTTGGTGCGGAAGCCTTCCTGCCGAATGGCGCGTCCGACGGCAAAGAGGCCGATGCCCATCACGAGCAGGTTGCCGACCAGAACCAGGACGGCGATCACCGGGGTGGGCAGATCCAGGACCTGAACCACCATTTGCCACGAGATGAGGCCGACGGTCAGGGGCACCAGGATTTTCCAGCAGAAGGACATCATCTGGTCCACCCGCAGGCGGGGGAAGGTGCCCCGCACCCAGATCATCAACAGATAGATGGCGAAGGTCTTGATCATCATGTAGCCGGCCGCCAGGAAGCCACCGATACCGGGCAGATCCACACCCGGACCCTGCCAGCCGCCCAGGAACATGGCCGCGCCCACCCAGGCGAACACGAACCCGCCCAGGAACTGAGCCAGGAAGAACATGGCGAAGCGCATGCCGGAGTATTCGATGTGGAAGCCGGCAATCAGTTCCGACTCCGCCTCCAGCAGGTCAAAGGGAGTCTGTTCCGATTCCGCCAGGGCGCACACGAAGAAGATTAGGGCGGCACCCGGCATCAGGAAGACGTACCAGCCCAGTCCCAGGAAGTTGCCCTGCTGCTCCGCCAGCTCGCCAAAGCGCATGGTGCCCGCATACAGGACCACGGCCAGCATGCTCAGCACGAGCGGGATTTCATACGAAAGGAGCTGTGCCACGACCCGGAAACCCGACAGGAGGGCGTACTTGTTGTTGCTGCCCCAGCCGGCCATCAGGGCGGCCATGATGCCGATCGAGCCGAGGGCCACGATGTACAGGACGCCGACGTTGATGTCGACGCCTATCAGACCCCGCGTCACGGGCACCACGGCGAAGAGCAGCAGAACACCGAAGACACTCAGGATGGGCGCCAGGTTGTAGGCCATGAAGTCCGCCCGGGAGGGATTGATGCCCTCCTTGCTGAGCAGCTTCACGATGTCGGCGATCGTCTGCAGCAAGCCAAACCGTCCGACGCGGTTGGGGCCGATACGGTCCTGGATGCGGCTAATAACCTTGCGCAGGAGCCAGACCAGAATCAAGGCGATCAGCGGGGCCACCAGCCCGATGGCCGTCACACCAACCAACAAGGCAATGGCAGTTGCGATCCACTCCGGGACGCCGGCCCCCACAAGGGCCGTCATGAGGACCTGATACCACTCAGCCACGGGGCAAGCTTCCTGGGAGGACGACGACTACTGCCACTCGAGGCCGCCCTTGCGCCAGTCGTAGACCAGACCGACGATCAGGAGAGCCATGAAGAGGAGGGTCACGAGAACCGCGGCCATGCCGAATTCGGGCCGGCCGTAGGCCATGGCAATCGGGTAGAGGAATATGACTTCCAGGTCGAACACGAGGAAGACGAGACCAATCAGGTAGAACTGAGCCCGGAACTGAATCCAGGTATCCCCGATTGTGTTCAAGCCGCTCTCGTAGATGTCGTTCTTCACCGGGTCCGGCTTGCGCGGCCCCAGGATAGCGCCGGCCACGATGGACACAAGGGGAAGAACCAGTGCGAAGCCGCTCAGAATGAAGATGAATGCGTACTTGAGCAGCATGGAACGGACGGTCGGGAGGAGAAGATTTTGCGCTGCGGAGCCATCGTGTCAGAAGGGCCTCTCGACGGTCGAACCGATGGTCCCAAGGGACCGATTGCCGCGCGCAGCCCATGCGGACGCGAATGGTAGCACAGCGATCCGGCTGAGGCGTTAACCGCGTTCCTTGGGGACGCGGTTTCACTTTCGTTGATATTGGCTCCGGACGCGCAGACACCGAGGGGGCTCTACAAAGGTGTTGTCATGACAACCAAAGAGGATCCCTCGTCGTGGACTTCATCCCAGCCCCTGCCCCCATTGCGGGACCTGCGCCTGATGCCGCCACGGCACCCATGGTTGCCACTTGGCTGGCCTCGGTCGCTTGTGCGTCCAGCACTGGCAGTGCAAGGCCGGCGGCGGCAGTTCCTCGCTCCCGCTGCCCGACGTAACCTCCCGCCAGCATCCGCAGTCCTACCAGGAACGGATGGCGGCCCTGTATGTGCACAGGGTCAGTTTGCGGGGTGGGCGCCGCCACGCCGTAGCGGGACGTCCAGGCGGCGACCGCGGTCCTGGGACCGAAGGGCAAACGGCGGAACCTGCAACTGAGCGGGCCCGGCTTCGACGGGGCGGTTGGTTCAAGCGCCGGGAAGCACGATACGCGGGGACAACCACCGATAAC
>DAOUIC010000225.1:0-3755 GCA_034428255.1 Anaerolineales bacterium
TATGACGGGGCCAAACGCAACCCGTGGAACGAGATCGAGTGCGGCAGCAACTACGCGCGGTCCATGGCGGCCTTCGCCTTGCTGAACACGTTCGCCGGGTTCGAGTTCGACATGCGAGTTGGCATGGTGGGTTTCAATCCCGTGCAAGGGTTTGGCTCCGGTTTCCGTTGTCTTTGGGCCCTGGATCCGGCTTGGGGGCAGGTTGTCATGGAGCTGGGCACATTCCGCCTCGAGGTCGCGCAGGGTTCGCTGCCGGTACGGAATGTGAAACTGCCGGGATTGGCGAATGCAGAGGTGCAGGAAATGCGGTTGGGCGACGAGCCGGTGGCCTGGCAGTCGCATGCAAACGGGGAAATCCGATTGGCGAGGAAAATTGAGGTGACGGCCGATGCTCCACTTCAGTGTCTTTGGACGCACCCGACCTGAAGAGATGGTTCACGCGTCGACGGGCATCTGCCATACAACACGGTCTGCCGCGGAGACCGAAAGCCCGTGTCCGTTGAACCGGTTCGTCGTGTCGCGCCCCTTGCCAATACAGCCCGTGGAGCCGCACGCTTTATGCCGTTGCCGAGGTATATGCGACGCTGTTAGCGCCACATGGGACCGTTTAGGTGGGGTGCGAACAGGCGAAACTTCCATCTGCCGGGGGGATCCAAGATTGTCCCTGTTGCCGGTCGGATGAGGGCTCAACCGACTTATGGGGACTTGCCACCATGACGATCTTCATGAGCGGCAAGCCTTTGAGTCTGTTCGCCACAGAGGCGTGATACCCGGTTCCCGGTAGAGAGGTGTTGCATGCGATCTCCATTGCGAAGCGGTCTAGTTGTTCTGGTTGCGGTTGTTCTCCTGTCCGGCTGTGGGCGAGACCGGCCACCGAACCAGGAATCTGCGACATCCGCTAACCGTACGGAAGCGCGGGCGCCGGTTCCGGTTCCCACCTACACTCCGCCTCCCGCACAGGTTCCCACTCCCAGCGACCTCCGTCCCACGGCAACGACCGTTCCCGTCGCTGTGGATCCGGAACCTACGCCCGAACCCGTCGCGGGCAGCGTAAGAGTGCAAGCCAACGTCCGCGCCGGGCCTGGTATCGACTTTGCCGTTGTGGGAAGCCAGCAGGAGGGCGATACGGTCCGTCCTGTTGCGCGTACCGAGGACGGGCTGTGGTTGGAACTGGCAACCGGTCGGTGGATATTCGCCACCTTGGTGGAAGGCGACCATGCCGGTCTGCCGATCAACCGCGATGTCCCTGTAGTAGAGGTAGGGGAAAGCGCGGCTGCGTCCGCGCCGCAACCAGGTGCAGACCCTATTCCTGCCGACAGCCCAAGGGACAGTGCGAGCGGTGCCCAGAGTGCGACCGCAGCGACGGGCCTAAATTCGCCTCCGTTTTTTGTCATCTATGTGGACAGCACCGCTATTAAATTCTCAGTATTGGCCAATTATGAGAATCTGTTCAGTGTCACCTTCGGTGCAGTCGACCCGGACGGTGAAGACTCGGAGTTTAGTTTCGCCATCACGGGAGGCGCCGATGCGGCTCTGTTCAGCCTGTACCGTGTCGCCCAAACCAATAGCGTAATCATCAGTTTCTTTGACAACCCGGATTACGAGGTCCCCCGCGACAGCAATCGCGACAACCGTTACGAAATTCAGTTAACGGTGACCAGCGGCACGGGCGCACGGGCGCTCACCACTACCACCGACATGATTTACGAGGTGCGCGATTGGTTCGAAATCCCCGCAGCGCCCATATTCCGAGAGGGGGAGACTTCCGCAACGGACACGACCATTACCGTCCATTGGCGACACGGTCCGATTCATGGGGAGTTCGCATGGGACTACCTGTTGCGTTATCGGGCGGAGGATGGAGATGGCGATTACATCCCCGGGCCGGATCTGCAAGGTTCGGACACCCAAGTCACGATTACAGGGCTCGAACCTGGAACGGAATACCGTATCGAGCTCAAGGCCGTTGCCGACAACGGGGAAACTGATTTCAGCGACGCTCGCACGCGGGCTTTCACTACGGACAGTTAGTTCGTGGACTTGGCACAGCTTTCCTATGACGAAGCGGACCGGGAGCGACTGTTCGATGCAATTTGGGACGATGATGTCGCAGTCGTAAGGAGCATGATTGACAAACGGGGGTTTCCCATTTTCTGGTACAAAGTCAGGTCCGGCCACCTTACGGCCCTGCATCTCGCCATGCGCAGATCGTGGGGCGCATTGGAGGTGCTGCTCGACCATCCCGATGCTGATCCGGAATTGCGCTGCGATACGGGACGTGAGGACTGGCAGCGGAGCAGTACTCCCCTGCACAGCGCGGTTGAGCACGACTACTATGAAGCGGTGAAATTGCTTCTCAACCATGGCGCGGATCCGAACACAGAGTCGGCGGCAGGCCATACGTCGCTGCATGTGGCGGTTCTGTTCGCCTCGCCGCTGATTGTCCACACTCTGTTGGAAGCTGGGGCCAACCCCAACGCGGAGCGGGATTACAAGGGGCGCACCCCCTTGCACGACACGGTCCTGGAAACGCAGGACGAGTATGTGCTGCTCACCTTGCTCGAAGATGCGGATACGGATCCCAACGTCAAGGATGACGACGGTCGGACCGCGTTGTCGCATGCGCGCGAAGTTGGTGTTGCCCGGTTGGTCGAACTGCTACAGGACTACGGCGGACAATAGAGTTTCCGTGTCGATTGAGACCATCCTGGGATATGGCCTGATTGAGTGGATGCGGGACCATGAGGACACATGGAAACTTTCTTGGACCGACACCACATGGATGCCCGGGCGACGCTGCTCGACGCGGCCGAGGCACTGGGCCCGCACAGTAACGCGGTCATCCTGGTGAATGCCCAGGCGATATGCGTACATACGGAGGAGAGGGTGGGCCAGGTGCTTGTTACAATGATTGAGTGCACCCACCACCACACGATAGTCGAACATGGCCACAACAGCAACAGCCAAGAGAGTGGCAATCCAGGCTGGTGGAACGGCGGATCAGCCCGCAATCCAATCAACAACGGCATGGGTTTGGCCCGATGCCCCGGAACTGGGAGAAACGGATGCTGCCACGGCGGCGGCAGCCCGCCCTTGGCGCGCTCAAATGCGCTTGGGCAACTTGGAGGCATGGCAATCCGAACTGACGGCCCTCCCCCATTACGACCCGGACTACGCCTACGATCCGGAACACGAATACGCCTATGACTGGTCAACGGATCCGGACTATCGCGGCCATGTTCAACGCATGCGTGAAATCAACAAGGACGGCTTCCTCATGCCCAGTGGGCTGTGGCACGATGAGTTCCTGGCCCTTTTGGTGCGTACCCTGTGCGCTGCCTTGGGCTTCCGCGTGGCGAAGGAACCGGAATTACACTTTCCGTTCAGTCTGGGAGAATCGTTGCGTCTCTACACCAAAACCCTGAGACCCAAGACCATGGTGGTACCTGACGCCCTGGTCCTGCATCCGGATCAAACCCTTGCGGAACCAAGGGAACGTACCCTGACCGAGCGCACGTTCAGCATGCAGGATGCGAACTTCACCACCCCCGATGCGGCAATCGAGATCGTGTCCCCCACTTCGGACCACCGCGACTTTACGGACAAAAGCCGACTCTATGCCGCCATGGGCATCAAGGAGTATTTGATTCTGCAGGTGGGGGAACCGGGATCCGAATCCGATCCTCCACAATTGAAGATGTGGTTGTTCAGACTGGATGACCGTGGCATGTACCAACCCATCACGGATGTCGTTC
>DAOUIC010000226.1:0-1670 GCA_034428255.1 Anaerolineales bacterium
GACAACTGCAGCCGGGCCTGACACTCCCCCACAGTCGCCGGTCTGGCGGCAACCTTGGGAAGAGGCGCCATGTCCAACCCCTTGTCGGACATGGAGCTCCCCGATGTGGCGTTCTGCATCGGCACCAACATGACGGAGGCCCATCCGGTCGCGGCCACCCGTCTCAAAAAAGCCTTGGCTCGTGGCTCCAAACTGATCGTCGCGGACCCGCGGCGCATCCACCTGGCGACGCTGGCCGACCTCTACCTGCCTTTACGGGTCGGCACCGACGTGGCTCTCCTCCAGGGCATGGCCCACGTGATCGTGCGCGACGGATTGATGAACGACCACTTCGTGGCAACGCGTACCCAGCACCTCGAAACCTATCTGGAACACATCGCCCAGTTCACGCCGGAATGGGCGGAATCGATTTGCGAGGTGCCGGCCGCGGACATCGAAAAGGCGGCGCGCTGGTATGCGGAGGCCGATCAGGGCGCCATCTACTACACGCTCGGCATCACCGAGCACATTTGCGGCGTGGACAACGTCCAGTGCCTCTGCAACCTGGCATTGCTGACGGGTCAAATCGGACGTCCCGGCACGGGCTTGAACCCCATGCGCGGCCAGAACAACATCCAGGGCGCGGGGGACAGCGGCGCCATCCCCGATCAGTATCCGGGGTTCCAGGCGGTCGTCGATCCCGACCACCAGCGGAAGTTCAGCAAGGCCTACGGCCGCGAGATGGATGCCACCAAGGGCATCACCAAGGTCACCGCCATGGAAGAGGCGGGCCGGGACATCTTCGCCATGTTGATCGACGGGGAGAACTCGGTGGTGTCGGATCCGAACCAGCAACATACGCGCGAAGCCATCGAGTCCCTCGAACACCTGGTCGTCATCGACATCTTTCTCTCGGAGACCGCGGAGATGGCGGACGTGGTGTTCCCCGCCACGGCATGGGCCGAAACCGACGGCACCTTCACCAACACGGAACGGCGCATCCAACGGGTGCGCCAGGCCGTCAAACCCGCCGGCGAGGCCCGGCCAGACTGGTGGATCATCAGCCGCATCGCTCAGCACATGGGCCTGCGGAACTTCGACTTCAACCACCCGCGGGAAGTCTTCAACGAGATGTGCAGCCTTTCGACGACGTACGCCGGCGTCGACTGGGACCTTGCGGCCACCGGCCGCTACCACTGGCCCGTTCCCTACCGCGGACATCCGGGCACGCCCCGGCTGCATGAGGACTCCTTTCCCATCGGCCGCGGGAAGTTCAGCCTGATCGAATACCGGGATCCGGCGGAAACCGTCGACGAAACCTACCCCATCTGGCTGACCACGGGGCGCCGGCTGGCCACGTACCACACGAATACCCAGACCGGACGCGCCGGCGGCATGGATTACCTGGCCTCGGAGGAAGCCCTGGAAGTCAATCCGAGGGACCTGCAGGCCTGGGACCTGCAGGACGGCGAAACAGTCTGGCTGTCCAGCCGTCGCGGCCGCATTGCCATCAAGGTCGCGGGTTCCAAGCGGTCGCCCATGGGCACGGTCTTCTCCAGCTTCAGTTTCAGCGACACGCCCATCAACACCCTGACCGGCTCCGGCTACGACCCCGTCACGCACACGGCCGAGTTGAAGGTGTGCACGGTGAGGATCGACAAAATGACCACGGCCGACAAGGTCGGGGGCTA
>DAOUIC010000227.1:0-10606 GCA_034428255.1 Anaerolineales bacterium
TCTCCTCGTCGATGACCCGGTCGAGTCGTTCGCGGTACAGATCGATCTCGTCCTGCGCAAGAACCGGTCCGTATCGCAGATAGCCCTTGTCCCTGAAGAAATCGATCTGTTCCTGGGTAACCATGGTGTTGTCCTTGCCTGGTAGTCAGTGTTGGGAAATTGACAGAACTGTACTGAGTTTGATGGGCAGCGGGCGGGTCAGGTCGCGTCGGCAAAGCTCGTCTGCACCTGTCGGTTGCATGTTGCCTTGAGAATGACCGCAACGGTGTCCAGGGGCACTTTGTCGAGACTGGTGAAGCGCACGCAACTCTTGCCACAGTTGAGCTTGCCGAAGGCCGCGCGGTGGCTGGCCAGCAGGTCGACGTCAAGATAGAGGCTCATATGATGCTTCTGGGAGGCGAAGGCACACAAGACCTGTCCGTCGGTCCAGTAGGTTGGCATGCCGTACTTCAGGTTTTCGACCACATCCCCGTTGACGGAGAGGACCAGGTCCCGCAGCGTCCGCAAGGCATCCTGTCGCTTGGGCGGGCACTTGTCGATGTAGTCGGTCACGTCGCTGGCTTCGATGTGCATATTCCTACTCCCGCGGACCGGACTGCGGCCGACCACGCTACCTCAGGCGCTGCGACGGTCCGGAATGTGGTCGCTTTCCGGCCGCGGCACGTGGGGCCAGTGGCCGTAGTGGTCCTCGCCCCGGCACAGAATGCCCTGTCGGTTCCACCCCTTCTTGGCCTCGACGTCCGGCGAAACGAAGCGCATTGTAAGGCCACAGCGGCGGTGGGGGGAGTTGTTGGGTTCCGAGCCGTGCAGCAGCCAGTCCGTATGGAGGGACATCTGCCCGGCGCGCATAACCAGCGGGACCGGATCCACCCCGAACCGCTCCACGCCGTGGACCGTCTGGTTCAGGACATTGTTTTCCGCGGCGTCGCTTTCGCTGTATGCGATCTGTCCCTGCAGATGGGTGGTCGGAATGACCTGCATGGCACCGTTCTCGACGGTAGCGTCGTCGATTGCCAGCCAGACGGTCACGGTCTTGCTGGGGGTAAGCGGCCAGTAGGAGGCGTCCTGGTGCCAGGCCACGGCCTTGCCGTCGCCCGGCATCTTGCAGAAGTAGTGGGTGCCCCAGCAGATGAGGTCCTCTCCCAGCAGATCCTGCACGTAGTCGAGAATGCGGGGCTCGCAGACCAGGTCCCACAGGGTGCGCAGCCGCGCATGCCAGCCGTTGATCGAGTAGCTGTTCCAGCCGCGGGCGGCCGCCTCGGCCAGGCAGCGGTCGAAGAACTCCCGATGGACCTGGATTTCCTCGTCCGAGAAGACATCGAGGGGCGACAGGAAGCCTTCCCGGTTGAAGCGTTCCACCTGTTCGGTAGTCAAGGTGGTTGGGTTGTCGACTCCCAGCGGGAAGAAGCGCTTGACCCGATCCAGGTCGGGAAAGGCCTCGAGGATGGAGTCTTGCGTCGCGGCCATGGTCTATTCGGAAACCTCAGGATGAATTGTGCCAGCCATGCGGAGGAAATTCTATAGCGGCTGGTCCCGGGCCGGTTGCGGGCGTGGCTACCCGATGGAACGAACACCGCAGCCAACCAGAATCTTTGCCGAAGCCGCGCAGTTCCGGCGCAAAACAAAGCGATTGCCGCGCCCGGTCCTCCCCGGCCCGTGCATCAACTGCCGGTGGAGCAGCGATTAAGGCGTGTTTCGGGACTGGGTTTCATCCCCGCCTTTGCCTGCAAGCCCAAGCAGTTCTCGCCATTGTCCGGGATTGGCCAAGACTGCGGGAATCATTTCGGCAACATTCTCCGGCAGTCCAGAGGTGGTCCAAGTCTCCTGCAGCTCATCATAAGCTGCCTTGTTCGGCAAGACAGGCTCCAGCAAGTCCAGGACAACCCCCAAGCGCCCTTTGGCTTCGCCTCTGGCCTCGCCCCGGGCTGCGCTTTCCCGAAGACCATCACCAATATGATCGCGCCAGATGTCCAAGTCCGCGTCGTACCACTGAACGACAAGCTTCCCCTTCGAATCGGTCTGGGTCAGTCGCAGCAGAACCCCAAGCACTTCGCTACGTACCGTCCGGTTGGGCTCCGGCCCTGCTCCCGGCACGCGAGCGTAGGCACCGTCGTCCTGTATGCGATGCAGGACGATTTGGCAATCGTATCCCGAGTGGTTCTCGGTGGGCGGCTCTCCGGGATCAACAATCAAGTACTCCCGAATGCCGAGACGTTCATAAAGGAACGCCTTCTCCTCATAGTCCCTGACCACGGACGTGGGCGACACAACCTCGATGACCATTTCCGGCACCGGGTGCTCCGGATCGGTTCGAATTACCCGCGATTCCTTCAGGCTCCGATTGTCCCGGCCTTCCGGGAATACCGCCAGATCGGGCTTGACAAGGGGCTTGGCCTTTCTTGCGCCCGTGATCGCCATCCATTCACGACCGAGCTCTTCCGGAAAGTGGTAGTCGGGGGTTCCCTTCACGCGATGGTGGCCGTCTTTCCCTGCGGGTGTATACAGAGTTTCTCGAATCTGATCGATAAGCGAGTTGTGGATTTCGAGGTCCGGGCTCACAAAACCTTCCATGTTGTAGACAAGGTTGCGGACGTTGGGCTTGCCGTAATCGGGATCCGTGGTCCAGTATGGAAAGTACTCGTGGTCCTCGTCATAGGGGTACTCAGGGTCGTAGTGAGACAGGCTTCTGAGTTCGGCCTCCCATTCGTCGGGGTGCAGGACACGCCATACGGTCCGGGCGCGGCGTGCACTGTTGGCGGTGGCCGAATCCGTTTCGCCCGGAAAGGCGGGATCACGCCAGTCCCAAGGCGTGGGGAGCGTTCTTGGCGCTTTGGGCAGTGCGGTCTGCGCGTGGGGGTTCGGGGCTGCGTTTTCCCGCGGACGAACTGCTGAATCTGCCACTGCAGGCGAATCCAGAAGTTCCGTGCTTGCAGGTGTCATGTTGTACCTGCTCCGTTGCCACCCTCTTGCCATTGGGCCGCCATTTTAGACCAACCCCTAGCCCCTTTTGCGTGCCGGACCGGATTGGCCAGCATCCTTCCACTGCTTGAGAACGCCCTTATCGGTCGGCACACCAGCCGCTTCGCCTAGCGGGATCGATCCTTAGCGGCATTGCAGCGAGCGTACAGCACGTGGAGCTTCTCCTGGTTGGACTTCGTCCAGGCACCGATCCGGGTACAGCGGTCCCAGCCCATGGTGGCGGTCGCGGAAGCCGCGCACGCACTTATCGTCGATGGGTACCACTTGGCTGTCGGTCAGCGTGAAAGCGGTCCGGACCCAGGTCAGGAAGGTGCGCAGCCAGACTTCGTGGACCTGGGCCGAAGCGGACGATGAACACAAAGCTGTCGATGTCGCAGATGACGGCCAGTTCCGATAACACCAGGATGTCCGTCAGGCTGTACAGCCTGACGGACATCCCACGCGGATCGTTCAGCTGTGACAGGGTCGTGTCCAATCCTGCTGGTTTGGCCCATCCTTACATCGCAGTGTGTGGCTCCCCTACAACCCAGCCCTTCTCCGCGAGAACACTGTGTGCGAGGTTGATTTGTCGTTCGGAAAATCGACGCTTCCTGGGATGCCAGCCGTGGATGTACCGCACCAGACCGTCGTCCAGTTTGTCCGACTCCTTTACGACAGCCCAGTGGACGGATGCCAGAAGCTCCAATCCATTGGCGGTCTCAAATCCCTCTACCAAGTCCATCACCCTGTCAATCCTCTCGCGAGTTTGGGATTCATCGTCAAGGAGCTGCTTAGCGTCCCTCCGAACACCGGGAACAACCCAGAGTGGATCATGAGGAGCATCACCTCTGTTTGAGTACCCCGTCACAAAGTGTCCATTGATTCTCAGAAGTAGATGCCTAAGGTTCTCCGCATAGGGTCCATACAAGTGTCTCGTAAACCGAAGGTTCATGCACTCACCGCCCTCTTGGATGAAATACATGAGCTTGTGCACACCAAGCAAGGTGACAAACGGATCCAGCAAAGACTCAATGAAGCGGCTCATCAGTTCAATCACGATGGCTCTGGGAAGAGTCATGTGAGGTGGAGCAACTGACGGATTGGGGCGATCATCAGCTGGACCGCCACCGGGTTCGAATACCACGATTTCTACATGTTCCAGCCTACCCAACTCGCTCTCAATTCGACGCCGGACCTCGCTCCAGTCCAAGCCACCCAGACCACTTCCAAGCGGAGGAACTGCAATGGAACGAATGCCTAACTGGTCTATTTGAGATGCCAAGTTCTCCAAACCTGCCTGGATGTCCTCCAGTCTGCTCTTGCTTTTCCAGTGGCGTTTGGTGGGGAAGTTGATGATCCAGCGCGGTCCGGTTAGCTGATAGGTTTCATGGATGAACATGCGGCCCGGTTCAACCTGATGTTGCCTGCAGGCATCTGCATAGGCTTTGAAGTTTGCCGGGTATGCGTTCTTGAACTGCAGGGCAAGGCCGCGACCCATAACACCGACACAGTTCACGCTGTTGACAACAGCCTCGACATCTTCGGAGAGGATGTCGCCAGTTTTGAACCGCAACATGTGACATGCCTCCTTCTGCGTCCTAGTAGTACCAGTCCTGTGTCAGTAAACCTACGGGATGGTGTTCGGCATCCTTTACGGCATTCCACGCCGCGTCACCAGTTGCCTGCGTCCGGAATCCAACACGTTCAACCAGTGACCAAGGGAATTGTGACTCAACCAGGAACTCCGCTTGCTTCTCGTCCATGCACTCGGACCAGTAACGGGCATTCACCGCTGTCCAGTCAACGTGATGCAGTTGGCCGAGGTCGGCGTAGTCATCAACGTAGCGGGCTCCAGCATTGGTCGTAGTGAATGCCCAGCGTAACCCGTACTGCTCGGCCCAATCAACCGTGCGGTGCAGGTCTGCTTCCAGATGCACGATCGGATCTTGGCCACCGCGGTAGTTCAGATCCGGGTGGTTCCCTTTGTGGAGTACGTAGAGCATCACGGACCGAGGACAGAAGTAGAAAGGGACACAGTCCCCAACCCGCAATCCAGGACGGCTTCTCAAGGAGAGTTCCATGCGTCGCTGTTTGATGGTGGGCATCCCGATGTCAGAGCCCGGCGAACCTGCATCAGCGACCTTCGCACCGCTCCACAGAAACCCATCAGCCACGATTGACCTAAGCCGATCGTAATGAACAATGTGATAAATATTAACGTTCTCTGTCACGTAATCGGCTATCAGATCGAATACAAAATCTTTTTATGAAGAGTATTATAGCATAATTCATCCCTAAATGGCATTAAACGTTACAATCAAGTGAAGTACATCCGCAACCGCTCCAAGATTCGTGTTGGTCTCCACCGGCGGATTCACATCGTCTCCAAAGCTTCGGTGGACTTGAACTGGCTGTGGCCTGAGGCAGGCTTGCAAGCTTCCAAGGCCGTATGCCAAGGGTCCAACCAACTGCGTCCGGATGCGTTCCAGGCGAGCCGACAGGTCATCCATCGGCGAAAGCCATTCATCCCCAACGGCTTCGGCTCTTCGGAACTGGCCCACCTTCCAACTTTGGCAGCATGGTCTTGGACACGCGGCAAATCTATAATCAACGGGTAGGTCTGCAGAGGTTCTTGCCCCTCAGCACGCAGTCCCAACTTCAACACCGGTTCGAGATCAGCATGAAAATCCAGTGGTATGCGCACGCCTGCTTCCGCCTGGAGGTCAATGGCCTCAGCATCGTCACCGATCCATACACCCCAATCAAGGCCGGCTTCCACACCATCACCGAGGGCGCGGACCTGGTGGTACGGAGTTCCGACGATGACTCGGCGCACGCCAACGCCGCCATGTTCCCCGGCTCCGATGTCATGACCATGACGCATGTACCGGGCGTGGGCAACGAGTGGCGCGGCATTCGGTTCCGGCCCATCCCGGCCGAAGAGAGTTTGCTGCACAAGGTGGAGCCCAAGGACAACGCGATGTACCGGTTCGAGGCCGACGGCCTGGACATCGTGCACTTCGGCGATGTGGGCAATGCCCTCGAGGCTTGGCAGGTGGACCTGATCCGGGGCTGTGACGTGGCCATGGTGCCGACTGGCGGACCGCCCACGATCGAGCTCGTGGACCTGCACGCGGCCTTGGCCGAGATCCGACCCAAGGTCACCATCCCCATGCACTATGCCCTGCCCGGCTGCCTATTCCCGTCCATGCTTGAGGTGGAGGAGTTCGCGGCCGGCTACGCGCCGGAACGCGTGCAGCGCTTCCCGCGGCCAAGCATCGACCTGACGCCCGCGGATCTCCCGGACGAACCGGAGCTGTGGATTCTGTCGGCAACCCACACGACCGTCTGACCTCCGCATTCGTCCATCCGCGCCAAGTCCGACGCGGCCGGACGATCCCATCACCTACAGGAAACTCTTCATGAGCGATCAACGCACGCGCTACGCCCTGGTCGGCACCGGCGGCCGGGGGATGATGTACGTGGATGCCATCCACGGAGCCTTTCGCGACCATGCCGAGCTGGTCGGCATCTGCGACCTGAGCCCCACGCGCATGCAGGTCTACAACGACGCGATTGCCGACCGGTGGGATGGCGCGCCCGTTCCGGCCTACACGGACGCTCGTTTCGATGCCATGGTGGCGGAGACCAAGCCCGACACGGTCATTGTGACCACCATGGACAGCACGCACCACCAGTACATCATCCGCGCCATGGAACTGGGTTGCGACGCCATCTCCGAGAAGCCCATGACCACCGATGCGGAGAAGGCACAGGCGATTGTCGACGCGATCAACCGGACCGGCCGCCAGCTGCGGGTCACCTTCAACTACCGCTATGCCCCCATGGCTACGCGGATCCGCGAACTGGTCATGGACGGCGCGGTGGGCAAGCCCCTGCACGTGGACTTCAGCTGGGTGCTGGACACGAGCCACGGTGCGGACTACTTCCGCCGCTGGCATCGGGAGAAGGACAAGTCGGGCGGCCTGCTGGTGCACAAGGCGACCCACCACTTCGACTTGGTGAACTGGTGGATTGCCTCGTTCCCCGACGATGTGTACGCCATGGGGCGACTGGGTTTCTACGGCCGTGAGAACGCGCTGGCCAGGGGCGAAGCCTACAACTACGACCGGTATACGGGTTCCGAGGCGGCGGAAGGCGATCCCTTTGCCCTGCGCCTTGATCAGGACGAGCGCCTGAAGCGTCTCTACATGGATGCCGAGGAAGACTCCGGCTACGTCCGCGACCGAAACGTCTTCGGGGAGGGGATCTCGGCGGAGGATGTCATGAGCGTAACGGCCCGGTACCGCAACGGCGTCCTGCTTACCTATTCACTGCTGGCCTTCTGTCCCTGGGAGGGCTACCGGGTGGCGATTACCGGGGACCGGGGCCGTGTGGAAATGGATGTCTGCGAAACCATCGGTCGCACCTTCGTCCAGGGGGCGGAGGAGACAACGGAACAGATGGAGCAGGCCCGGTCCGACTTTGCCGTAAGGGAAATCCGGCACTATCCGATGTTTGGCATCCCAAGGCAAATTGACTGGGTGGAGGGTGAAGGTGGACACGGTGGCGGTGATCCCGTGATGCTGGAGCAGATCTTCCACCCCGATCCTCCCGCTGATCCCTTCCACCGCAGTGCCAGCCATGTTGACGGTGCCGCGTCGATCCTGCTCGGGATCGCCGCCAACCAGTCGATTGCCACGGGTCGGGCGGTGCGCACCGCGGACCTCGTAACGCTCTGACCCCGCCGGTCCTGTTCTGCCGACCAATCCACACACAGTACCAACCGATGACCCTGCCCCTGACCGACTTGCAACCCGACCGCTACTTTGATCCCGATCGGCGTGCCACGGCCCTGGCTCTCTACGAAACCGTGGCCGACCTGCCCTTGATCTGTCCCCACGGCCATGTGGACCCGGCCCTTTTTGCCGATCCGGACGCCCGTTTCCCCGATCCCGCGGAACTGTTGGTGATTCCGGACCACTACGTCTTCCGCATGCTTTACTCCCAGGGCGTGTCGATGGAGGCGATGGGCATTCCCCGCCTCGACGGCGGTCCGGTCGAGGAGGATCCCCGGCGCATCTGGCAGGTCTTCTCGGACCACTACCACCTGTTTCAGGGCACGCCGACCGGCATGTGGCTCAACCAGGAACTGGTGCAGATTTTCGGCGTGCCGGAGAAGCTGAGTTCCGCCTCGGCCCAAACAATCTACGACCAGCTCGAGGATGCCCTGACGCGGCCCGAGTTCTCGCCGCGGGCGTTGTTCGAGCGGTTCAACATCGAGGTTCTGGCCACGACCGATCCAGCCCAGTCCACCCTGGAGCATCACAAGGCCCTGAGGGATTCGGACTGGCAGGGACGCGTGATCCCCACCTTCCGGCCGGACCAGGTGGTCAACCTGGACACGCCCGGCTGGCGGGACCACATCGACGCTCTCTCCGCTGCGTCGGGAATCGACATCACCGGCTACGACAGTTTCATTGAGGCACTGGAAAAGCAGCGGACGCTCTTCAAGGAACTGGGTGCCACCGCCACGGATCACGCCGCCTTGGTACCACGAGTCGAGTCCCTGTCCCGGCAAGGAGCAGCGCAGATCTTCGAACGAGCCCTGCGGCAGGGCGGGTCCGTGGACGACGCGCCAACCTTCACGGCCCACATGCTGATGGAAATGGCGCGCATGAGCACCGAGGACGGCCTGGTGATGCAGCTCCATCCCGGTTCGCTGCGCAACCACAACCGGGCGATCTTCGAGAACCATGGGCCGGACATGGGTGCGGACATCCCGATTGCCACCGAGTTCACGCGCAACCTGCAGCCACTGCTCAACCGCTTCGGCAGCGAACTGGGCTTCCGCCTGATTGTCTTCATGCTGGACGAGTCAACCCTGTCGCGGGAGCTGGCACCGCTGGCGGGCCATTATCCGGCCATGCGTTTGGGTCCACCGTGGTGGTTCTTCGACAGCTGGAACGGCATGATGCGCTTCCGCGAGCTGGTTTCCGAGACCTGCGGTCTCTACAACACTGCGGGGTTCAACGACGACACGCGGGCTTATCCCTCCATCCCCATTCGGCACGACCTCGCCCGGCGCGTGGATGCCAATTGGATCGCCGGCTTGCTGGAGCGGCAGGTCATTGATGAAGAGGATGCCGCACAGATGATACAGGCGGCCGCCTACGGCTTGGCGAAGGACGCCTACCGCCTGGGCTAGGGTTACCCGGAGCACCGCCCGCTGTGCTGTCGGCGTGAACCCCGGATTGGGCCGGGG
The DNA here is from genome assembly GCA_034428255.1 of Anaerolineales bacterium. Classification (GTDB taxonomy): domain Bacteria; phylum Chloroflexota; class Anaerolineae; order Caldilineales; family Caldilineaceae; genus Bin34. Next base: position 9,224 of record DAOUIC010000227.1, read on the forward strand.
CTAAACCACGGCCGGTCATGGGCATTGTGGGGCCCGCGACCGGCACGGCTATAGAAGGCTCAACTGTTCAGCAGATGAGGCCGATCTTCCCGTCGGGACCGTGCGCGATGGGGTCGTCGCCGATCCATCTTTCGTCCACGGGTTCCGATGCGGGTTGGTAGCGGGTATCGGTGGAAATGCGGAAGCGGTCGGTATGGTTGTCCATGCTGGCGTGCATGGTGAACATGCTGAACACCAGCAGATCGCCCGCCTCATAGTCCGTGGTCAGCCAGCGGCCGCCCAGTTCCTGCCGGGTCTCGAAGGCATTGTCGTTGTAGGCCCCGTTCTTCACCCAGTCCTGCCACACCTTGCTCCCTTCTTCAATCTCGGCTGCATCGTCGTAGTTCGTGCAGTAGCGATCGACATCCAGAGTGCCGTAGGTGGACTTGACGTGATCAAGGTGGCTGGAGCCTTCCAGCACTATCAGGCCACCCATCTCGGTGGGGATATCACCCAAGGGTGTCCAGCTGGTACAGAGACGATGGGAACCTCGGCCCATGAACACGATGTCGCAATGGGGGTTGGCGGCTGTTTCCTGGCTGTCCGTCTTGGCCCGGTGCCAAGTGAAGTCGAAAGCCCGTACCTTTTCCTCGAAAAGCATCCGGTAGAAGTCAATCATCCGGCCGTCGTACAGGACGTTCCGCAACGCCTGATTGCGCTTGGTTGATTTCTGAAGTTCGGGTTCGCCATACGGATTGGCGGCTTCGCCCCGGTATTGCTCGCTGACCACACCGTCCATCAATGGTTGGTCCGGGTCCAGGTAGCCCAAGTCGTGAAACAGCTGCAGCTCCCCGCGCCGGGCCTCCAGCACCAGTTCCCGGTCCAGATAGCCGGGCAGATACAAGTAGCCGTCCTCGGCCAACCGCTTCCGCAGCGCCGGGCCGTCTTCGGCGATGTCCGCCGATACCCGGAGGGGCCCAAAGGTCTCGTCCGACATTTCCAGGGGAATGCCCTTGTGATATCTGGCTTCGCTCAACATCCCGGTTCTCCTTGCTCGTTCAGAATGGATCGAAGGCACCGCGGTGCTGCTCCTTGCATACCCAATGATAATGGGCCGCGCTGCCGCGCCTGTCGTCGCGCTGTGGAATCCCGCCCCGGCGGGATTCCGGTTCCCGTGCCGGCCATCGCTGCTGTGGGGGAGGTTGGGGCAAAGTCATGGGAGATGTCGGCCAGGTTTGAGCGTGAAGCCGGCCACGAGCTCTGACCTTGGGGTTTCGGCATCCAGCCTTCGGTTTTCCGGGCTAGCCCTTGACTCCGTAGGTCACGATGCCCTGAATGAAATACTTCTGCGAAAAGAAGAAGAGGAGCAATACCGGCATCATCACGAACAGGGAAGCCGCCATC
>DAOUIC010000228.1:0-5055 GCA_034428255.1 Anaerolineales bacterium
GTCCTTCACAAAATTGTAATTTTGCTCCAGAGAGGACGAAGCTACAGGCGCTTCACTGTCGCCGCTTGTCGTGGAGCTCTCCGAACCGTTGTCTTCCCTGGCCGGATCCAGCGCCGTCCAGATCGTGATCAACGGGTCGCGGTCCAGTGAAGTCCAGCGATCCTGGTGCCAGGCAAGGTCAGTGCCCTCGTGGGCAGGCTTGTTCATGAACATCGCGCGGTAGGAGGACACCGGCGTGCCCAGGCCGTAGGCCCGTTCACAGATATGCTTGAACAGGGGCCGCTGCATGTACCGCAGGAACAGCGGATCAAACTCGAGATCCTGAATTTTGCGGTAGGAGAGCGTAGCCAGTTTATGCCCCTTGGACTGGGGACCCGGCTGATCGGAGACGCCGGGCACGGAGTCCAGCTGCATCAGCATGCGTTCGTACGGCACGTCGGCGGTGCCCATCATGATCTCGTCGATCCGCCGTTGCAGCACACTGAGTTCGTCCGGGTCCAGCACCGGTCCCAGCCGCACATAGCCCTGCTCCTTGAACTTCGACCAGGCCGCATCAGTAATGCCGTTCCGCATCATGAGTATTCTCTCCCGCCGGCCAACATGGCACCGACTGTCTGAAAGGCGTCCCGGATATCGTCCGGACAGCTCTGTCCGGCCAAAGGGCTTGGCTACCCCTTGACCCCCGTCATCACAATGCCCTGAATGAAGTAGCGCTGGGCAATGAAGAAGATGATGATGGTCGGCATCACCGCGACCAGGGCGGCTGCCATCATGTCCTGGATGTTGGACCGCATGTAGCCCTCGAAGAGCCTGAGACCCAGGGCCACCGTGTACTTGTCGACCTGCTGAAGGTATACGAGCGGGTGCAGGAAGTCGTTCCAGGTAAACGTGAACTGGTAGATGGCGGAGACCCCCATCACCGGCAGCGACAGCGGGATGTGGATACGCCCGTAGATTCCCAGCCAGCCGCAGCCGTCAATCTTGGCGGCATCGTCCATTTCCTGCGGGATGGTCATGAAGAACTGACGCATCAGGAACACGTGGAACGGCGGTGCAAACCAGTTGGGAACGATCAGCGGAAGCACGGTGTTGATCCAGCCCAGCTGCACAAACAGCAGGTAGGTGGGGATGAGCTTGATGTGCTCCGGCAGCATCATCGTGGACAGGACCACGATGAACAGCAGGTTGCGGAACGGAAAGCGCAGCCTGGCAAAACCGAAGCCCACGAAGGAAGCCGACAGCACGACGCCGAGCGAACTGAGCACCGACACGATGGCACTGTTCCCGAACCACCGTGCAAACGGGAACGGCCCCACGAACGGCGCCCGGAAATTGACGAAGTTGATCGAGTCCGGGATCCACTCGGGAGGAAACAGATTGACTTGGTAGGGCGGCATTACCGCCGTCCGAATCATCCAATAGAACGGTATGGCAAAGATCACCGCGCCCCATAGCACCACCGCATACAGCAGTACGCGCCAGAGAATGACCCCGACGTTGTAGTGGCGCTGCCGCTGCAACGGCAGAGACACCGATTCCGGGATGGCGGCAGTGTTTTCGGCCATGGCTTAGCGCTCGTACTGGACCCAGCTGCTGCTCGACCGGATGGCGAACAACACGAATACCAGAATTGCCAGGAACAGCGCCCATGCCTGCGCCGAGGCGTAACCGAAGCGGAACTGGCTGAACCCCGTGTTGTACAGATGCAGCACCATGGTCAACGTGGCATTGTTGGGGCCGCCCTGGGTCATGATGAGCACCTGCGTGAACACCTGCCAGGAAGCAATGATGTTCAACACCACGTTGAAGAGAATGGTCGGGGTCAGCAACGGGATCGTGATCGAGAAGAACTGGCGGATGGGCCCTGCGCCATCAATCTTGGCGGCCTCGTAGAGCGCGGTGGGAATCCCGCGCAGGCCCGCCAGGAAAATCAGCATTGCCCCACCTGCGCCCCAGAGGGCCATGATGATCACGGAGGGCATCGCCCAGTCCTGACTGAAAACCCAGCGGGGCGCCACCAACGGGGTCTCCAAGGACAGGAAATCGCTGATCCGGAACAGAATCGGATTGAGGATGGAGTTCAGCAGACCGATGTCCGGCTGATACAACCACTTGAAGAGGATCGCCACGGCCGCCCCGGCCACCACGGACGGCAGGTAGTAGACGGTTCGCCAGAAACTCTGGCCCTTGATGTTCTGGTTGAGCAATACCGCAATCAGAAGTGCCAGGGTGGTGCTCAGGGGCACCATGATGAAGGCGTAATAGGCCGTGTTGAACATGGCCTTGCGGACCAGCACGTCCGTGAACACGGCCTGGAACCACTTGAATCCCACCACCTCCCACACCTGGAGCAGGTCCGTCCGGTAGAAGCCGAACACCAGGGACGTGATCATCGGCCCCAGCGTGAAAACCAGGAAGCCGATGATCCAGGGGGATATGAAGAAGAAGCCGAAAAGAGCCTCGCGCTTTTCCGGCGTCCACTTGCGCCTCGGAGCGCGGGCACCCGCGTCGGCCGCAGGATTGAGGGTTGCCATCGACAGGGTTCGCGCGGGGTTTGGCCGGGGAGGACTCGCGCCCGTCTCGTCAGTCGCCAAGTCCCGTGGGGGCGGGCCGGCATGCGGGCGTACCCGCATGCCGGTCTCGCCTGCCCATTGAGATTATGGGCCTAGCCCAGCGCCGCCATGGCGCCGCCCAGGTCCTCGATGGCGATTTCACCGGCGTTGAACCGATTGACAATGTCCGCATGCTGGACAATCAGGTCAACCGGAGCCTCGTTCAAGAGCATCACCTGGTCGAAGGCAGGTTTGAGGATCGTGTCCTTGCAGGTGAAGTCGTTGGCAAACATTTCCTCCGGACCGCCCAGTGACGCGGCAATGGAGGACGTGAAGACATCGATGTCGATGTCGCCAAACCGCTCGTCCCGATCAATCAAGGCTGCTTGGAACTCCGGCAGGACACTGATGCGGGAGGGCTGCTTGGTGCCCCACTTGGCGTACAGCTTGCCGTAGAACGGGCTGGTGAGCCACTTCAGCGTCTCCCAGCTTTCGTCCGGATGTTCCGTCTTGTTCCAGATCATCGTGCCGTCCACCGACTGGTGGGTGGTGATTTCCGCCGGCCCCATCGGCAGCGGGGCCACGTCCCAGCGGAAGGTCGCGTTGCGCATGGTGGCGCCCAGGCTCCAGGGCCCCATCTCCATCATGGAGATGCGTCCGCTCTCAAACAGCTGGTTGACGCCCATGCCGATGTCGGAACCATAGGCGAAAATCTGGCTGTCCCAGATGATGCTGTGAATGTAGTTCAAGGCGTCGATGGCCGCCGGTTCGCCCAAGCCGCAAAGCTTGTTGTCGTCCGGGTTGACCATGTTGGCGCCGAAACCGCGGATCCAGTACTGGGAAAGCCAGTTGGCGTTCATGCCGTAGTTCGAGGTTGCCCAGCTGATGGGCTGGCCGGGTTCGCGGGAGACAAAGTTCTCGCCAATGGCCACGTAGTCCTCGTGATTCCAGGCACCCCACTCGTGCGGAGGCGTGTCAACCCCCATCTCCTCGAACATGTCGATGTTGTAGTACAGGGCCATGGTGCCGGTGAAGCGCGGCATCAGGTGGATGTCGCCCTGCTCGTCCACCCACGGATCGAACTGTCCTTCGTAGTAGTCGTCGAGATCGACCTCGTCGGCATCCCGGTCGATGTAGGCCTGCAGGTTCAGGGTCTCGCCCTTCTGCACAAAGAAGGTGGAGCTCCAACAACAGAACTCGATCAGGTCGGGGGCATCGCCGGCCACCATCTGGGCGAGCACGCCCTCGCGCAGGTTCACGCCGCCCGGCTGGGGCAGGAACTCGACCTCGATGTCGGGGTTGCTGGCCTTGAACTCGGGATAGAACTCCGACCACAACTCCTGTACGCCCTCGGCTTCCTGAAGTTCGCGGGACTGGTAACGAAGATTTACCACCTCGGCGGTGGCACCCGTACCCACGGCGGCCTCGTCGGCGGCGGGAGCGCAGGCGGCAATCGCCAGTCCGGCCGCTCCCAGGCCGGCGAACCGGATGAACTGTCTTCGGCTAACTCTCTGCACGGGTCTCCTCCATAAATTCAATCGCGCGCCGGCACCGCGTGGTGCCCGGTCGCACAGGAAATATTCGGCTGGTGCACAGCACCCTTGGATTTTACACCAGCAACCTCGCCAAAACTGCCGCCGTCCCTGTCATTCCAGCGGAATGCCCTCGCTCTTGCAGATGGCCGACAGATACTCTACCGACAGTTCAACCTCGCGGGCGAAGGCATCGGTGGCCACACCGTCGTTGGCGCCGGCGGTGCCCGGAACATCCTCCAGCTCGATGGAAATCACCCCGTCGAAGCCCACATCGTGCATCGCCACCAGCACCGCCCGCCAATCGATCTTGCCCTTGCCCGGGCGCCAGTGGGCGTTGGTGGTGCCGTCGTTGTCCGAGAAGTGGGCGTGGAACAGGCGATCACCCAGTTCGTACACCGCCTGCTCGGAGATTTCGCCGGACGGAAAGAGGTGGCTGGGATCGAAATTCATGCCCAGGGCGGGGGAGCCGACGCTGTCGATCAGGCGCAGCATGGAACCCGTGTTGCGGACCCACCGGTAGGGATGGGGTTCCAAGGCCCAGCGCACGCCGTTTTCCTCGGCAATCTCGCAGCAACGGGCCGTGGTTTCGACATAGGCGTTCCAGTTGGCGCCCCAATCCAGGCCGCGGGGCAGATCCACACCCCACTCCTGGGCCGTGGGCTTGTCCATGATGCGCGGCATGTCCAGGTTGAACGCGTTGGGCGATACCGAATTCACCATGTCCGTGCCCAGGGCCCGGGCCGTGTCCACCATGGCCCGGAAGTGCTCGACCGCACCGTCCCGGTCCTTCTGGTCCTCCGACGCCAAGCCGCGGGGGGTGGAGACGAATTCGGACAATTCGAGGCCCAAGTCGTCCAGGAGTGTCCGCAGATGCCGAATGGTGTCAAGGGTGTAGTAGCTGTCCAGCACTTCCCGGCGCCAGGCAATGAGTTCCGCGGCCTTGAGACCGCAGGCGGCAATCGTGCGCA
>DAOUIC010000229.1:0-16466 GCA_034428255.1 Anaerolineales bacterium
ATCGGAGGTGGTTTGCGACCGGCCGGCGGCCTATCGGCGTACGGTCAACTGCTCTGTACGCTCAGGCTGTTGCGGAACTCTTCGGCCTCTTTGGCCGCGCCCACGGGAATCTGGTCGGATACCAGTCCCCTTTCCTCGATGTTGGCAGCGGCTTGTTGTTCGACGAGCCAGTTGCGGAAGTACTCGTCAATGGCGCTCTCGAGGGCGTCGGCGCTGATGGGGGCGTTCGGATCCGAGTCGGTGACCTGGATGAGGTGATAGCCGAATTCGGTCTCGACCGGTGCACTGGTCTCGTTCACGGCCAGCGTAAAGGCGGCTTCCTCAAAGGCCGGCACCATGCGTCCCCGGGCAAACCAACCCAGGTCGCCCTGGTTGAATTCGGCAGACGGATCGTCGCTGTACAGATCGACCAGGTAGTCGAAGCTCTCGCCCAGCTCAAGCCTGGCTATCAGACTCTCCGCCAAGGCCAAGGCCTCTTCCTGGGTGCGCCCCGCCGCATCGGATTCATCCCCTCCAGGCTGATCTTCGAACGCGATGAGAAGGTGTCGGGCCCTGATGCGGAGTTCGGTGGTCTCGACATTGCCCTCGGTGACATGGCTCCTGACCATCTCGCGCAGCAGGCCGTACTCCAGGATTTGCCGGTACTCGTCCAGTGTCATGCCGTTGGTGTCGTCCAGCTCCTCGGCCAGTCCCGCCGTGCCCTGGCTCAATTCCTCCTCGGAGATGATGTCAATCGCCTCCTCTTCGGGAGCCGCGCCTGCCGCATCGTCTCCGGTATCTGCAGCCTGCTCCGAGGCGGCTGCCTCGCGGGCCGTGATCGTGGCCGTGGCCTGGGCGGGGGTGTACTTGGAATAACGGGAGGCTACTTCCGCCGCGAGCAGTTCGTCCAGTTCCGCACCGGAAACGCTCAGGCCCGCTTCCCGGGCGGCTTCGACAATCAGCAGATCCTCAATCATCGTGGACTTGACCCGCACCCCCATCGTGAATTCGTCCGACAGTGCGGTCTGCAGAACTTGAATCTCGTTCAGGAGATTGACCTGGCCGGCGAACTGCTGTTGCAGGAACCTCATGGACTCGTAGCGGTTCAGGGTCAACTGTCTTTCGTACCGGTAGCGGTTGCGGAAGTCCTGGATCGTGATGTCGGTTCCGTTGACCGACGCCACCAGCTGGACCGGTACCACGAGGAAGCTGTACACCGCGCCGATCACCACCAGTAGGAGGGCAACGCCGGCCGCGGCCCCTCCCAGCAGCAGGAATTTCCGATCGCGTTCCCTCTGCCTGGTTGCGAGGAGGATTTCCTTCCGGGTTTGCCGGCGCGGAGCTTCTTCGGTTGTGCGTTTCTTCTTGGCCATGGAGGTTGCCCGAGCGCGGGGTACCCGGGTCCGGTGGGATGGATCTGACGCCGGCTTCGGCCGGCCCCTGGCTTAGCGGCGGCCCCGAATGTGGCTCGGCGTGTACGGCAGCAGGGCCAGGTGGCGCGCCTGCTTGATGGCGGTCTTCAGGCGCCTCTGCTTCTTGGCGGACACGCGGGTCTTGCGCCTGGACAGAATGCGCCCCTGACGATCCAGGAACTGCGACAGGATCTCGATGTTCTTGTAGTGGATTTGCTCCAGGGGAACATCGGTGGCGACGTGGCGAGGTCGGAAGCGCGATTGGCTGGGGCCTTGGTTGGCCCTGTATACGGGCGGCACGCGCTTTCTCGGATCAAGGGTGGTTGGATCCGGTTCGGGCGGAGGCGTCGGGCGCGCGCTTGCCGGCCGGCCGCCTGAAGGGGCGGTTGCAGGTTGCGCACCCTTCGTCTCGGTGGCCGCCGCCGGGGTTGGTTCGGGTTTCGATTCGGGGGTGGCTTCCGCAGTCTGTTCGACCTTGGGTTCCGGATCGGCTTCCGGTTTCGGTGTGGCGGGAGCGGCATCCGATGCCGAGGTGTCCGCAGCCATTGTTTCGGTGGCTTCCGCCGGGACTGGTTCAGGTTTTGCCTCAGGGGTGGCTTCCGCGGTCTGTTCAGCCTTGGGTTCCGGAGCGGGATCCGCTTCCGATGCCGGTGCGGCGGGAGCGGCATCCGATGCCGAGGTGTCCGAGGCTTCAGCTGCCGCCGCCGGGGCTTCGTCGGATTCAGCCGATGGAAGGGCGGCTGTTGCTTCCTCAACGTCGGCGGCTGTTGTGACTGTGGTTTCCTGGGTTTTCTGTTCGTCGCTCATGTGGATTTTTCTGTGGTATGGGGCTTTGTGGCTTTGTCTGCCTGACATCCGTCTGGCTGCATCCGGTGTCGGAGGTCAGGCAACCGGGTCCCGGATGATCAGGTAGCGCATTACGTTCTCGCTCAGGTTGAGCAGGCGTTCGACATCGGCGACCTTGGACGGATCAAGGTCGACGTGCAGCATGGTGTAGTGGCCTTCCGTCTTCTTGTCGATCGGATAGGCCAGCTTGCGTATGCCCCAGGAATTTTCGAATACGATTTTGCCGTCGTTGCGGTCGACGACCTGCAACACTTCCTGGTGGGCGTTTTCGAGCTCAAGGTCCCTCAGCTCGGGAGGCAGCACGTATACCAGTTCGTACGTGCGCGTATCGGCACTCATCAATCCACCGCTCCTTCCACGGGTTTGCACGCGCCCCGTGACGCGCACAGAAGAATCAGGCGGAACAGTCTAACACCCGCGCCCGACGGAAAGGAACAATCGAATGCGGGGCGGCCGACAGAAGACCGGCCGTTGCCAAAGAGGCCCGCAGGTTAACGGGCGCGCGCCACGCAGAGCACGGTGTTGGCTTCATCGTCCAAGGGTTCCCGATGGTAGCCGCCCCACAGGTGGACGACCTCGAATCCGGCCGTGTCCAGCATCAGCTCCAATTCGTGGGGCCAGAGAAAGCGCAGCCTGAAGGTCACGGTCGTTTCCAGGTGCTGTCCGTCCGAACTCACCTGCGACAGAAGGATGTCCGTGGTTTGGACCTGGCGCACCCAGTCAACGGTGCGGCCCATCCACTTGGTGGTTTCGCTGCCGTCCGGTCCGTGCCACGCGTCCACTTGGATCAGGGCACCGTCGTCCGCCACGATCTGTTCGACCGGCGGGTTGAACAAATCCAGTACCAGGAGGCCGTCTGCCCTGAGGTGACGATGCAGGCAGGACAGGGCGGATTGCTGCTGCTCCGGGCCGTTCAGGTGCATCAGGCTGTTCGAGACACAGATGGCCAGGCCGAAGTCCAAGTGCATCAGGCGAAAGTCAGCCATGTCCGCCTGCAACAGGAAGGGATAATGCGCGGACGGCACGGCGGCCAGGTTGTGCCTGGCCAGTTCCAGCATTTCGGGACAGATGTCGATTCCGGTGCAACGGGCATCCGTTGCCAATTCCATCAAGACGCGCCCGGTGCCGCATCCTGCTTCAAGGACCGGTCCGCCCGTCTCCCGGGCCAGTTGCTTCAGGAGTGGGATGTCCGCCCTGAAGTTGCGGTAGTCCCAATCGTAGAAAGGGCTGAACCGCGCCAGGTTGGCAAGGAGCTCTTCACGGTAGTCGCGCATGGCATGGGGAATGTTGGCGGGCGGATGGGAGTGTGGACGCGTTCCGGAACCGTTGGCAGTTTGTCGTTTCCGGGCCCTGGGGCAGGATGCGAAGGCGTGTTTCGGGCAGGCAACGGGCTGTACGGATCCGCGGTGGCATCTGTGCATGGGGGGCTGTTCGGGTCGGCCCACGCAATGCTGCACGTCCCTTTGGGTACACCCTCTGCCCTCGAGGCCCCTGAATGGTACCGACCCCGGAGACTATTTCGCCTCGATTGGCGAGGATGGCCAGCCATTGTTGACGCGGCATGGATTGGCTTCTGTCGGGTCGATACAGGAAGGGGTCGATCAATGGTGGCAGCATGGCTGTTCCCGCTTGGGGGAGTTGCCAATTGCGAAATCATGCTTGAATGCGTTCATGGTGTGGGCTATCATGACTCCTTGCCCTCCGGCGCGCGGAAAGTGTGGTCGAAACCTGTCGCGGGGGCTGTCTCCTTAGTTCAAGCCCAACGCTGCACCGCGTCGGCAGTTTGAACCATTCCGATACCGGTAGTGACATCATGGCCCTGCAGGACAAACCCCAAATCCCGATGACGCGCGCCGGCAAGGCCCGGCTCGAAGATGAGCTGGCGGAGTTGAAAGGGGCCCGCCGCATGGAAATTGCCGAGGAACTGAAAGAGGCCATTTCCCATGGCGACCTGCGGGAAAACGCCGGGTACGACGAGGCCAAGCGCGCCCAGGCCATGCTCGAGATTCGGGTCAAGGAAATCGAGGCGGACCTGGCCAACAGTGTGCTGATTGAGGATATGGACGCGGCCACCGGCAAGGTGACGGTTGGCGTGACCGTGGTGGTGCAGGAGACGGGTGGCACGCTCGAAGAGTCGTTCCGCATCGTCGGCAAGACCGAAGCCAATCCCGCTCAGGGCCGCATCAGCAACGAAAGTCCATTGGCGCAGGCGCTGCTCGGCAAGGCGGTGGGAGAGGTCGCCGACTTCACAACGCCCATGGGGCACACCACCCGGTTCAACATCGTGAGGGTTGAGCCGTGACAGCCGCGGGCACGGCCTCGACCGGGGAGGCGGAGCCGCCCCGCCATTTCGATCCGGCCCGTCTCAACGACCAGGAGCAGACACGTCTGCACAAGCTGGCGTTGCTGAGGGAGCAGGGGCTGGACCCCTATCCGGCCCGCGTCGAACGCACCCACACCATCGCCGATGCCCGTGTGCTGGAGCCGGGCACCGACGACGATGCCCCGCAGATTGCCGTGGCCGGCCGCATCGTGCTGCTGCGCGATCTGGGGCGGATGTCGTTTGCCCAGCTGGACGACGGTACCGGAGTCCTTCAGATCATGGTGCGCCGCAACCGGGTGGGGGCCGACTGGTACGGTGGGGTCTGGAAGGCCTGTGTCGACCTGGGTGATTTCCTGTCGGTGCGCGGGAGCCTGGTGTTGACCCGCACCGGCGAGTTGACGGTGGACGCCCAGGCTTGCACGATGGCCGGCAAGGCTCTCAAGCCCCTGCCCGACAAGTGGCATGGTTTGCAGGATCCCGAGGCGCGGTATCGGCGGCGCTATGTGGACCTGCTGGCCAACCCGGAAGTGCGGGAGGTCTTTCGCCTTCGCGCCCGGACCGTCCGTTCCATTCGGAACTTCCTGGACGAGCGCGGCTATCTCGAGGTGGAAACGCCGGTTCTGCAGCCCATCTACGGCGGCGCGGCGGCGCAGCCCTTCACGACCCACCACAATCAACTGCACCAGGACCTGTACCTGAGGATCAGCTTTGAGCTGTATCTCAAGCGTCTGATTGTGGGTGGTCTGGACCGGGTGTACGAAATCGGCCGCGACTTCCGCAACGAAGGCGTCAGCTTCAAGCACAATCCCGAGTTCACGCAGTTGGAGTTCTACGAGGCCTGGGCGGACTACCAGGGCATCATGGAACGCCTTGAAGCCATGTTGGCCAAGGTGGCGGTCGATGTGTGCGGCACGACGGAGGTTCCGTATCAGGGCAGGACCGTTTCGTTCGCCCCACCCTTTGAACGCATGACCCTGAGGGATGCAATCCTCGAGCACACGGGCCTGGACATTCATGAACTTGCCGCGGAAGCCGACCTGAGAGAAGCCATGCGCGCCCGGGGCATGGACACCGGGGACGATCCCAACTGGGGCAAGTTGGTCGACTCCCTGCTGTCGCGATACGTGGAGCCGCGGGTGACCAACCCGATGTTCCTGTACGAATACCCCAAGGCCATTTCGCCGTTTGCCAAGGGCGTGCCGGGGGAACCGCGGCTGGTGGAACGCTTTGAGCTTTTCGCCGCCGGGATGGAAGTGTCGAATGCCTTCACCGAGATCAACGACCCGATGGATCAGTACCAGCGGTTCCTCGGCGAAAAGTTCCTGCGCGAACACGGGGACGACGAGGCGCACCAGGTGGACGACGACTTCGTCGAGGCCCTGACTTGGGGCATGCCGCCCACCGGTGGCTGCGGCGTCGGCATCGACCGCTTGACGATGCTGCTCGCAGACCGTCCCAACATCAGGGAAGTGATTCTCTTTCCCCATCTGCGGGACGCCGATCAGGGCTGACACGGCGCGAGGCGGGCATGCGGGCGGCGGCCGCCAAATCCGCCACGAAAAAGCCAGGCACAAACGGCCTGGCTTCGTACGACTGTTTACAGTCGGGGCGAGAGGATTTGAACCTCCGACCTCAGCGTCCCGAACACTGCGCGCTACCCACCTGCGCTACGCCCCGTGGAGGCACCATTGTGCGTTCGGCCACAGGCGTTGTCAACTAATTCCGTCGCAAACCCGCCCACGGCCGTGGGCGGGTCCGCGTCAGTTGGACAGGAACCTGGGCAGACCCGAACTGGTGCGCTGGGACGTGCGGACGGTCTGGATGCGTTCCACCGTGCCGTCTCCGGCTGCCTTGGCGGTTGCGGACTTGGTGGGATTCAGCGGCTGGGTTCGTCTGGGGGACGGCACCTGGCGCTCTCGGCTGTCCACTGCGGTCGCGGGTTCGAGGGGGATCGGAATGCCCGTCGCCAGCAGCGTGACCTGCAAGTGGTCGTCCATGTCCGGATCCATGGCCCAGCCGGAGAAGATTTCGGCGCTGGGGGCCACCGCGGTGGCAATGGCGTCGCCGATGTCCTCCAGTTCCTTCATCTGGGGCGAGCCCTTGGACTTGACGTTGTAGACCACGGCCGTGGCCCCGTCAATGGTGGTGTTGAGCAGCGTGCTCTGAATCACCGCCTGGACTGCTTCCTCCGCCCGGTTTTCGCCCTGGGCCATGCCGATGGCCATGAAGGCGCCGCCGCCGTGCTGAAGCACGGAGCGGATGTCGGCAAAGTCGAGGTTGATTTCCCCGGGCACGGTGATCATGTCGCTGATGCCCAGAACGCCCTGCATGAGCATCTGGTCCGCAATGCGGAAACATTCGACCGCCGAGGCCTTCTTGTCGGAAATTTCGGTCAGCCGATCGTTTTCGACGACGATCAGGGCGTCCACCTGCTCCTGCAGCTGCTGGAGCGCGGTTTCGGCGGTTCTGCGCCGCTTGATGCCCTCGTGCTTGAACGGCATCGTGACGACGCCGACGGCCAGCGCCCCGGCATCGCGGGCGGCTTCCGCGACCAGCGGTGCGGCACCCGAGCCGGTGCCGCCGCCCATGCCGGCCGTGACGAAGATGAGATCGGCGTCCTTGACGACTTCGTGAATCTCGGACAGGCTCTCCTCCGCGGCCCGCTTGCCCAGTTCCGCCTGGGCTCCGGCCCCGAGGCCCCTGGTCAAATCCTCTCCGATTTTGACCCTCTTGGGCGCGTTGGAGAGGTTGAGCGCCTGTTGATCGGTGTTGATGACCACGAATTCCACACCGTGGACCTCACCGATCATGCGGTTGACGGCATTCTGCCCGCCGCCGCCGACCCCCACAACCTTAATGTTGCAGAAGTTCTCGTGGAACTGGGGTTCGGGCAGGTTGGTTTCGTGAAGGGAATCGGCTGTCGTGGCCATGCCGTACCTCGGAGGTTACTTGGTTTTGCCGTCGAAGTATATGGGGATGCAAGCAAGGATAAACCGATGCTGGCGCAGACACAGTATGCCATGCATGGCCTAACATCGACTCCCCGCGACAAGGGAAATCTTAAACGACCTCCGAAACTGCTCCAAACCGCCGCGCGGACTGCGACCCGGAGTGGTGGTTGCACATGACGGTCCGGCTAGCCGGGCAGGAAACCGGCAACGACCGTACGCAGCGACCGGATCCAACCGCGGGTTGGTTCGGGCCTGGCTTGGCCTTCTGCGGGTTGCTCCGGGCGGTGTGCCTCCAGCCCCCACAGAAGAAGGCCGGAAATGGTGGCGAATTCGGGCGAGCGCACTTCCGCAGCCAAATCCCTGACCGGTATCGAGGGCGGAACGGTGCCGGTGCGCACCGGCAACCGGAATCTGGCCCGGCAACTGTCGGCGATGCGCGGCAGAAGGCTGCCGCCTCCCGTCAACACCAGTCCGGCCGGAATCAGCCGGCGGCACTCCGCCTTGACCAGATGCCGATCCAGCCGATCCCACAACTGGCCGACGCGCCGGTGCAGGACTTGGCACAGGTGCCGGGTCGACACGCTGATGTGCCGTTGGTCACCGAACACCTCCGCGGTCACCTCGCCGGCCAGGCTCGACGAGAGTTCCATGGCCGAACCGTGCGTGATCTTGAGCTGCTCGGCCACCCGGCTGGGACAGTGGAGGCTGTGGGCCAGTTCGCGCGTCAGGTCGTTGCCACCCAGGTTGAGGGTTCCCGCCACCTGAAAGCGTCCCCGGGCATAGACGGCGAAGTCCGTGGTGCCGGCGCCGATGTCCACCAGGACAACCCCCATGTCCATTTCCTCGCGTGTCAGCACGGCGCGGGCGCTCGCCAAAGCCGAGGGCACCAGGTTCTCCACCTGCACGTCCAGGGCCGCAAGGCAGGCCAGCTGGTTGCTAATGGCGGCGGAACTGCCCGTGACCAGCCTCGCTTCCACTCCCAGTTGGCCGGCATGCATGCCCTCCGGTTCGCGGACCTGATACTCGTCGTCAATCGTCCAGCTGCCGGGGAGGGCCTGGACAATCTGCTGGTCGGGCCGCACCTTGATTTGGCGTGCCTTCCGCAGCACCTGCTCCATTAGGGCCTCGCCCACCGGTTCGTTGCGGCTGACCGGAATTCGGGCCCGGCTCGAAAGCGTAGTCAGGTGGCTGCCACTCAGGGACACCAGGGCGTTGCGCACGGTGGTTCCACTCATTTGTTCGGCGGTTGCCAACGCCTCCGACAGACTGGCCTCAACGGCGCGCATGTCGGTTACCGAGCCCTGTTGCAGGCCTTCCGTTTCGGATTGCCCCCAACCGTCGATGACCGTGTAGCCGCCGCGCGGCTCGTGCACCGCGATGGCGGCACAGGTCTTGGCATTGCCGATTTCGATGGCGCAGATGGTGGCGCGGTCGGCCATGGCGGGAAAGAAAAAACCTAGCGGTAGTACGGTTTGGAGAGCGGACGCACGTCGATCAGTTCCGCGTTCAATTCGCGGGACTCGAGCCAGTGCCAAATACCCTGAAGGTTGGCAAGCTTGCGCTCCATGTGCAGGCTGTCGCCCCAGACCACGCGGGTGGCGCGTCCCGGCAGCACGAAGTTGAGGCCCTGTGCCTGGGTGAAGTGAAACGTTTGCAATTCGCCGGGCTGGCCGGGAGCCGCCAACAAACTGCCCCTGATGGCCAGAATGGTTGCAACCAGGTCGGGATCCAATCGGCTTTGGCGGCTGTCGACGGCGTACGGCCGTGCCAGTTGCGCATGGCCTTGCCAATCGAACAGGGTCAGGAATCCGGTTGGCTCGTCCGGCACGGACGCCACCTGGCTGGCAATCCGGCGCGGGATTCCGGCCGCGTTGACGACATACGTGCCATGCTGCGTGACCCAGGCCAGGGTTGGCATTGCCTCGTCCACCATGGCCTGCACCTCGCCCGGCAGCTGGAGGCGGACTTCCGCCTTGGCCACGAAGGGATTGCCGAGGGCGGCTTGGCGCAGCGCACGCGGCTGGAGTGTGAAGATGCTGCGGTCAACCACTTGGTCGAACTCCCCCGCATCGGCGGGGGTCAGGTGTGCATCCAGGATGGAGGAGGCATAGGGGCTGCGCACGTCCACCGACAGGGATGTCCGAGACACCACAAAGCGGCTGTCCAGCGCGAACCAGGCGAGCAGGACCACGGCGGCGGCCGCCAGCATGGCGCTGCCCCATTTGCTGGCATACCAGCCCGTGCCCAGCAGGAAGGGCCATGACCAGACGTCGAACAGACCTTCCAGATACTCCCTGATCTGGGCCGACACGGGAGCCGCACTGCGGCGCCAGAAGGTTCTGACGGAGTGTTGCCAGGTGCTTTCGACCGGGCGGCGGCGGCGATGGGTTGACGGGGGAGAGCGACGCGGGAGCATGACGGAGAGTGTGACGAAGCGTCCCTACAGTGTGGTTTTCAGGCGCTGCTTGCGCTGATGCCTGGCCACCGCGATGTCCAGCAACCGATTCAGGAGATCCGGATAGGACAGCCCGGAGGCTTCCCACATTTTGGGGTACATGCTGATGGAGGTGAAACCGGGAATGGTGTTCACCTCGTTTAGATGGATTGTATGGTCTAACGGGTCCACCAGAAAATCCACCCGCGCCATGCCGCAGCAGTCGAGGGTCTGGAACGCGCGGATGGACATGGCCTGCAAGGCGGCCGTCATCTCGTCCGGAATCGGCGCTGGCACCAGCAGCTCGGAACCTGTATCGGCATACTTGGCTTCATAGTCGTAGAAGTCGTTGCCCGGCCTGACCTCGCCGGGCAGGCTGGCTTCGGGGTTGCGGTCCCCAAGCACGCTGACCTCCAGCTCGCGGGCATTGAGCACGGCGGTTTCGACCAGGACCTTGTTGTCGAACTGACGGGCGTGGCGGAGGGCAGGGAGCAGGCCGGCCAGTTCGTCGACGCGCGACACGCCCACGCTGCTCCCCATGTTGGCAGGCTTGACAAACAGGGGCAGACCCAGATCCGCCGCCAATGCATCCGGATCCTGGCGGGCCACGTCCTCCGGCGTGTCGAGACGCAGCGTCCGGTGGGCCACCATGGGCAGGCCGGCCGCTTGCAGGAGCGGTCGGGCGACCGCCTTGTCCATGGCCAGGGCACTGCCCAGGACTCCGCTGCCCACGTACGGCAGGCCGGCCAGTTCAAGCAGGCCCTGTACCGTGCCGTCCTCGCCGTGTGGTCCGTGCAGGACCGGAAAGACAACCTCCACCTCCGCCAGTACCGTGCGCGTGTCGCGGTCGGGCAGGTGTGGGCCGTCGGGCGGCGGGACGGGGCCTGCCGCCAACAGCGTGCGGGCGTCGGGTCCGGTCAGCCAACGGCCTTCGGCGGAAATGGCCATGTCCACAATGTCGTGCCCCGCCTTGGCCAAGGTCGTCCGCACGCTGGCGGCGCTCCGCAGCGACACTTCGTGCTCGCTGCTGCGGCCCCCGTAAATCAATGCAACTCTCATTTGGCGCCCCGCCTTGCGGTTGTCATGCGGATGGATCGAGCAGTACGGCGGTGTACCGGTCCGCCTCGCGTCCGGCCAGGCCGATTTCCGGCGTCAGCCAGATGCCGGTTTCGTTCCGGACCCGCATCTGCACCGTGGTCATCAGCTTCAGCACATCGGCTGCGTGCCCGGTGCCGGGTTCGCCCAGGTTCACCAGGAAGTTGGCATGGAGGGTGTCCACTCCCACGGCACCGCAACGCAGGTTCTTGCAACCCGCCTGTTCGATTAGCGCACCGGCAAATCCGTTGGGCGGATTGCGGAACGTGCTGCCCAGGCTGGGCAGCACCGGTTGGCTGCGGCGTCGGTGGTCGAGGTTGGCCTTGGCTGCAGCCCGGATCCGCTCGGGATTCCCGGGACGGAGCCGGAATCGGGCCCGTATCACGGGGGCCGGCGGCACACGGCGGTTGGCGGCGGTCCGCTTGAGCGCGCTGTCGCGATAGGCGAGGTCCAGTGCCTGCACCGGCAGCCACTCCGGTGCCTGCCCCGGCATCACAACCTCCGCCGCGACCAGATGTTGGGCGGTGTCGCTGCCGTGGGCCCCGGCGTTGCCGACCACGGCGCCGCCCACGGTGCCGGGTACGCTGACCGCCCACTCCAGACCGGTTAGGCCCTTGCGGATCGTCATGCGTGCCAGTTGCGCAAGGGGCAGGCCGCTGTCGGCCCGGACCAGCACACCGTCCGGCCGGGGTTCAAAGACAACCTCCCGGCAGAGGTTCAACACGGTCAGCCCTGGGATGCCGTCATCGAGAATCAGGGTGTTGGAGCCTCCTCCCAGCACAAACGGAAACTGTCCCTCGGCCTGTGCGCAAGCCGCCAGGCGGGCCAAATCGGTCGCGCGCCGCACCGTGGCCAGAACCTCGGCCGGGCCTCCGATGCGTATGGACGAGTAGGGGGCGAGGCTGGTTTTCGTCCGCGGGTCCAGATTCAGTGTCCGGGCCATGCGCAGCGCAGCTGCAGGCTTCCAAGGATTGGTCATCCATCAACCCCGGCAGGCCGAAACGTTTCGGGACGGCGGTGGGTTCTGTGCAAGAGCCGCCGTCAGTTGGTCGGTGAGCCGGGGAATGTCCCCGGCGCCCATCAGGATCACCGCATCCCCTGCGCGCAGCCGTTCCGACAAGTGCGTCGATGCCTCGTCGAACGATCCGGCATGCATCACGCGGGAGTGAACCACCAGTTTGCTCAGGACTGCTCCGTCCATGCCGGCCGCAGGTGTCTCCCGGGCCGCGAAGGTCGGAAGGATCAGGACGCGGTCGGCTTGCGCGAAAGCGCTCCCGAATTCGGGCTGAAGGGCTGCGGTACGGCTGTAGGTGTGGGGTTGGAACACGGCCCAAAGCGTGCCGTGGGGAAACCGGTGTCTTGCCGCCGACAGGGTGGCCCGGATGGCTGACGGGTGGTGGGCGTAGTCGTCGACAAGGACAATCCCGGCGGCCGTGCTCCGAATCTCGAACCGTCGGTCCAGGGAACGATAGGACGCGGCGGCGGCCGTGATGGCTTCGATCCCTCCGCCCGATGCCCGCGCCGCCAGCCAGGCCGCCGCCGCGTTGGCACGGGCATGGGCTCCGGGTGCCTGCAGCCGCAGTTTGTGGGTGGCACCCGTTGCCCTTGCGCGCAACGTCACGGCACTGCTTTCGGGACCGCCGGGTGCTTCGGTAATCCAGTCCGCGGAAGGATGGGTGCCGAAGCCGACAAGTTGGGCCGGGCCGACCAGGCCGCCGCCGACCCACTCCCGCAGGTGGCGGTCGTCCGCGTTATAGATGAGGATGCCACCCGGTTGCATGCGGCCCGCGAACGCCGTGAATGCGGTGCGCAGTTCGCCAAATGATGGGTAGCAGTCCGGGTGGTCCCATTCCATTGAGGTAACAACAGCCACGGTTGGGCGCAGGCCCAGAAACATGCGGTCGTATTCGTCGGCTTCAATCACGAACAACGGGCCTTGTCCGTCCCTGCCGCCCGGAAGGTCCGGATGACGGGCTCCGACGATGTGGCCGGCCTCCACGCCTGCGGCCTGGAGCATCCAGGCGCACATGGCGGTCACCGTGCTCTTGCCGTGTGTTCCGGCAACGGCGGTCACCTGTTTTCCGGCAAGCATGGCCGGCAGGAACGCTTCCCTCGTCACGACCGGCAGTTCCAGGGCCCTGGCGGCCGTCCATTCGGCGTTGTGCCGGGGAACCGCACTGGAGCGCAGGATCACATGCGGTCGCTCCGCCCTTGGGAGGGCGCGCAGGAAGCGGTCATCCTGGGCGGTCAACACGGTGATGTTCCGTCGGGACAATTCGTTCGTGGCCGGTCCGGGACGGGGCTCGCTGCCGGTGACGGCGCAGCCGCGCTCGAACAGCACCACGGCAATTGCGGACAGACCGGCTCCACCGATGCCGATGATGTGGCAGCGGAAGTCCCGGGGATTGGCACGCAGCCGTTCCTGCCACGGGATGCCGCAGGGCAAGGTTTGTTCGAGCGTCATGTGCGGATGACCACTTCCGGTTCCGCCTGGCGCGCCCGCGGCCGGGATTTGCGGCTCATCAGGTATACGGCAACCGCGATCAACGCCGGTGTGGCGATGTTGATCCAGTTCTCCGCCAGCCGGCCGGGCAGGGCCGAGGTGCGCCAGACGCCGTCCGGCGCCGTCCGCGCGATGTCGAGGACGCCGGTCAAGGATGGCCAGACGTCCGGCATCGGCGGAGTCAGTTCGGCCACGGCTGGCAGCACCAGCCACCAGACCCCAAAACCGTTGGCGGTGGCCAGCAGCGCACCGGCCAGGCGCTCCTGCCGTCCCGGCTGCAAGCGTCGACCCTTGCGGTGCCGGCGGCCGGTAACCCAATAGGTGGTTCCAATCAGGGCGGTCCAGATTGCCAGAGCGGGTACCGAATTCGCAACCGTCGCCACGAGTTCGTCACCGGCGACCGGCAGGCTGAGCGGCTGCAGGACGGGTCTCCAGCCGCGCATGGCCGCGGGGTCCAGGGAAAGGTCTTCAAGGCCGGGCTGCGCGAGCCACCATGTGCCAACAACCAGGCCCAGCAGGCCCACCACGGTGACCGGAAGTTCGCGGCGTGCTCCGCGCCACCAACCGGTGGCGAACAGGACACAGGTGCTGACAATCAACGTGGCGAGAGTGGCAGTCATGGCGATGCGGGGCGCGGGCGGTCAGGGCAGCTGCGGTTTCGGGCGATCCGTTTCGGGCTCCGGGCGGCCGTTGGCGCAAACCGAGTGCTTGGCCACGGAGGCGATGGCCGTGGCTGCGGTTTCGGCCGCGTTCGACCGGTCAAGTGTTGCCATGCGGGCCGCCATGGTTGTTCGTCGATCCGCATCGCGCAACAGGGGAAGGAGAAGCGTCGGCAACTGGTCGCGTACGGTTGCATCCTCGGTCACCAGACAGGCCCCTGCCTGTTCCAGGGCGCGGGCATTGGACCATTGGTGGCCTCCGGCGATGGGCAGCGGAACCAGGACGGCCGGAGTCCGGGAGGCCGGAAGTTCGCCCAGAATGCTGGCGCCGGCGCGCATGACGGCCACGTCGGCGGCTGCCAGGGCCTGGGGGGCCTCCCGGTCCAAATAGGGCCGCACCGCCAGTTTCCCCCGGAGTTCGGAGGCCAGCCCCATCCGCCGTAGGGCTTCGGCAACGGCATCAAACTCCGCATGGCCGGTGACCAACAGCACCAATGCTTCCTGCAGCAAGGCTGGCAGATGGTGAAGTATCGCCTGGTTCAGCGATCGGGCTCCCTGGCTTCCTCCCATCACCACCAGCAGGGGTTCCCCCGGTTCGTCGGCCGGCATGTCCATGGCGGCCAGCAGGCTGCGACGACTGGCGGCCGGATTGTTCATGGCCGCCAGCAGATCCCCGCGTACCGGGTACCCGCACAGCAGGCTGTTGTGCGGGAAGCACTCCGCGGCCGAGGTTGTTGTGACCAGGACGGTGCGGGCCAGCCGGCCAAGCCAGCGCGCCGTGATTCCGGGTGCCGAGTCGGGCAGCAGCAGGATGAGGGGTATGCCCAAAATGCGCGCTGCCAGGGCTCCGGGCGCGGCGGCATTGCCTCCCGTGGCCAGGCATGCGTCGGGCTTGAAGCGGAGTATATGCAGGCAGGCCTGCAGCGTGCCCAGGCAGACCTGGACGAGACTGAGGATGCGCCGTCCCGGCCCGCGGTCCAGCAACGGGCCCGTGGCGACCACCCGGTACCGAATCCCGGCGCCCGCAACCAATTGCCGGGCCAGATCCCCGGTCCCTCCCAGCCAGAAGGTGTCGAGGCGTTCCGCCCGATCGGCGCAGAGCGCTTCCAGACGCTCCAGGATTGCCAGGGCCGGGTATACGTGGCCGCCCGAGCCGCCGCCGGCGCACAACAGTTTCATGGATTGGCCTGGATGCGTGTCATGTGGTCGATGTTGACCAGCACCCCCATGGCTCCCAGCCAGGTGACCAGGGAGGATCCGCCAAAACTGACAAAGGGCAGGGTCATGCCCGTGACGGGTGTGATGTTGAGCACCACGCACACGTGCAGTAGCGCCTGCGTCGTCAGCATGAAAATGAGCCCCACCGCGGTCAACTGGCGGAACAGGGTGGTGGCCCTGGCCGCAATGGCAAACCCGCGCCACGCGATGACGGCGTACAGGCCGACCACGGCCATGGAGCCGGCGAAGCCGGTTTCCTCGCCAATCACGGCAAAAACCGAGTCGGTCCAGGGCAGCACCACCCACAAGGTCTTCATTTCCCCCTGGCCCGGGCCGGTGCCGAACAGCCCTCCCCGCACCGCGGCCCGCGCCGTGTTGCGCTCCTGCCAGCTGGCGCTGTTGAGGGGATCCGCAAAGGAATCCTTGAAGTCGAGGATGCGTTCCGTCATGTAGGGGTAAAGGGTGGCCGTCGCCACAATCAGGATGGCAAAGAGGATGCCCACCCACAGCAACTGCCGGAGATTTCTGCTGGCCAGGAAGAACAGGGCAAAGGCGGTCGTGGAAATGAGGATCGCCATCGTGATGTCCGGCTGCAGCACGAGCAGAATCGCGACGACGGCGGTGAACAGCGAAAAGGGGTACAGGCCGGTGTTGTTGTCCCGCAGCTTCTCCCCCTTGCTGTCCAGCCAGTGGCTGGTGTAGAAGATCATCACAATCTTCATGATTTCGCTGGGCTGGAAGCTGGCGCCGAACAGCAGGCGCTGCGAGCCGAACGCGCGCGTGCCCACCGCCAGCACGGCGATCAGGCCGAGACAGGCCACGATGAACATTGCGGGACTCAGGCTTTGCCAGATTCTGTGCGGCACCGCGGCGGCCACAAGGAAGACCGCCAGGCCCGCAATGAGCCACAGGATCTGTCGCTTCAGGAAGTAGAGCCCGTCCGGCACGACGCGCAGCAGGCCTTCGTAGTAGCTGGCGCTGAACACCATGATGATGCCTATGGCCAGCAGCGATGCCAGGGCGCTCAGCAGCCACCAGTCGTACTG
>DAOUIC010000230.1:0-1726 GCA_034428255.1 Anaerolineales bacterium
TCCCGCATGAACTCGTAGTTGACAGACACCAACTCCGCACACATGCCTGCCGCGCGGCAGGCCGCCACAACCCCTTGCACGTGAGGGGAGGGCGCGCCGCCCAGCTGCAGCAGGGGAAACACCCGAACTTCCCGGGCCACCCTGAGCATCTCCTGCATGGCCCGCACGTGGAATTCCAGATCAAACTGCTGGCTGTATAGAAACAGGAAATGGGAACACAGGGCCAAGTCAAACGTCCCATCGGAAAACGGCAGATCCGGCAGGGACGCGTCGATGTAGCGGCCCTCGGCCTTGCCGCAGGGAAAGTCTTCCAAAAACAGATGCTGGGCCTTCATCCGGAGTTGGCCCAGTGCCTCCGGCGAACTTATGCGGTCCCACACGAAGTCCTGCCGATTGCACCGCGTCTGATCCAACATCAGATCGAATGCCTCGCGACCCCGCTGCGCAATGGCCTCTGGCGTAAAGGCATACAGCGGATCAACGGACACCACGCGGCATCCCTGTGCCGTCATTTCCGCATTGAAGCTGGCCGGTCCGTCCGCACATCCCAGGATGCGTCCCGCCTTGTCCTGTGACGACAGACTGAACATGGCCTCGTATTCATCGAGGGTTCGACCCCAGGGAACGACTTGGTCAATCGAGAACGGCATCGCCGGTCACCATGTTGTGGTTGTGCGGAAGAGTCCGGGAACAGCTACTGTCGGTTTGGGGACTTGGGCTGCGGGGCGCATCAAACCGCGATGTTGCGGGCGTGGTCCGGCCAGTGCAGGTCGGCGCCGCCACGGGCCAGGAGCTCCTGGTACTCGCTTAGTAACCCTTCACCGTGCAACACGCCGCGCGGTGACGTTCTCCTCTGCAGGCTGAACGCTGCCAGGGTGCCCGCCGCTTCCCCAATCGCCCACTCCACGGGATGCAGCCGGTAGCAGCCGTTGGTGATATGGGTGACTCCGAGGTTCTTGCACGCAGGCAGGATATTTTCGACCCGCACGGGGATCAAGGCACCCAACGGAATCTGGAATGGATAGGAGCCGACATAGACGTAGTTCCGGTTCGCGGAACTGGGATGCAGGTCAATACGGTAGCAGCCCGTGCCCACGGTGTCCGAAAAGGATTCGGCTCCCTTCAGATCTCCCCTCTGCTCCAAGCCCACATGCTCTTCCAAGACCGTAAACTCCGCTCTGATACGGCGGGATTCACGCACGTAGACATACTTGGCCAGACCATCGTGCGAGCCAACCACGTCCTCCCTGAGCCTGAGGCCCCGGTAGCCCGTGCCACCGTCCACCCGCGGTGCCTCGGTCTGCATCCAATACAACCACGACAGACTCAACTGGCGCGCCTCCCACAATGCCTGTTCCTGCATGGTTGCCGATACGCCGAGCAAGGGTTTGGCCCAGTAATCGTTCTGAGGCCAGTTGATCAGGGAAATATCGCCGATGCCGGCATCCGGTTCCATGAGCCCGGCATCCAGCAGCCGGCGGTAGCGCCACCGTTCCCGCGGCCGCTCCGGATGGTCCGGTGCATGGAAAATCGGCGCGAACCGGCGCTCCAGCGTGATCGGGTTGCAATCGTGCCAGTCGAAAAACGGGCCGGGCCAGAAGTCCGGCCGATAGCTCCTCCAAACGGAGTACATGTCCGGTTGTTCGATTACATGGTCCTCGTCCGGATGGTGGGAAAGTGCAAAACACCACGTGATGGACTGCTGGTCCATCGGATCGGCATCGCC
>DAOUIC010000231.1:0-3762 GCA_034428255.1 Anaerolineales bacterium
GCCATGAACCACTACCCCGAAATCGCGCGTCCGCTGGCCCTTTCGGGCCTGTACGATCTGGTTTGCTACGGGCACAACCACCTGCAGAACTGGGAACAGGTGGGCAACTGCCAACTGGCCAATCCCGGCGAGATTATGGGACGGCTCGGTGCGCCGAGCTGGGGTCTGTTCGACACGGAGAGCCGAACCTGGTCCTTCCGGTCCCTGGACGAGTAGCCGACCATGTTTGAAATCCGGTTCCTGGGCACGGCCGCCTCCGTGCCCACCCAGCAGCGCAGCCTCAGCAGCGCCGTGGTCCTCTATCGGAACGAGCGGTTCATGATCGACTGCGGCGAAGGCACCCAACGCCAAATCCTGCGCAGCGGCATGGGCTTCAAGCGGCTGGACAAGATCCTGCTTACCCATCGCCACCTGGACCACATCCTGGGCCTGGGCGGCCTGTCCAGCACGCTGGGTCGCTGGGGTTCGATGGAATCCATGCAGATCATGGGGCATCCGGCCACGCTCCAGCGGGTCCGGGAGCTGATGAAGGTCGTCTTCAATCCCCGCTGGGAGTCCAACCGCAAGATTGAGCTGGTGCCGATCGAAGCCGGCCCAATCTTCGAAACCGCGGACATGACCGTGGAGGCCGTCGCGGTCGACCACCGCAACACACCCACCTTCGGCTTTGTCTTCCAGGAACGGGCACGCCGCCACTTCCTGGAGGAACAGGCCAGCGCTCTGGGGGTGCCCTTCGGCCCGGAAAGGCGGGTGCTGGTCAACGAGCAGCCGCTGACGCTGGCGGACGGCCGAACCATCCATCCCGACCAGGTGCTGGGCGAACCCATCGCCGGCACCCGGCTGGTCTTCATCAGCGATGTCGACCGCACCGGCCCCCTGCACGACATTGCCGACGGCGCGGATCTGCTCGCCATCGAGGGCACCTATCTGCACGCGGATCGGGAACTGGCCAGGGAAAACGGCCACATCACCGTGCGTGCAGCGGCCCGGCTGGCCGCCCGCGCCCGGGTGCGCCACCTCGTCATCCACCATGTGGGCCCGCGCTACACCGTCCGCGAAATCCTGGCGGAGGCCCACCGCCACTTCTCCGAAACCATCGTGGTTTCGGACCTGGACCTGGTCCGCATCGGCCGCGGTGGGCCGCTGGTCTGGGAGCGCTGGGCGGATGCCCGCCGGCGCCGGCGCGAGGCGCGGCCGGCGGCCGGCCGTCAAGACGGTGCCGGCTGAACCAACTTAGCCTTTCCCCGGCGACTGAAAGGTCCCAAAGCAAGAGCCTGTGTTGCAGTGCCCATGCAAATCGTCAGAAGGGCAAAGCATGAAATGCCCTACCATTTCGAACTCACGTCCCAATCCAGTTCACCACAGTACCTCCCAACTCCCAGCCCTGTCCGAACCAACCCGACGAAGGGCTCCGGCGGCCTTCAACTTGCGAAGGTGGTACCGAACCCCGTCCGGCGTCAGGCCGACACGCTCAGCAAGCACACGCTGAGTTAGCTCAGGCTCAGCCCGCAGGTAGTCCAAAATCTATCTCGGGTACTCTTCTGGGTAGTCTTCTGGGTAGTCTTCTAGGTAGTCTTCTGGGTAGTCTCTTGGACCGCGATGCCACGCGCAGCGGCATCGGCAGTTTGGTAGGCTGCCGAAAACGGGAACTTTATCCACAGGCCACTGCCGCCCGCCTCCAGCCTCCAAGTTGGGGCCGGGTTGCCAACCTCCCGGCAGATGTCCATTATCCGCTGGATGCCCCGTCCCCAGGCTTCGATCATGCCGGCTCGAAAGAAGGCGTAGGCAACTCGCGGGTTATGTGGACGTGAAGAGAATTCCTCGGCAAGTTGGTCGGTGACCCACTCCGGAGCCAAATGAGCCGCGTTCCAGATTGCGACCCGGTCATCGTACACGCGGATCTGAATCGTAGTGGGACTGGAGTAATCCCGATGAATGACGGCATTGATCACCGCTTCCCGCATGGCCTCGCGCGGCACAGGGAAGGTCTCGACGCGGTAGATGCCGTCGTAGGAGATCAGGGCTCGCGTGTACTTCGTGTACAACAAGTCCATCGCCTGATCAACCTGCGTGAACAAGTCACCCTCGACCACATCCTGAAACAGCAACTCGGAGCCCCGAAAGTAGCCGATCTTTAGGAAGGCCTCCATGATGAACCGGTGAGGTGCCGGATGAAAGAGCAGGACCGCAGCGCGTTTTAGGAAACCCGCCTCCCGCAACTGGAGCTTCTCGAGCACGGCCTCATCGGACTCACCCAAGATCTCCCGTGGCAATCGCTCACTCTCGGCACCACGATGCCGAAAGTCAGCCACAACCCGTTCATCCAGACTCTTGAGATCGATGCCCGGCAGGGGAACATCGTCCCAGGTACGGCCGTGTTTTTGAAGCAGGAGGCGGGTTAGCGCAGGTCCCTCCAGTACCTGTTTCGTGCTTCCCGAACGATAGTGAAACTTTCCCCGGTAGCTGATCGGATTGGGGTGGGGTTCGACCAGGATCTCCAAGTACTCCAAGCCGCTTTCCGACTTCAGGTTCACCTCGACAACGATGCCAAGGAGTGACAGCACCTTGTTGGGAATCTCTTCAAGCAGACGATGAACATCATTCACCCCGATGACCTCGCCGCGGTCGTTCCTGCCGATCTCAAGGATACCGCCCTGAGCGTTGGCGAATCCGCAGATCCACTTCAGATATTCGTCGCGCCAGGATGCTTTCCACTCGACATCCTGCGTTTCATATGTCATGGGTGTCGTCGACTTCCGTGTTGCCATCGGGAATGGGCAAGCGAGGGGAACCGGTGAAAAGTGGCTGCATCATATCCTGCTTAAAGGCGCGGGTCTTGACGGATGGCGTTCCAGCGCGGAGATCCAGTCATCCGGACCGGTGAGGAAAGCGATGATGGCCTGTTGTTCCAATCCGTTTGTCAGCACCGCCAACCCGGCCACTTGATCTGGATAGACGACTGAAAAGGTGCTTCCCCACTCCAAGTCTTCCCACTTGGCTTCTGCCAGGACCGACGAGTGATGGAACAACCGGGTGCCAGCCCGACCCCGGCTAACCGGATTCAGCCTTCCCGCAGGACGGCTCCCGTCCGGTGTTCGACGGTACGGGCAATGCGCCGCCGGAGACGCGCGACCTCCTTGTCGTTCAGGCTGTGGTCCACCGCCTGATAGGTCAACCGCCAGGCCAGCGACTTGGTTCCGGGCGGCAGGGGCTCGCCGGCATAGAGATCGAACAGTTCGACGTTCGTCAACAACTCGCCGCCGGCCTGCCGGATGGCCTGCACCACGGCCTGGGCCGTGATTCCCATATCCATCTGGAATGCCATGTCCTCAATCACCGACGGATAGGGGCTGATGGCCTGCATCTGCTTGACCTGCCACGAGGGCGCCACCAGCGGCGGCAGCTCCACGTTGCCCACCACCACGCGCCGTCCGTCCAGATCCCAGGCGGAACGCACAAGGGGATGCAGTTCCCCGGCCAGGCCTATCGGTTCGCCGTCCAGTTCGATGCGGGCGCAATAGGGTCCGTAGCGATGGTCCTGGGCCGCCGCCCACGTGATCCGGTGATCCAGGTTGAGCCGGCTGAACAGCAGCTCCAGGATGCCCTTCAGGTCGTAGAAATCCCAGGTGTCCTCCCCGGCGGGCTGCCGGAAGTCCCCGACCTCGCGCGCGCCGGTCAGGACGAACTGCAGCTTGCGCAGTTCCGCGGGGAAGGGCGCCGTGCCCAACTCGGGCCGGAACTCGAGACCGATTTCAAAGGCCG
>DAOUIC010000232.1:0-7285 GCA_034428255.1 Anaerolineales bacterium
TCCGGTTCCGGGTCCTTGAACTCCCAGCCCATCAGGCCGGCATAGAAACCCGCGGCGGCGGTCGGTTCGGACGTTGCCAGTTCCAGCCAGCTGAAGGAACCGACGGGGTGTTGATCCACGACCGACATGGTGAATGTGCCGTTGGTTAGTGGCGGATGGTGCGGAAACGGCTTCCGTCAACCGGAGGCCGGATTGGCCTGAAACGGCAGCAGGGGCTGCCGCGTGACCGCGTTCAGATATTCCCGGAACGTCATGCGGGGAGCTTCCCGCATCGGCACCACGGGATTCTCCTCCGCCTTGTTTTCCGGAGGGTACAGGCCTGGGGTGAACCGGAAATCCAATCCGTCCAGCAGGGAAGGCTGCTCGAAGGTGCCCGGCGGCAGCCTGAAATGGGACGGGCCGATGCAGCCCGCATACTGGAACGGCGGTTCGGCGCCTTCCGCCCTGCCCGTGAGCAGGAGATCCATGGCCGGGCCGCGGCGGGACAATGTGAGAACCGATGCCGGCGCATCCTGGGGGAGCCGATAGCACTCCTCCCCGTGATCCGGGATCGCGTCCATGCACCAGTCGTAGATGTCCGCCATGCTGGTGCGGTCCAAGTCCACCTCCAGCACTTGCCTGCGGTCGTCATGTCCGGAACTCAGCGTCAACCTTGCCATTGGGATTTCCTTGTATCTGTGGACAGCTCCTACGGCTGTCCCTCGGTAATGGACCGTTCAGTCGGCCTGGGCAAGGCCGAACGGCACTCCTTGCGGATCCAGCAGCCGGGCAACGCGGCCAACGGGACCCGACTCGATTCCCACCTGCGCCCGGGCCTGTTCCGTTCCCCAGCCGAAGACAGACCGGAAATAGGCGGCGGCCGCGGAGCGGTCTCCGGTCAACAGTTCAAACCAAACCATGGAGCCGGATTCGGGCACAGTGCCGGCCCCGATCTGCGTACCCGCCGGGAAGAAAGCGACCGCCGCTCCCGCGGCATCCATCATCACGGCAATGCTGGCCAAGTCTTCCACGGCAAACGGCGGCATGACAGTGGTACCCCCGGCCTCCTCGACGGCTGCCAATGTCCGACCGGCATCCGCCGCATGGACATATGGAGCCCAACTTGGATGCATGCCGGCTGCCAGGGCATTGGGCGGCAACTGCGTCAGGCCGGCCGCGGCCTGACCGTCGCTC
This sequence comes from Anaerolineales bacterium, assembly GCA_034428255.1. GTDB lineage: Bacteria > Chloroflexota > Anaerolineae > Caldilineales > Caldilineaceae > Bin34. The sequence continues at coordinate 1,174 of DAOUIC010000232.1, forward strand.
CGGCCCATCGAGTGAACCGGCTGTCCTTCCAACTGCGTCTCCGTAGAGGCCCAATCCAGGAGCGTTCCGTAGAAGTTGCGCGCAGCCTGTACGTCGGTGGTGTTCAGGTCCGCGTGGCAGAACACATGAACCGGGTACGACTGCACGACAGGCACGGTCAATTCGCCTCGTGGGCTGGATGAGGAACCTGCTACAAATTAGAGCACAGATTAAACATAATTTCAACCGGCCTGCCCGACTGGGTTTGGTCAGGTTGCAGAGCAATTGAAACCAGCCACATGGGCCCCGGTCAATTCAGAACCGTGCACCAACCGTGTTCCCGAACCATGGACTCGAAGTGGTCGGTATCGACCTCCAAGCCAAATCCCGGAGTCTCCGGCAGGGAAATCCATCCGTCCTCGACAGTATAGGGAGCGTGCAGGCCCGGCGTATCCGCCGCATCCCACTCCACAAAGCCGAAATGTTCAAGGACCGCACCCAGATGGCCGGTCAAGTAGTTGCCGAGTACCCGTCCGTAATGATGCGGCGAGGAGGTCACGCCCATTGGATCCAGCCTGCCGCCAATATCCAGCCAGGCCATCAGGCCGGGGCTGAAAATGTCGTACTGCACGACATCCACCAATCCCTGGGCAGCCATGTCCATCAGTGTGGGCGAGGCCTGTCCCTCCCCGTCGGCAATCAGGGTGTCGATCCCTTCGCGCCGCTTCCATTCCTGCAGGTCCTCGTACAGGACGGGATCCTCGTGGAAGGCCTCCTCAATCCAATGGACGCGGGCATCCGCGGTCTCGCTCAGAACCCGCTTGGCCAGGTTCAGGTTCCAGCCGTTGTTGGCGTCAATCATGATGCGGCCGTCCGGCCCGGCCACCTCGCGCACCCCCTTGATGATCTTGATGTCCCGGACCGTACCTGCCTCCAGGGACATGTGGCGGCCGCCGCGACCCACCTTGATCTTGAAGTTTGCATGGCCCTGATCCTTCCCGAAGGCAGCCTCGGACTTCAGCAGTTCCACTGACTCGTCGTCGTCGGACAGGTGCAGATCGTCGATATAAAGTGACGTGTCGTAGCAGGGAACCGACACTTCGTCGGGCAGTGACACGCCGCGCTGGGCCGCCAGCAGACGAAAAACCGGCTTGCCCGCAATCCGGGCCGCCAGATCCCAGAGCGGATACTCCATGGGCTGCCACTGGTCCGCGGGACCGACCCCCTCGACAAAGACATCGCTCAGCGACTTGCCCAGGAGGCTGCCCCCGAAGGACTTGGGGCAGTCGGACCAGCCCAGACCGGTGTGTCCGTCGGCAGTTGTGATCCGCATCAACCGGGCCACCGTTTCCAGGCCGTGGACATCCAGCCGCGCATTGGAACCCGCCGCACGCGGACGCGCACCGGGCAGGCCCGCCCATTCCACCTTGACGATTGCGGTGTCAAACATCGGGTCTCCCCTCACTCCATCATGAGTACGCTGCGGGCCACCTCGCCACGCTCCAGGGCCGCAAACGCGTCGTTTACGCCGCCCAGCTCGTATTCGCGGGTCACCAACTCGTCCAGCATCAGGTGGCCACTTCTGTAGAGCGAGACCATGCGGGGAAAGTCCACCTGCGTGCGCGCCGAGCCATACAGGGAGCCGATCACGGTCTTTTCCTGAATCCACATGCGCGCATCCAGCTTCAGTTCCGTGTCCACAGGGGCGTGGCCCACATAGACGGTCACGCCGCGGGCCCGCGTGCACTCCAGGGCTTGGATGAAAGGCTCGGCCGTCAGGCCGATCGCCTCGAACGCATAGTGGGCACCGGCCCCGCCGGTGATGGCGCGGATGCGCTCCACCGGATCCTCCCGCCCGGCGTTGACCACATGGGTGGCACCGAACTCGCGGGCCATGTCCAGTTTGTTGTCCAGGAGGTCCACGGCGATGATCGGGCTGGCGTTGGACAGGCGGGCACCCTGGATGCAGTTGAGGCCGACCCCGCCGCAGCCGAAGACCGCAACCGAACTGCCGGGCTCCACGGCCGCCGTGTTGATGACGGCCCCCACGCCCGTCATGACGCCGCAGCCGATCAGGGCGGCCGGCCCCATCGGCGTGTCTTTCTCGATGGGCACAATTTGTGTGCGATGCACCGTGGTTCCCGTGGCAAAGGTGCCGATGCCGCTCATCTGGGACATCGTGCGGTCCGAGCCGGGGAACACAGGTTCCAGACTGTCGTCGTACTCCGAGGAGCAAACCGCGGGATGGCCGCGCTGGCACATCTCGCAATAGCCGCAGTGGGGCTTCCACGAGAGGATCACCCGGTCGCCGGGGCCGACGTCCGAGATCTCGTCGCCAACCTTCTCGATCACACCGGCCCCTTCGTGGCCGAGGATCAAGGGTGTCTCGATCTGGGTCCACTCCCCCTTGACAACATGCCAGTCGGAGTGGCAAACCCCGCTGGCCAGAATCCGCACTTCGATGCAGTCCGGATCGAGGGGCGGCTTTTCAAACTCCATTACCTCCAACGGAGTGTGGGGCTGGTGCAGAACAGCGGCCTGGATCATGTCACTTCCTCCAGATGTCCGGCCGCCGTCGGGCGATGGCGGCCTAGCCGTCAAACTCGAAGTCGTCGAAGGTCAGGTCCGGACCCAGTTCCGGATCCGGCTGCGCCACCGGCAGTCCGTTGGTGGATTCGATCACCCGGTACCCGTCGGGCAGACGAGACTGGGCCTTGTAGCGGATCTGACGGCGGAACGCCAGCGTGGTGACCTCCGCTCCTTCCACCGTGATATTAACAGCATGCAGATAGTACTTCTCGCCCTGGCTGTTGGTGACGCAGAACACGTCCATTGCCCACGCCTCGCTGTACTCCTTGCCGTACTGCTCCGGCGGAATGATCTCCACTGGCTTTGGTTCGCTCATGGCTTCCTGCTGTGTTGCTTCGAAGTGCTTGTTCGGATGGGAGCGGTTCACTACCGCGGCTGCCGAAAGGCGGCCCGGCCGGCATAGACCGCTGCGTCGCCCAGCTGCTCCTCGATGCGCAGGAGCTGGTTGTACTTGGCAACCCGATCGCTGCGCGCCGGCGCGCCGGTCTTGATTTGGCCCGTGTTGAGCGCCACGACGAGATCGGCAATCGTCGTGTCCTCGGTCTCCCCGGAACGATGGCTGACGACGCTGGTCCAGCCGGCGCGGTGGCTCATTTCAACCGCCTGCACGGCCTCGCTCAAGGTTCCAATCTGGTTGACCTTGCAGAGCAGGGAGTTGCACAGCTTCCGCTCAATGGCCATCCGGATGCGGTCGACATTGGTCACCAGCAGGTCGTCGCCGACCAGTTGAACCCTGTCGCCGGCCGCCTCGTGCAGCAGGGCCCAGCCCTCGAGGTCGTCCTCGGCAAGTCCGTCCTCGATGCTGATGATCGGATAGCGCGCAACCCAATCGCACCACAGATCCACCAGTTCCGCGCTGGACAGGTTCCGTCCCTCGATCGGCAGACGGTACTGGCCGGACTCCGCGTCGTACAGTTCGGAGGCGGCCGGATCAAGCGCAATCCAGATGTCTTCGCCCTCACGCAGGTTGGCGTTGGCGATCGCCCGGGAAATCAGTTCCAAGGCCCGCTCGTTGCCTCCGAGTGCCGGTGCGAAGCCGCCTTCATCCCCGACATTGGTGGAATATCCCCCTTCCTCCAGAAGCGACTTGAGGGCCCGATAGACGGCCACGCCCCATTCCAGCCCCTGCCGGAAGGACTCGGCCCCGACAGGCATGACCATGAACTCCTGGAAGTCGGTGCTGCCCTTGGCGTGGGCACCACCGTTCAGGATGTTCATCATCGGCACCGGCAGCACATGGGCATTCGCGCCGCCCAGATACTGGTAGAGCGACAGGCCCGCGCTGCCCGCCGCGGCCTTGGCGTTCGCCAGGCTGATGCCCAGGATGGCGTTGGCACCGAAGTTCCCCTTGTTGGGCGTGCCGTCGAGATTGCACAGCTGACGGTCCAGTGCCACCTGTTCAAACGCATCCCGTCCTTCAAGTGCAGGCCCCAGAACCGCGTTTACGTTCGTGACGGCCTTGCCAACACCCTTGCCCCCGTACCAGCCTGCGTCGCCGTCGCGCAATTCAACCGCCTCGTGCGCGCCCGTGCTGGCTCCGCTGGGAACCGCGGCCCGGCCCACATGGCCATCCGTCAGTTCAACGTCCACTTCCAGCGTGGGGTTGCCCCGGCTGTCGAGAATCTCGCGGGCAACAACATTGCGAATTTTGCTCATGGCCGGCAGAGGTCTCCGGAGTGGCGGGGATGGGGACCGGGTGCTTGTTCGACAATCCGAGGGCCGCTCGGCGGCGACGCAATCCATGGGTCCCAGTCGAAACGACGGCGCGCATTATACCCACGATCGTGGCGGAATCCGCGGGCATGCGGAAGTCCGGTTCCGTCCGGAACAACCGAAGTCGGCACCGAAATCATCGGCCTTGGCGGGTGCTACAATCGGTCAGCCAAGTCCTTTCCGAACCCGCTTCCATGCAGCCTGCCACCCGCGAGCCCATCTACCTGGATCACTCTGCCACCACGCCGGTGTGGCCCGAGGTGGTGGATGCCATGCAGGAATTCTTTGCCGACAGCTACGGCAATCCCTCCAGCATCCACGCAGCCGGGCGCAGCGCCTACGCCGGCCTTCAGAAGGCCCGCAGTTCGATCGCCGCACACATTGGGGCCGGACCATCCGAAATCATCTTTACCGGGTGCGGCACCGAAGGCAACAACGCCGCCCTGCGCGGCATCTCACTGGCCCGCCGCGCCGCCACGGGCGCCAACCGCATCGTATCGACCGCCATTGAGCACCATGCCGTCCTGGAGACGCTGGAGGACCTGGCCGAACTCCACGGCTTCGAACCGGTGCTCCTGCCGGTCGATTGCCAGGGACGGATCGACCCGTCCGATCTCGAGGAGGCCCTGCAGGAACCCGCGGCCCTGGTGTCGTGCATGTATGCCAACAACGAAGTCGGAACCGTACAGCCGCTGGCAGAGCTGGGAGAGATCTGTGAGACCGCCGGCGTGCCTCTGCACACCGATGCAGTGCAGGCCCTAACCAGGGAGCCCGTCTCCGTGGATGCGCTGAAGGTAGCCGCCCTGAGCGTCTCCGCCCACAAGTTCCACGGTCCCAAGGGGGTGGGATTCCTGTATCTGCGTCGCAACACGCCCTTCCGGCCCTATATGACCGGCGGCGGCCACGAGGGCGGACGTCGAGCCGGTACGGAAAATGTACCGCTGATTGTCGGCATGGCCAAGGCACTTGACCTGTGCATGGCGAACGCCGAGGATGAAGCGACGCGGTTGCAGGAGTTGCGTGATGAACTCATCACCAACCTGCTCGTGGAAATTGAAGGGGCGCATCTGACCGGTTCGCGACAGGATCGGCTGTCCCACCATGCCTCCTTCGTCTTTGACGGCCTGGAAGCAGAATCGATCCTGATTGGGCTGGACATGGCGGGGATTATGGCCAGCAGCGGCAGCGCCTGCACCAGTGGCGCCCACCAGCCCAGCCACGTCCTGTCGGCCATGGGCATCGATCCGCCGGCCAGCTATGGGGCCATCCGCTTCAGCTTAACCGCAAGGAAACTTAAAAGTACATGCGTAAAATAGCACACGTAGATGTTTATCCGACAGCTGTCGGGATGAAAGATGTCTTTAATATCGGGACCGGCTTCGTGGGAGACACTGGCTCCGCAGGTGACCATGTCTTCGTCAAAATTACGACTGACGACGGCTATGTCGGTTGGGGTGAACAACGCGCACTTCCTTCATGGAGTTACGAAACCACTGAATCCATCACAACCACTATCCAACATTACATTGCTCCCTTGCTGCTTGGCGCAGACCCACTAAATCACAATGCAATCCACCACGCCATCTATGACGCGTTGAAACCCGCTGTTAGTAATGGACACCCGTTCGCTAAAGCCGCTGTAGACATCGCTTTGCACGATCTCCGAGGACAGATTCTTGGGGTGCCGCTTCATACCCTCTTCGGTGGAAAACGACACAACACACTACCACTCTGCTATGCCTTGAGTATTGATACCCCAGAAATAATGGGCTTAAAGGCAAAAGCCTTATCTCCGTGTTTCTGCTTCAAAGTAAAAGTTGCAGGCAATCCA
>DAOUIC010000233.1:0-5247 GCA_034428255.1 Anaerolineales bacterium
GATTTGAAGCTTGGCGTCGGTTGTCCGGCAATGGTCGATCATGGCCTGGCCGTCAGCCGCGGAGGTGGCGATTGGCTTTTCGCACAGGATGTACGGGGTGTGCCGGGCGGCTGCTTCCACATGCTCCCGGTGGCGGGCATTGGCCGAGCAGACGATGACCCCGTCCAAATCCCGGTCGAGGAGGTCCTGCAGCGAGGGACAGGCCTGCGTCCCGAAGCGCTGGGCGGTTGTCTCCCGGAGCTCCCTGTCGTCGTCCCAAATGCCGACAAGGTCAACGTCGGAAACCTCGGCCAGGCAGGCCAGATAGGACATCGCATGCAGGTGGTCGAGGCTGCACAGGCCAATGCGGACGGCCATGGTCAATCCCTGAAGTCGGCGATCGCGACCGGTTGGCCGGTGCGGATCGAGTGGAGGGCGGCCTGAGAAACCTTGACGGCCATCAGGGCGTCGTGCGGGGTCACCCGAAACTCGCAACCCGTGTCCAGGCAACCCAGGAAGTGCGCCAGTTCCGCAAAGTAGGGATGGTCCGCGTCCTGCAGTGCGTTCTGTGCCATGGGCATATCGTCCTCCCGCGTGCGCCAGGACAGCGAGGCGGGATCCCGGGAGTCCCAGGCCACGAGGCCTTGGTCGCCGGCGATTTCCAGATGGGTGCGGGTCCGGCCGGGCGTGTGGGCCCAGCTGGCTTCGATATGGCCGATGGCACCGGACTCGAATCGCAGGGTCAGGAGGGCGTGGTCGCACTGCGGCACACCGGCCTCCAGCAGGCCTCGGGCAAACACCCGTTCGACTTCGCCCATGCACCAGCGGTGGAAGTCGATGTCGTGGATGCCCACATCCATAATGACACCGCCGCTCTGTTCGAAATCTGCATAGCGCCGGGCGGCGGGCCCGCCGCCCATGCGGGGAAAGCCTCCTGCCCGCACCGTGCGGATCATTCCCGGTTTGCCGATGGTTTCCGCCTGCACGGCTCTCCAGGCAGCTTCGAACTCGGGGAAGAACCGAACCACGTGGGCCACGAACAGAGGTACCTGCCGCTCTTGGCAGACGGTAAGAATCTCTTCGCACTGGGTCACGGTCCGGGCCAGCGGCTTTTCGCACACAATGGCCTTGCCGGCGTGTGCGGCGGCCAGGACCGGCTCCGGGTGGGCCGTGACGTTGGTGCAGACATCCACGATGTCGGACGCGGCCAGCAGGTCCTCCAGGGAATCGAAGGCTCGTCCGCCCCAGCGTTCCGCCTTCGCCACGGCGGCTTCCGGCACAACGTCGTGCCACCCCGCCAGTTCCACCGGCAGCCGCGCCCACGCGGCCGCATGGATGCGGGAGATGCTGCCCGCCCCTACGATGCCTACTTTGTACATGGGGGTGTGCCTGATGGAGGTCGCGGTTCCGATGTCGTGTCGGATATGGGCGGCCGGGGCCGAAGCGCGCGGATCCAGGATCGAATATGCGGTGGAGATGCCGCGGACGTGTCGGGTTCTGGGGTGGTCCGAATCAGCCCTTGAGGCCCGTCATGGCCACACCTTCGATGAAGTTGCGCTGCATCAGCAGGAAAACGATCAGCACCGGCAGGAACATGACCGCGGCACCGGCCATTTGCAGGTGGGTCTGGGAGATGTACTGCTCGGTGAAGCGGGACATGGCGATGGGCAGCGTCCACTTCTGCTTGCTGTTGATGATGATCAGCGGCCAGAGGAAGTCGTCCCAAGCGGCCAGGAAGGTGAAAATCGTGAGTGCGGCAATGGCCGGCTTGCTCAGGGGCAACATGATGCGCGCGTAGATGTAGGGCTCGGACGCGCCGTCAATGCGCGCGGCTTCCAGCAGGGATTTGGGCACGCTCAGCATGAACTGGCGCATGAGGAAGATGCCGAACGGGGTCACGATGGCCGGCACGATCATGCCCCAGTAGGTGTTCACCAGGCCCAGCTTGGCCATCATGATGAACAGAGGGATCATGATCACCTGGAACGGGATCATGAGGGTGGACAGGATCACGATGAAGATGACGGTGCGGCCCGGGAACTCGTAACGGGCGAAGGCAAACCCGGCCATCGTGCTGGTCAGCAATTGGCAGGTAGTGATGGTGAGGGCCACAAAGGCGCTGTTCAGGGAGAAGCGCCAGAAACCGATGTCGAACCAAACCTCACTGAAATTGCCGACGGTGTACTTGGCCGGTGCGAACCAGACCGGCGGGATCTTGATGACTTCGGACAGTGGCATCAGGGACGCGGACAGCATCCAGACCAGGGGCAGCAGCATCCAGACTCCGCCGATTAACAGCACGAGCAGGCCGATGCCCTTGCCCAGCCAGTGCATGCGGGAGCCGTTTTCTGTGGATTGCGTAGCGGCCGTGGCGGTCATGGAAGGCCTAGCCGTACTCGAACTCGCGCTGCGTGACCCGTAGTTGAACCAGTGTGATGACCAGGATCAGGGCGAACAGAACGAAGGCCAGGGCGGCACCGAAGCCCAAGTCGTTGTAGCGGAACGCCGTGGCGTAGATGTGGTAGACCATGACCCGAGTCGAGTCGATGGGCCCGCCGGCTTCGCCTTGCCGGGTGGTCATGATGACGGCCGGCGTGAACACCTGCAGGGAACCGATCACACCCGTCACAGTAATGAAGACAATGGTCGGGTTCAGCAGCGGGAAGGTAATGTTCTGGAAACGGGCCCAGCGGCTGGCGCCGTCGATTTGGGCGGCCTCGTAGAACTCGCGAGGAATGCCCTGCAGGCCGGCCAGGAAGATCACCATGCTGAATCCAAGCCCTTTCCAGATGGCCACGAGCATAATTGCGGCCAGGGCCCATTTCGGCGAAGCAAGCCACTTGGGACCGTTTATGCCGAAAAAGTCCAGGACACTGTTGACTAACCCGTAGTGGGGTTCGAACATCCAGATCCAGACGAAGGAGACGGCCACCCACGACGTGATGACCGGTATGAAATAGACCGTGCGCAGGGCTGTGCGCATAGGGAGCCGGTCCTGGTTCATAATCAGCGCCAGAACCAGCGCCAGGCTCATGCCGACCGGCACAACCCCTACGGTGTAGGCCAGTGTGTTGCGCAGGCTCTTGCGGGTCAGGGTGTCCTCGATGGCTTCCGCGTAGTTGGCCAGGCCAATCCACGGGAAGTCGCGCGGGATAAGACTCCAGTCGTGCAGGCTGATCCACAACGCAAACAGGATGGGAAACACGACCAGCACCAGCAGAAAGAAGAACGCCGGACCCAGAAACGTGTAGGCCCAGAGGTATTCCCGCAGCTGCAGGCGCGAAACCGCCCTCTTCATCGCAGGTCTCGGGTAAGTCTCGAAAAAACGCGGCCGCCGCGACAGCCGGATACGGCACCGGGACGGAAAGGCCCGTCCCGGTGTCGACCGTTATGTCCGTCAGCTAACCGTGTTGGCGGCAATGACATCGTTCAGATTGGCCACCATGGTGTTGAAGGATGTGGCCGGATCCTCACCACCGATCACGACGCGGTCGCGGCCGTCGCCCAGTTCCTTGACCCATTCGGCCCAGCCGACCCATTCCCAAGGTGTGGCCCACTCCAGTGAGTCGAGGCAGACCTCGGCGTTGGCGTCGGGCCGGAACCTGGGATCTGCACCCAGGCCCTGGAAGCTGGGCAGGTCACCCGCCACATCGTTCCAGATAATCTGGGCATCGCGGTTGGTGCAAAAGTGCACCCAGTTCCATCCCGTCTCCGAATCGGGCACCCATTTGCCGACGACCCACATCCAGTGCGAGCCGGCAGTGTAGAGGTCCTGCCCAACCGACCGGGTTGGGAAGGGCACGATGGAATAGGCCAAGTCCGGCGCTTGTGACAACAGGGAGCCGCGCGTCACCGGATGGCCGATCTGCATGGCCGCCCGTCCCAGTGCGAACCGGTTCTGGCCGTCAAGGAAGGAATTGTCGTCCGAGGAGCCGGACATGTCGCAGAACCACGTGAAGGTTTCCAGAATCTCCGGATAGTCGGGCCAAACCAGCTGGTTGGTGGACTCGTCCACCCAAGCCTGTCCGTCCCGTTCCCGCTGCAGGAACTGCTGGTACAGGATGGTCTGGAAGGCACTGTAGTAGCCCGTGTGGATGCCAATCCGGTCATCGTCTCCACCCTCGAGCTTGGTGAACAGGGCGGCTTGGTCGTACATGTCGGCCAAGTCGGCATACGGCGCCTTGGGATCGAGTCCCGCCTCTTCGTAGATGGCGTCGTTGCGGTACATGACCAGGGTTTGTACGTCCAAGGGCAGGCCGTAGTACTCGCCGCCCTGATGACCGCGCTGCACTGTCCAGGGCAGGTAGCTCTCTTCAATCTCGCCCGCGGTGATCACCGAATCCGAAACTGGAAGCAGGTTGTCGCCGGCGACATACTGCTCAATCAGTCCCATCGGAATCTGGAAAATGTCCGGGGCGGACCCTTCCCCGCCGGCGATGCCGGCAGCCAACTTGCCCCAGTATTCCGCCCAGGGAATGGACTGGAAGTCGATCGTGACATCGGGGTTGGCTTCCTCGAACTGGGACTTGAACTCCTCCACTGCCGCGGCGCGGCCGGCGGAATGGTGCTGCCAGTGACTCAGGGTGACTCCTTCCGCCATCATCGCGCCTTCGCCGCCGGTCTCCGGCAAGGCGCAGGCCGCCAGGACCGCGGCGGCACTCATCGTGCCCGAAAGTACCAGGAAGTGGCGTCGACTCAATGTATTTCCGTTCATTTCACAAACTCCTTGGACAGAACAGAGATGGTAAGACCGTAAGGGGCTGGAGACCGCACCGGAGGGTGGTCAGCCGAGCGGTTTCAGGTTTGATTGGCGGTGCGCACCGGGTGGGCGGCGACGGCCCAGGGGTAGGGTGGGTCGTCATGATGCAGCGAGCGGTAGGTGGGGATCCAGACCCAGCGGTCCGAACCCGCCGTGTTCTCGTGGCTGGCATGGAGGGTCAGGTCATGGAAGACAATGGCACCGCCCACGGGCAGGGGCGCGGTTACGGCCTGCGCCTCCAGCGCGTCCTGGTCGCCCATCCGATAATTGAATCCGTGCCCGTCGTCCACAGTGGCGTGCCCAATCTCGGCCCGGTGGGAGCCGGGGATCAGTTTCAGGCAGCCATTGGCCACCGTTGCCTCGTCCAGCGCAACCCACAGCGAGATCTTGTGGCTGCCCACCCAGTAGGGGTGATCCTGATGCCACGGGCTGCCGAAGTCCGTGTCGTGGTCCTTGAAGACGGCCTTGTCGCTCAGGAACTCGATGTCCGGTCCGAGGATCGGTTCCAG
>DAOUIC010000234.1:0-2394 GCA_034428255.1 Anaerolineales bacterium
GATGTGGTGCTGACCAGCTATGGCACGGCGCGTGTGGACCAGGCTGTGTTGGGCCGCATCCATTGGCATACTGTGATGCTCGACGAGGCCCAGAACATCAAGAATCCGTCCGCCAAACAGACCATGGCCGTGCGCAGCCTGCGCTGCCGGCACCGGTTTGCCCTGACCGGTACGCCGATTGAAAACCGGCTGTTGGAAGTCTGGAGCATCCTGGATTTCCTGAACGGAGCGTTTCTGGGGTCCCAGCAGGACTTCAAGCGTCGCTTCATTCAGCCCATCGAAGGCGAGAGCAACGGGGAAAAACTGGGGCAGCTGCAGCGGATTGTCCAGCCGTTCGTTCTCCGTCGCCTGAAGTCGGATCCCGAGGTGATTTCCGATCTGCCCGAGAAACAGGAGATCGATGTAATCTGCGATCTGTCGTCCGAGCAGACGGACCAGTACGCCCGGGCCGTGGAGGCCTCCCTGCCGCACATCCGCGAGCTGGACGGCATGCGGAGGCGGGGTTCGATTCTGGCCCTCATGACCCAACTGCGCAAGATCGCCAACCATCCGGCCCTGCTGGACGAGGACGAGACCCTTTCGGACAATCTGGAGTACGGGGGCCGCAGCGGCAAGTTGGATCGCTTTACGGAAATGCTGACGGAGTCGCTTGACGGCCGGAACAAGGTGCTGGTGTTCACCACCTTCGTTCGCATGGGACAAATTCTCCAGGCCCACATCGCGCAGCGCCTGGGCTTTACGCCCGAATTCATCAGCGGCCGCGTACCGCACGGGACCCGGCAGCAGATGGTCGATCGCTTCCAGGAGGGCGGGCAGGCCTGTCCTGTGCTCGTCCTGAGCGTAAGGACCGGAGGCGTGGGCATCAACCTGACGGCCGCCAATCAGGTGTATCACTTCGATCGGTGGTGGAATCCCGCGGTTGAGGACCAGGCGACCGACCGCGCCCACCGGATTGGACAAACCCGGCGCGTACAGGTGTTCAGGTACATCATGGCCGGGACGGTCGAGGAACACGTGGACCGCTTGATTCGGCAGAAGGGACAGCTGGCGCGCGACATCCTGGGTGCCGGCACGGAGGTGCTGACCGAACTGTCCAACGACCAGCTGTACGAATTGCTGACCTTGCATCATCCGGACGCGCCGCGGGCCCTGCCATGAACGCGGATCCCCTCGCAATGGTCCGGGATCCGGTGTCCGGTGGCCCGGAGGGATGGTACGCGCGGTGGGACGTTGCCCTGTTTGCCGACAACCCGCGCCTGCGCAACTTCGCCCGGCAATGTGCCGCCACGGTCGAAATCATGTCCCTGGACATCAAGGGAAACCGGATTGTGGCCACGGTGCGGCACCAGTCCCAGAGGCGGATTACGGTCACGGCGGGATTGCCCCGATACCCGGTGGCGGACTGGTATCAATCGCTGAACGCGGACGCGGACCGCATTCTGGAAGCCGGCCAGCGTGGCGGGCAACGGATGTCGGCGGAGGTCCTGAGCCTCCTGGCGGACAGCGGGAGGGGGCTCTGGCCCTCGGGCATGGAGGAGCTTCAACTCAATGTGGCTCCGCATTCGGAGCAGACCCCCTGCCCCTGGTGCATGGCGGTGCTGGTCGAAACGGGATGGCTGCTGGAACAGGATCCCCTAGTCCTGTTTCGGTTGCGGGGACTTCACCAGGACGACCTGATCGGGCTCATGGCCCATCTCCAACAGGCGCAGTCCGGGCGCAGGCATTCGGGAGGTGTAGCTGCAACATCCGGGCGCGAAGCGGACTTGCACGATGTGTTCTGGGGCGACATGCGCGCCATTCGGTCGCTGCACAGGCATGTGGAGAACAGGGACAACCCGGGGGCGCCAGCCTATCGACTTGGGCCCCCGCCCGCCGCGGACCCGTCCGGGAACAGCGCTCTGGCACGGCTGGTCGAGGCCATTTACGCCCGGGCCCGGCAGTCGGATTGACAGCCCGGCATGGGATTGCCTACTTCCACAACCGCTTGAGGCGGCGACGGCACCAGCCACCCAGCACCACCAGTCCGGCAAAGGGAATCCACTCCCGGTAGTGGGCTCCCTGCCAGGGAGCGCGCTTGGCCGTCGGTGCTTCCTCGGGTCGTCCCAGCAAGAGAAAGCAGAGGCGCAGCAACAGGTCGTACAGGTGGGGCGCCCACACCGCCAGCTTGACCAGGATGAAGTTCAACGGGGTGAAGTACACCTCCCGATCCTGCTTTTGGACCGCGTGCACCAGTTGCCGGGCCACTTGGTCGGGCGCCGCGTCGAGGAAGGACAGGCGGCCCCGATCCTCGGCATTGAGGGCGTCGGGGGGCACCTGCCCCGCCCCTGCCCGGAAGAAGTTGGTTCGGGTTGGTCCCAACACGGCCAGCATCACGTGGATGTTGTCGCTGTGCAG
>DAOUIC010000235.1:0-2994 GCA_034428255.1 Anaerolineales bacterium
GCATCCGTATCGGTCCATGCCATGCTGTAGGCGATCTTCGCAATGCCCGGCAGAACCGTCCTTGAAAACGCCGAGGTTTGTGTCGCAAGCGCGTTGGCCTGGCTCAGATACGCGATCGGTGGCTCCAGACGGCGGGTGAAGACAATGTCCAGCAACCCGTCGCCGTCGATGTCCACCGTGGCCGCGCCCCGGGAGTCCGTGTCGGCCAGTTCCGTGCGCCGGAACTGCAAACCGCCTTGATTCCACAGGACCACATTGGGTTCCGAGAGGTTTGCCAAGATGATTTCCGGCAGGAGGTCCCGGTCCAGATCACCCAGAGCCACCCCCGAACCGTTGCTGTCGAACATGTACACGCCCTTCTCCCCGGGGATCAGGCTCACGCTGTCCAGGGCATGGCGTACAAAGGTGCCGGCACAACCGGAGCGGTCCGCAAACGGAATCCGGGTCACGACCGTCGCGGGCTGCACGCCATGTACTGCCTCTCCACCGTGCATGGGGGCAATCCCGGGCGCGGCACAGGACGCAAGGGAAAACAGAATACAGATCGTGCACAGCAGGGCCGGGAATCGGGACCGCGAGGGCAACCTGAAATCGGAGGCGGCAGGCATCGAGGCGTGGGATTTCATCTTCGCAGTTTTACTCCTGGTAGACCCACCGTCGGCGAATGGTCCAGTTGAACGCCGTCACCATGAAGGTCAGCAGAAACAGGATCCAGGCCACCGCGGAGGCATACCCCATCTTGAAGAAACGAAAGCCCTGCTGGTACAGGAACATGGAAATGCTGATGGTGCTGTCGCGGGGACCGCCCTGGGTCATGATGTACATCTGCTCGAACACGGCCAGGCTGGAGGAGATGGAAATGATCAGCACAAAGAACAGGGCCGGGGACAGCAGGGGAATGGTCACGCGCAGGAACAGCTGGCGGCCGTTGGCGCCGTCGATGGTCGCGGCCTCCTTCAGTTCGCTGGGAATGCCCTGCAGGCCGGCCAGCAGGATGATGGCGTAGTAGCCCACCCAGCGCCAGACGGACATGACCACCAGGGCGATCATGGCCCAGCGCACATCCCCCAGCCAGGCCTGGGCGGGCAGGTTCAGGAGTTCCAGGGCCCAGTTCAGGACGCCGAACCGGAAGTGGTAGATCCAGGACCAGATAAAGGCCACGGAGATGAAGTCGGTCACGATGGGCAGGAAGCACAGCAGCCTCACCACCGGCACGCCCCATACCCGTTGATTGAACAACAGGGCAAAGAGCAGGGCCGCCACAATCACGAGCGGCGTGAATTCCACCGTATAGACAAGGGTGTTGCGCAGGGCCGTGAGAAACACCTTGTCCGCCATCAGTTCGATGTAGTTCTCGGCCCCCACCCAGCGCGCCCGGCTGATGCCGGACCAGTTGGTAAAGCCCATGATCAGGGAGAAGACGCCGGGCCCCAGGGTCAACACCAGAAACCCAATCAGGTTGGGGGCCAGGAAAAGCAGGGCGGCCAACGCCTCCTTGTTCCGGGGTCTGCGGAACCATGGGCGACGAACCGCACCGGGCGCGGTTGGCGTGTGGGTGCCGACAGCCATGGATCAGCCCTTGAGTCCGGACATGGCGACACCCTCGATGTAGTACCGCTGGAGCACCAGGAAGACCGCGATCACGGGCACAATCGCCATCACGGAACCCGCCATCAACTGGGGTATGTCCGTATGCCCCTGTTCCTGCTGAATGGCGGCGAGGCCGATCGGCACCGTCCGCAGTTCCCGCGTCCGAATGATGATCAGGGGCCAGAGGAAACTCCGCCAGGTGCCTATGAAGATGAAAATGGCCGCCGTCGCCAAGGCCGGCTGCGACAGGGGCATGACGATCTGGGCGTAGCGCCGGACGTAACCGGCACCGTCAATCTTGGCGGCATCCTCCAGCTCGTAGGGAATGGTCAGGAAGAACTGGCGCAGGAGGAAGGTCGTGAAGACACTGAAGAGGCCCGGCACAATCAGGCCGGCCAGGCTGTCGACCATCTGAAAACGGCTCACCAGGACAAAGGTCGGCACGATCGTGACTTCGGCCGGAATCAGCATGGTGGCCAGATACAGGAGGAAGAGCTTGTCCCGGCCGGGAAACTGCAGCCGGGCAAACGCGTAGGCGCCCAGACTGGCCGTCACCAACTGGGACACCATCACGGTGATGGCGACAAAGGCGCTGTTCAGGATGTAGCGCCCGAAGGGCTGAACCGTAAACACGCCCTGGTACCCGTCCAGCTCCAGGTACGTGGGCAGCCAGATGGGCGGGAAGACGGCGGCGTCCGTTTCCGTGAGCAGGGAAGTGCGCAGCATCCAGAAAAAGGGAAAGGCCATCAAGACGCCCAAAATCATGAGCAGGCCGGTGGCCAGTCCCAGGCGGTAGCGGGAGGCCGCCCCGCCCTGCCACAAGATCTGTCGTTGTTGTTGCATGTTCGCTGAATGCATCGACAGAGGACGCAAACAGGATGTCGGACAAGCGGGGCGGCAAGTTCCGGACCTGCTCCCCGCTTGTCCCTGATATCAAATCAACGCCAACTGTCAGACTTCAATGGTCACGGCCGCCCACTTCTCGGCCAGTGCCTCGTTGGTTTCCTCCTGGATGAGCTCCAGCGCGGCCGCGATGTCGCCTTCGCCGGTGTCGTAGATGGCCCCGTAGTGGCGGGACCAGGAATCGTTGAACTGCGGGCTCGCCAGCGTGGCGCGATCATTGAATGCCCAACTCAACTGCTCGACAAAGGCTCCGGGATGTTCCGCCTTGCCGCCCGCTTCCAGGTAGGCCGGCGTGGCACTCCAACGGGCCGGGATGCCCCGGCCGGGACGCCCCACCATCTCCGCCAGCGTGTCACTGCTGGTGTAGCTGGCCAGGAACTCCCAGGCTGCGTCGGGATATTCCGAGTCGTTGCTGCAGCAGAACCCGGAGCCGCCGGTGACGGTGCTCTGAATGGCACCGATGGGCAGGAAGCCAATGTCGAAATCGAATTCGACCTCCGC
>DAOUIC010000236.1:0-1632 GCA_034428255.1 Anaerolineales bacterium
AAGTCCCAATTACGTCCGGGCTGATACAGTAACGCACTTCAAGAGCGTGTCATGCCTACAGATATCTTTGAGGAGGCGTTCGGCTCCGCTTCTCCAAGCGGCCAGCCCGGATGTCGGGCCAAGCTCTTCAACTGCGGCTGCATCGTCGTGTTGGTGGCCATGATACTGGCGGTGGCCGCGGCCGTGCCCTGGTACGGTGTCTATGCGCGCATCAGACAGGCGGTGCATGCGGAAACCGTGACACAGCCTGCCCCAAGGGACCGGTTGCCCCGGCCGGAGGACATTGTCCTCTGCAGGGAACCCCGCTATCTCCTGTGGACCTCGGCATCCGCAGTTGCGGGTTCGGCCATGCCCCACTGGCTGTTTGCCGTGGACGTTGTCCACGGAGATCTGTGGCAGGTGGCTGGAGGCCCGACCGGTTATCTTTGGGACAGGGTGGAAACAGGCACCGATGCCTCGGAAGGGGTGTTGCGCGCCGCCGGTTACGTATTGCCCATCGAGTGGTTTGCCGGCCTGGTGCCGGAACCGTCCGCGACTTTGATCGTGTTGGCCGCCAGTCCCTTGTTCCGCGAGTGCGATCCAACCATTCTGGCCGACATGACTTCCCACGGTTCGCTGGCAGTTGTGCCCGTGGCCGAGGTACCCGCGGCGCCGGATAGTGCGGAGGCCCCGGATCCGACGCCGACCGCACCGCCAACCCCCACCACCCCGGTTGAACCAACGCCCACGACGGAGATCCCGCAGCCTACGCCGACCGCACCGCCAACCAACACCCCGCTTCTTCCAACCCCTACCAACGTGCCGCCCACGCCGACACCGGAAGGCCCCGCGGGGCGCATTGCAGTGGTTGTGACACTAGCCAATCTTCGCCTGGGTCCGGGCCTGGAACATCAAGTCCAAGAAGTGTTGGAACCGGGCACGAGGATTGTGGTGTTGGAACAGAGTGAGGATGGCGAGTGGTGGCGGTTGACCGCAGGTTCCTGGATTCATGGATCTCTCGTAGAGCTCGAGGACGTGCCGGACGGGGAGGTTCCAGGCTCCGACTGGGTGGATTTTCTCGACGATGTGCAGCGGCTGGTCCTCCTGAATCATGCCCTGGACCGCATCAACGAAGTACGGACGGGCAGGGAACTGGAATCTGTAACACCAACCTACATCGGGGTCGCGCAGGCCCATGCCTACGACATGGTGCGCAATCACTACGTGTCCCATTGGAACCTGAGACTGGAAACCCCCTATATGCGGCATACGTGGGCCGGCGGACACGATTACAGCGCGGAGAATGTTGCCTACCTGGGTTATCCGGCGGCAGACAATGCGGCCTGTCTGCCGACGATGTCCACGGACGACATCGACGTGATGACGGATCGGCTATTGGCCAGCAGCCTGCATCGGGACACCCTTCTGAACCCGCATCACAGGGAAGTGAGCATCGGCCTGGCTTCCGGTTGCAGCCTCAAGACCATGGTGCAACTGTTCGAAGGCGAGTTTGTTCGCTTCGCGGCCGTCCCCCAACTGGTGGACGGCAGACTCGTTATGGAGGGCAGTCTGCTGGGCGGCGCAACGCTGGGGGAGGGTGCGGGCATCCTGCTTCGATGGGAGCAGCCGCTGACGGGATCGTCCAAGTCCCTG
>DAOUIC010000237.1:0-4159 GCA_034428255.1 Anaerolineales bacterium
ACACAACGCACGGGTACGGGACTTCCTGTGCCAGGCCGCCCACAGCGTCGTCGACCGCGCCGGCACCATCGCCTGCGAGGATCTGACGGCCCCCATGCAGTCGGCCAAGGTCATGCACCGCGACACCCAACGCCGCCTGAACGGCTGGGTCAAGGGCGTGATGGCCGACACCCTCATCTCGATATCTCGACGCAGAGGCACTGCGTTGGTGTTGGTGAACCCCGCCTACACGTCGCAAATCGACTCCCGCACCGGACTCCTGCAGGGGGAACGGCGTTGGGACCGGTTTTACGGCGCGGACGGAGTCGTGTTGGACGCGGACACCAACGCCGCCCGCAACATCCTGGCGCGCATGTACGACGACGAGATCACGCTGTACACGCCCTTCCGAGAGGTCCAACAACTGCTCCGGGAGCGAAGCGGGACAACGGTGGGGACGGCTCCACCCGGACTCGAGTCCGCCAACGCGGCCAACGCCGCCTGACGGCCGAGAGCGAATGACCCCAAACCTTATGGGTTTGGGGAACTGTATTTGCTGCTTCCGATGAGGGAACGGGTCGCGGTACCAAGTCTGGCACTTCGCAGCCGGAGCGGCTTGACTTAATCCGGATTCTGAATGGTTGTGTAGCTGCTCCACGCTTGAGGGTGGTTTCAGGCTGTCGAAACGCTTGGCGACCGTATCCGCTGATCTGCATCCAGACTTCAGTCATCCGGCACTTTGTTCGTCGGCAGTACGGGCCAACGGCAGCGTGGCGAACACCAATGCCGCTGCAACGAAAAGCGACCCGATGTAGTAGATGGTTGCTGCAAAGCCCAACGTCTCGTAAAGGGCTCCGGCAATGATGGGCGAGAGCACCGCCATCAGGAAGCCGATACAGGCCACGATACCCAGACCTGTCGAAGCCACTTCACTGCCAACCACATCAAAGACGGCTGCGGTCAGGATGGGTTGATCGGGGTAGAGAAACAATCCCAACAGCGCGATCATGATGGTCAGCGGCATCCCGGTATCGAAGATGGTCAGGGCGAGGGCAACCAGGCAGGACCACAACAACCCGGGGACCAGCACATTCTTGCGGCCCAGCCGGTCCGACAGGAGGCCGGCCACTGGTTTGGCGAACAATCCGACCGCAATCAACAAGCCCACATGAAAACCGCGCCCCGCCGTACCCATCTGCAGTTCGTTGCCAAGATACAGCGGCAGGATCGTGACCAGCGCCACCAGCGCCATCGCGCGAAAACCCCGTACGACGGTCAATCCCCAAAGCGCCGGGGTTCTCAGAAGGCGCTTGGTGGCCTCCACGCGCTGTGAGATCGCCACCGTTGGCTGTTCCTTGGTCACCCCGATATTGCGAAAGGTCCAGATGGCCATCGCTCCCAGGAACAAGGGAATCACTGCGTACGCGCTAATCAATTCCCGCCAGCCGAGGAACACCAGCAATGCTCCTGTGACTACGGGGCCGGCCACATCGCCTACGCTGCCCCCAACACCGTGTGCGGCCAGCACCGCACCCCGTCGGTGCGGAAAATGGTGGGATAGCGAAGCTGATGCAGGCAGATGCCATATGGAGTGGGAGACCGCCACCACTGCCATGCCGATCAACAACAACGGATACACCGGCGAGATGCCAATGACCAGGCTGCCCACCGCGGCGACGCCCAGGCATGCAGCCAATACCTGTCCCCAGTACCGCCTGAGAATGTCAACCACCACGCCTCCAGGCAGGGCAACCAGACCGGAAGCCAGTTCCCGGGCCGACAGGATGCCTCCAACCCCCACGGAGTTAAGTTGAAACGCGGTCTGGATTTCCGGCAACGCCACCACGAAGCTCTGAACGATCCAATGGAACACGGTATGCCCGGTTGCCAGTCCGGGGACAATGAGCCGACCACGGGGAGCTGATTCCTGTTTCTCAGGGGAATGTTCCATTGCGCGATGTTCCATGCTATGAGCCGATCCGCAATTTTGCTTCATGGCGGTGCCGACCCTGGAATCCCACCCATGCGCCGTGCCTTGCCTATCCAAGCGGAGAAGCCTCCGGTCAAAGGCAGGGAGGCCATCTGTGTGGTTTGCTGGTTCTGGGCACCCCATCACAAGGAATCGTGGTATCTGTACCCGCCGTCTCTGCTGTCCGGCGCTCTGTAAGGTGTCCATGCCTCCGGCTTCCCAACCCGAACTACACTGCGATGATGTCCACTGAAGGCTTCAAACCCATTCCGCAGGTTGCCGGTTACCCGGTGATTGGCACGCTTGAGCCGAAGCGGTACGACCTTCTGACGCTTGTTCGCAGGCAGTATGCCCGTTTGGGACCGGTTTTCCGCATCAGTTCGTTCAACCGGACTTCGGTGGTGCTGGCCGGCCCGGAAGCCAACCGGCTGATGCGTACCGAAGGGCACCGCTTGTTCACGTCTGTTCCACCCTGGGTTGAGTTGAATCGGGCCTTTGGCGGCGACAATCCCGTCCTGTTGTCGATGGATCCGCCGGACCACGGCAAGATCCGCTCTGCGTTGAAACCCGGATACGCCGGCTCGGCCCTGTATCCCCGCATGAAGCAGCTTCTCGAGAGTCAGTTGCGCCTTATTCAGGCTTGGCCGATGGACACGCCCATCAGTGTCTTTCCCCATATGAAGCGGCTTGTCTGCCTGCTGCTCGGCTACTTGGCGACCAATGAGGATCCCGGTGAAGTATTGGATGACATCATCTTCCTCTTTGAGGCGGTGATAAAGATCCATGTATTGCGCACTTGGCCCGGGTTCGCAAAGCACCTGCCCAACTATCTCCGCTCGCGGCGTAGAGTGCTGACGATGACCAAGCGCATCTGGGAAGAGCGGTACGTAGAGGACATGCTCAACGAAGCCGGAGACTTCGTCGCGCTCGTCCGTTCTGCCCAGGATGAGTTCCCGGAGTTGCTGACCGACAATGATGCCCGCGCCTCCATCATGGGGCCCTTCATCGCCGGCATTGACACGGTCGCCGCCGGGATTTCCTTTCTGCTCTACAACGTGCTCAGCCGTCCTTGGCTGCAGGAGGCAGTCGTTGCCGAGGCCGACGCGGCGATGGCCGACGGTCTCCCAACACGGCAGTCGCTGCGGCAAATGGACGTGACCCGCCGGGCGGCCATGGAGACGTTGCGCATGTTTCCGCCCACGCCGGTTCAGCCGCGCGTGGCGAAGTGCGATTTCGAGTTTCTAGGGCACCGCATTGAGGAAGGGGAGCGGCTCATCATCGCCCAGTGCATGACGCACTACCTGCCCGAATTCTTCCCCGATCCCGAACGTTTCGACATCGACCGTTTCACGTCGGAACGACGGGAACATGCCCAGGCGGATGCCTACGCGCCCTACGGGCTTGGTGCTCACACCTGTCTGGGTGCCTCCACCGCGGATCTGCTGTTTCTCATTGTCTCGGCCGCACTCTTCCATCACTGGCAGATCGCAATGGATCCGGCCGACTACAACCTCAAGGTGGCCATGCTGCCGCTGCCGGCCCCGGATGACCGGTTCCGGATGCGTCTGGCTGAGTTGCGTCACACACCGTTGGAGTGAGATGTGCATGAGCGGTGACAACCTGGCTCGGATGCCTCGGAACACTTTCCTGAACATCCAAATCTGACACAAGTCGTCTCAGTAACTGCTACCGGACCGGACATGCTCTTGATCGGCCAGATCCGGGTCATACTGGAGGGAGATTTTCTACAGTAGTGCCACATTCCACCGCTAGGCCGATCGATAGTCATGGAGCAACACAAAGTGCGATTTACACCTGTTCTGAGCCTTTTCCTGGCAATTTTGCTGCTCGCGTCCTGCTCCCTGCCGGAGTCCATGAACGCGGCGGGGTGTCCACCGGAGAACACTCTCGACTGCTTGTTCGCGTCAATGGAGGGCGACGAGGCGGATTCCGAATCAGGGACGGCCGACCGGTTCGAGTGGCCGGCACCGTCTGCCGAGTTCCAGGAGGCCTTTGATCCCGCCGCTCCGTTCCCCCTTGATCCCGTTGTGATCACCGGCCGTCTGGACAACGGCCTGACCTGGTACATCGCACCGAACGACGATCCACCGGATCGCGCCCTGATTGCGTTGGCGGTAGGCGTCGGCTCGCTCCACGAGGATGATGACCAACTTGGGGTCGCGCACTTCCTGGAGCACATGCTGTTCAACG
>DAOUIC010000238.1:0-3215 GCA_034428255.1 Anaerolineales bacterium
TTCATAGTCGAAGACATCGCCGCCGAAGCTGAAGGTCAGGGCAGCCAGGGACGCAGGGCTGTGGCCCCACTGCAGACCGAGGCTCGATTCATCGCCCACGGCACCGCTGAAGGGCTCGTCGACAGCCCGGCAGGCCATTTCCAGAAACTCTTCCGGGGTGGTCGGGGGACTTTCGTAGCCCAGCTCGGCCAGCCAGTCGATGTTGTAGTACATCACCTCGATCGAGCGGTTGGGCGGGAAGCCGAGCCGGGCGCCGTCAAAGTTCGGGAAGACATCCGACGCGTAGAACCCGGGAAAGAAGTCGGCCTGCTCCTCTTCGCTCAGGCCCCACACCGGATCGTTGACCAGGCTGTTGAGGTCCACCAGTCCGTCGGCCAGCTGGTAGCTGGCGGCCTGGTACTGGTACGCGATCACCAGGCTGGGCACGTCGGGTGTTCCCAGCAGCGTCAGCATCTTGCTGAAGATCTGGCCGTAGTCGCCCTGGTGCGACGCCTCCATCGTGATGCCGTACTCGTTGGTGGCATTGAACTCCGCGACCAGCGCATCAAGGGCCTCTGCGCGATCGCCGCGGTGCTGGTGCCAGAACGTGAGGGATTGACCCGAGGGGTCAACACCGGCCCACCCGGCCTCCGTCTCCTGATCGGTTAAGACATCCACATTTTCAGCCGGCGCGGTGGCCGTCGGCACGGCAGTACAGCCGGCCACGACCATCAACAGGCAGAACAAGACAAACACCCAAGCCAAACGGTACCCCTTCATCATCATGTACTCCCGATGATGGAAAACGACAATCGTCGATCAGTGGCCGGGGATCACGGCGAACGACGGATTGTGATGGGCTGACGGGCCTTGAACCGGACAGACAGCGGCTGCAAACTTCGGCCGCAGTCGACACGGGTGGCCAAGCCCCCGGACAACCTTGAAATCCCGCGCTTGGCCGGGATCGGATCCGAAATCGACGACTTGATATCTATCCTGCACTGCCGTGCCCGATTTTTGAAATCCAATCGGACTGATACCGGCCCGTTTCAGAATGCCTATGGCATCTGGCCGGTGGGCCATCGCACAGACTTGGACAAGCTTGGATCGCATGCACCGCGCTCGATACCGGGGCACAACGCGTCGATGGAACCTCGTTTGAAAATGTCTCCGCAGCCTCAGTTGGTGGCACAACGACACCTACACGTTGACCGGTTCCCTTCGACTGGACAGCCCACCAACCGCGGCTACAACGTCCCCTCGGCATCACTCGAACGGCGGCAGGCCAGGACACTGGGCATGCTGCCAAGCAGGGATGCACGGCGAGACATCGCGGTCACGCCGTGAAATGCCGGTGCGCTGCTACCTTCCCAGCAGAAACGAAATCGCAGCCGCCATGGCGGCCTGCCGATGGCTGATCCCCGACTTGTACGACGGCTCCATCTGCGCGTAGGTCCGCGCATGGCCCTCGGGAATGAAGACCGGGTCGTAGCCAAAGCCGTATTCGCCTTTCATGTGTTCGGCAATGCGGCCGATCCGCTCGCCGCGGAACAGCTCCGTCTCGCCGTTGGGCAGGGCCACGGCCACCACGCACACAAACCGAGCCCGCCGGGCGGCATCGCCCGTGTCCGCCAGGTTGCGCAGGAGCAGTTCGCAGCGATCCCGATCGGACAGTCCCGACCCGCCGTAACGGGCACTGTAAACCCCCGGTGCCTGGCCCAGGGCCTCCACTTCCAGGCCGCTGTCGTCCGCCAGCGTCTGCAGGCCGCTGGCCCGGGCGTAGCCCCTAGCCTTGAGTACGGCATTCTCCTCGAACGTATTGCCCGTCTCGGCCACCTCGGGGATGTCGGGAAAGTCGGTTAGGAACCGCAGCTCGCGCGGCAACCCTTCCAGGTATCCCTGGAGCACCTTGACCTTGCCCGGATTGCCGCTGGCCACCAGCAGGGGGCCGGTTGTCAACGAACCGGCACCGTCACTCACGTTCGCACCCTGGCTCCGCGTCACGCCTCGGGACGCCGCAGCAGGTCAATCGTCAAGGCCGGCAAGAATGTCCCGCAGGAACGAAACGGATGCTTGCAGTGCCGCCACCGCAATGCCATCCCCCGACAACCCGCACTCGTAGGCCAGCCAGCCTTCAAACCCGATGTCGCGCAGGGCCTGCAGACCCGCCTGCCAGTCGATATCGCCCGTGCCGGGTTCCAGCCGGGTGTTGTCGGCCACGTGGATGTGACCAATATAACGGCCCGCGGCGCGTATGGCGGCCGGAGTGTCCGTTTCCTCGATGTGCATGTGGAAGAAGTCGGTCAGCAGGAGGACACCTTCCGGATCCCCGGCCATTTGAATGACATCCACCCCGTCCTGCTGCGTCTGCAGCAGGTGTTGTTCGTACCGGTTGAGGGGTTCCAGCAACAGATTGGTGCCGTGTCGGTGAGCGAACTCTGCCAATTCGGCCACCTGGATGGCCAGCAGTTCCCGTTCCAGTTCCTCGGCAGTCTTCCAGGGGGAAAGGTCGGGTATCAGGGCTGGACCGAAGATCGGGGGCACGATGTGCCCCGCGGCACCGAAATGGCCGCAGAACTCCAGGTTGCGCCTGGTCTCCTCCAGTGCGACTTCCCTGCATGCGGGATCCGGATGCAGCCAGTCGTGATGGGGCTGGGTACATACCGACGACACCACGAGTCCGGTTCTGGCGAAGTCCCGCTCAATCTGCGGGATCATTTCCATCAGCGGCTCCCGCCCGGAAAGCTCCACGCCTTCCACACCGAGTTCCGCGGCCACGGCCAGTCGTTCGGCCAGGGTGTCCCCCGGCAACATTCGGTCCTGAATCGCAATCCTCATGTTCGTACCCCGGCCTCCCGGCCCTTAAATTGTGTGCTTCTCGATGTAGGCACGGTTCAGTTCCAGACCCAGACCCGGCTGGGGTGAAACCTCCACGAACCCCTTGTCGTCCATCGGATCAACAGGAGCATTCAGCCACGGCGGTACTTCATCGAAATCGATGAAGGGATGCAGCAGGCCCCGCTCGTAGTACTGGCCTGGGATGCCCATGGCGCACAGCACGTGCAGGTTGCCCACGCCGCCGCCGTGCACCTCCATGCGCATGCCGTAGGCTTCGCTCAGGTGGGCGATTTTTATCAGGGGAGTGATCCCGCCCACGTCGCCGATGCCCCCGCGCACCAGGTCGCAGGCACCGGCCTTGATCCACTCGGCCCGCACCTGAAGCTTGCCTTCGGCCG
>DAOUIC010000239.1:0-2404 GCA_034428255.1 Anaerolineales bacterium
CCTGAGCAGTATTCAGACCAGTCCCGAACAGGCCCGCATCCTGTTCATTGATGACACGCTCAGTTTGGGCAGGGCCTGGATGTCGCCCAACCTGGCGGCGGAATGGAATGCCGCCCCGAATTGCCGGACCGGCCCCGAGGCCAGTCTTGCTTTTGACGGCTCGGGCCTCATGACCAGCCCCTGGAACCTGGCCTGAACCCCGGGCGGGTACCAAGCCGCGCAACGCGCATGGGTGTCGATTCGTCTGGCGCTCCTCCTATCCGCCTTTCCCAAACGTGGACCAGTCCTGCATGTCTTCGCCATCCGATCTGCTGCAAGCCGCCGCCGAGCGCATTTTGATCCTGGACGGCGCCATGGGCACGCTGCTTCAGGAACACCGGCTGACCCCAGCCGACTATGCCGGCGACAGGTTTCGGGATCATCCGCGGCCGGTCATGGGCTGCCACGACCTGCTGTGCCTGACCCAGCCCCGCATCATTCGGGACATCCACCGACAGTACTTGGACGCCGGGGCGGACATCGTCTCCACCAACACGTTCACAGCCACCGGCATTGCCCTGGCGGACTTTGGCCTGTCCGAGCTGGCCTATGAACTGAATGTCGCCGCCGCCCGTATCGGGCGGGAGGCGGTGGACGGCCGCGACTATGCGGATCCGGACTGCCCGCGCTTCGTGGCCGGGTCGGTCGGCCCCACCAACGTGACGGCTTCCCTATCGCCGGATGTCTCGGATCCGGCCTTCCGCAACACTTCCTTCGAGGAATTGGAGGCGGCCTACCGCGAGCAGGTGCGGGGCCTTATGGATGGCGGGGCCGATCTCCTGCTGGTCGAGACGGTGTTCGACACGCTCAACGCCAAGGCCGCGCTCTTTGCCATCCAGGGGCTGTTCCGGGACACCGGCCGCTCGCTCCCGGTCATGGTCTCCATCAGCGTGGTGGATGCCAGTGGTCGCAACCTGTCGGGCCAGACGCCGGAAGCCTTCTGGCACTCCGTCCGTCATGTCGAGCCCTTTTCGGTCGGGATCAACTGTTCGTTGGGTTCAACGGACATGTTGCCGTACATAAGTCGACTGTCGGAGGTTGCGAATACCCGCATCCACTGCTATCCCAATGCCGGTTTGCCCAATGCCTTCGGCGGATACGACGAGACCCCCGAGGAGATGGCCGCAGCCCTCAGGGAAACGGCCGCCAAGGGCGAACTGAACATCGCCGGCAGCTGTTGCGGTTCGGGGCCGGACCACACCCGGCGCATCCGGGCCGCCCTGGCGGATCTCGCCCCGCGCCCCGTGCCCAAGCATGGGCCGGCCACGGTGCTGGCAGGGATGGAACCGTGCCGGGTGGCGCCGGAGATCAACTTCATCAACATCGGCGAGCGTACCAACGTTTCGGGGTCCGCGCGCTTCCGGCGCCTGATCCGCAGGGACCGCTTCGAGGATGCGGTGCAGGTGGCGGCGGAGCAGGTGGCCAACGGCGCCCAGATGGTGGACGTGAACTTCGACGATGGCCTGCTGGATGGTCCGGCCTGCATGCGCCGTTTCCTGCGTCTCCTGGCCGGGGAACCCGATGTGGCGCGGGTGCCGATCGTGATCGATTCCTCCCGCTGGGAGATTCTGGAGACCGGTCTCCGGGAGGTGCAGGGCAAGGCCCTGGTCAACTCGCTGAGCCTCAAGGAAGGTGAGGAGGAATTCCTGCGGCAGGCGGACCTCTGTCGGCAGTACGGAGCCGCGGTGGTCGTGATGGCCTTCGATGAGACGGGCCAGGCCGACACGCTGGAGCGCAAGCTGGAAGTGTCCCGCCGGGCCTACCGTCTGCTCACGGAGCATGGATTCCCGCCCGAGGACATCGTCCTGGATCCCAACATTCTGACGGTGGGCACCGGGATCGAGGAACACGACGACTACGCGGTCGCCTTCATCGAAGCCGTGCGGGGCATCAAGGAGGAACTGCCGCACTGCAAGGTAAGCGGGGGCGTCAGCAACATCTCCTTTGCCTTCCGCGGCCAGACCGCGGTCCGGCAGGCGATGCACGCCGCCTTCCTGTACCACGCGCGGGCTGCGGGGCTGGATATGGGCATTGTGGATGCCGGACAACTGGCCATCTATGCCGAACTGGACCTCGAGCTGCGGGAGCATGTTGAGGATGTGCTTCTGAACCGCCGCCCGGACGCGACCGAACGGCTCATCGAACTGGCGGAACGGCTGCGCGGCACCCTGGAGACCACCGGACCCAAGGCGGATCTGGCTTGGCGGGACGAGCCCGTGGCGGTTCGGCTGTCCCATGCGCTGGTCAACGGGCTGGACCAGTACGCCGAGGAGGATGCAGCCGAGGCGCTGGCGGAACTGGGGGATCCGCTGGCCGTCATCGAAGGGCCGCTGATGGACGGCATGAACCGTGTTGGCGATCTCTT
>DAOUIC010000240.1:0-1833 GCA_034428255.1 Anaerolineales bacterium
GCACATGTCCATGATCTTTCAGGATCCCTTCCTGTCGCTGGATCCCCGCTGGACCGTGCTGGACATCGTCAGTGAACCGCTGCGCAAGCTTCAGATCGTCAAGCCCGGAGAAGCCGAAGATCGGGTCCGTTCCCTGATTGAGGTGGTGGGGCTGGAGGCCCAGCACCTGCATCGCTATCCCCATGCCTTCTCCGGTGGACAGAGACAGCGGATTGGCATCGCCCGCGCCCTGGCCACCAATCCCAAGCTGATCGTGGCCGATGAACCGGTGTCGGCCCTGGATGTGTCCATCCAGGCCCAAATCCTGAACACCCTCAAGGATCTCCAGCAGGAATTCAGCCTGACCTATCTGTTCATTGCGCACGACTTGAGTGTGGTCGAGCACATCTCCAACCGCGTGGCCGTTATGTACTGCGGCCGGGTTGTGGAAAGTGGCCCCACCCGCCAGCTGTTCCACCAGCCTTTGCACCCCTACACGGAAGCCCTGCTCTCGGCGGTGCCCCAGCCGGATCCCGACCGACGGTCCGACCGCATCATTCTGCCCGGCGAGGTCGCCAATCCCGCCAATCCCCCTGCCGGTTGCCATTTCCACCCCCGCTGCAGCTACGCCCAGGAAATCTGCCGGTCGGAAGACCCGCCCTATGTCGACTGGCAGGAAGATCATGGTGCGGCCTGCCACTTTTCCACTGAAATTGAATTGCAGGGCGTGTAGACCAGGACCAACATGGCCCCGAACCAACCGGTGCCCGTACAGGACCAGGACCGCGCCTCGCAAGAGGTGTACACCCAACGGGCCAACACTCCGGAGACACTGGCCTGGTACCAGGATCTGGCCTTGGGCATGTACCTGTACTGGACGGTCGATGCCGTCTTCGGAATGGTCAACGCCCATTCCGTGGTTGGCGCATCCCCGGCCTACCTCGATCGCTATTTCCGCCAACTGCCGCTCTGGTTCAACCCGCAGCGGTTCGATGCGGCCTGGTATGCGCGCCTGGCGGCAACCTGCGGGTTCGACTATGTCACGGTGACCGCCAAGAACCACAACGGCTTTTGCATGTGGGACACCGCCACCACGGATTTCAAGGTCACCAACACGGCGTACGGCAGGGACATCCTGCACCAGTACACCCAGGCCCTGCGCGCCAGGGACATCCCGGTCGGGATCTATTTTTCCCCGGACGATGCCTGGTTCCAGTGGCGCCGGGGCCGCGAAGTCACGCGCAGCCGGGACTACTGCAACCCGGAGTTCAATCCGGAATTGCTGGCCTATGACCAGCGTCAGCTGGAGGAACTCATCACCGTCTATGATCCCGACATCCTGTGCGTTGACGGGTATCAGGCGGCCACGGCCTCGCTGGTTGAGTTCGCCTGGGACCTGAAGCCGGGGCTGATGGTGACGCGGGGCGGGATCACCACGCCTGAACAGGAAACCCGCCAGGATGTTCAGGGGCCTTTCGAGTCCCACTACACCATTGGCCGTCAATGGCAGTATCGGGCCGGCAACGACTGGAACAAGACCGGTCGGGAGCTGATCGAACTGCTTGTGGACTGCCGTTCGCGCGGCGGCACACTGTTGCTGGCCATCGGGGGCCCGGACGCGGACGGTGTTCTGCCTCGGGACAAGGACGACAGGGTCCGGGAACTGGGCCTCTGGATGTTCGTCAACGGGGAGGCCATGCAGTCCACCCGTCCCTGGCTCCATTCCCGGCAGGGCGATCTGGCCTTCACGCAAAGCCGCGACGGCACCGTGGTCTATGCAGTCGATTTGGGGCCACCGCTGCCCTTGGGTACCTGGCGCACGGTCGCCGTCGACGGGTTGCACCTGCATGCCGA
>DAOUIC010000241.1:0-1663 GCA_034428255.1 Anaerolineales bacterium
CCCGCTCCCTCGGACCAACAGGGGAAGGCAACGCTTCCGAGCGACCACAGGGTCTGTCAGTCCGGTGTGGAAGTCCAAGGACCGCCGGCAAACCCGACTACAATCCCTGGACCGCTCCCGATTCCGTTGAACCTTCCACCCAGTACCGGCCACAAGCCATGACCGAGCCCAACTTCCAATCCGGGGTTGACATGGGCTGTGAGCGTGCCGCCTCCACACCTGTGCTGATGCCCGGCATCTCGGTGTACGCGGACCTGCGCAGGGAGAACTACGCCTACGTCGACAAGACCCGCGAACTGAAGCACCTGCTGGACAGCGGCAAGTTCCTGTTCCTGGCGCGGCCGCGGCGCTTCGGCAAGACCCTGATGCTCTCGACCATCGAGTGCATGTATCAGGGCGACTGGCCGGAGGTCCGGGATCCGTTCGTGGAGATGTCCCACTTCACCCCCAAGGTGTCGGATGAGCTCCTGTTCGCCGGTACTTCGTGGGAGGAATGGGCTGCAGCCTTGCCCAAGAGACCGGTCATTCGGTTGGACCTGAGCGCCGTCGCCGGCAACGATGCGGAGGAGATGAAACAGTCCCTGACGTAGCATGTCGCGCAACAGGCCCTGGTCTGGTACTGCCGGGGACTCGATCCCGGAATTGATCTGAAGTACCTGAAGGATGCAACAACCTATCCGCGTCTTCCGCAAGACATGCTGAAGCAGATGATTGGTACCTTGAGGAAACAGCGTGGCAACCCGGTCGTACTGGTGGACGAGTACGACACGCCGCTGCTGAAGCTGTGGGGTCGCAGTCCGGCCGAGGTTGATCCCTTCTTCGAACTGTTTCGGGAATTTTTCCGGGTATTGAAGGTTTGCGAATCCGAACTGCACAAGGTTCTGATCACCGGTATCACGCGCCGGGCGTACGGAGAGATGTTCTCGGCCCTCAACAACCTACGGGACTGCACCTGGAAAGCGCAATTCGGGGCCATCTGCGGCTTCACCGAGAGCGATTTGGACCAATCCCCGTTGGCGGACTGCATCGAAGCGGCCGCAGACGGCCTGGGTCAACCAACAGGCCAACTTCGGGGATCCCTGCGCGACAACTACAACGGCTACCGATTCGACCCGGATGGCGTCGGGCCGGCCGTCTACAACCCCTGGTCCCTGTGCAATGCCTTGGCCGACCTGCTGGATCCACTGGAACGAGTTCGGATCCAGCGGCGGGGCTTCCCGGCCCACTGGTCGGATTCCGGAGTGTCCAAGGTCTTGGTGGATGCGCTGCGCCGACAACCGGCCGAAGTAAACTCAACGCCATTCGATGACCTCGACGAGTTGGAAGGCGACTTCCACGGCAACAAGACCGACAGCCTCAAGTCACTGATGCTGCAGGGAGGCTATCTGACCCACCATCCCGAACGGAACGGCCAACCGGCGCGTCTGGGATGGCCCAACCGCGAAGTCGCGCGGACGGTGTTGCGGGATCTGGCGCGGGTCCACACCGGGGAGAAGCTGCCGGGCATCGAACGTCTGCGGACCTGCCTGGAGACCGGTGCCTACGCGGACCTACCCAACGTCTTGCTCGACTGTCTGTACGCCTTCCCGTACAACATCATGGAAGACGAGTACGCCTACCATGCCGCGTTGCACGGCATCTTCCTGGGCATGAACGCAACGCC
>DAOUIC010000242.1:0-3279 GCA_034428255.1 Anaerolineales bacterium
GATTCCAGCAGCTTGCGTTCCTGGCGCCCTCCCCGATCGGGCGGAATGGTGATGCGCACCTGCCCGTAGGCCGTCAGGCCGACGGCACGGCCGCCCCGCAGAAAGTGGCGGACCACGCTGGCGCTGGCAGCGATTGAGTACTCGGTGGTGCTGGAGGGCAACCAGGTCGCATCGGCTCGGGACTGCCGGACCCAGCCGCCGAACGCCGCCGGTCCCGTCGTGGGCGGAGAGGTTGGCAGCGACACCTCGGGACCGGCAGCCAGATCCAGAAACAATTGCACATGGGCGGAGGGGTCGAGTTCGAACTCCTTGACAATCAGCTGGTTGCGCCGGGCCGAGGAAAGCCAGTGGATGCGATTCTGACCATCCCCCGGCGTGTAGTCCCGCACGCTCGAGGCGTTGGTGGTAACCACCGGCGTGCGCAGCCGGATGCGTTCATCGCCCGAAAGGTCCGAGACCACCGGCGTGAAGTGGGGCAAATCCACGGCGACAGGAAAGACCGTGATGCCGGTCCGGGCGGGCAGGTGCAGTTCCCGCATGAAAAGCCCCAGGGGATCGCTGCTCCGCACGCGCATGGGACCCAGCATGAAGCGGCCCCGCACCCGGCACTGGGTGCGAATTTGCCAGCGCCGCCGGCCACCGCGCCGCAGGTTGGCCACCACCCGGCTGGATTCATGGTGGGGCAGGGTCGAGTAGTCCGTCAGTTCCAGCCACATTTTGGGCATGCGACCATGATTGCGGAGCTCGAACACCTCGTCGACGCGCTGTCCGACCTGGCTCGTGCCCGCGGACGGAAAGCGCCGAAGTTCGATGCCGGCCAGCACGGTGCGCGACCATAGCCAGCTCAGGACCAGACCGCCCGTGCCCAGATACGCCAGGTTGGAGAAGAACGGGTCGCCGGAATTGAATGCCAGCACCCAGAAAAGACCGATGCACCCGATCAGGAGTGCAAGACGCCTGTTCAAGTAACTTCACCTGTGGAGGCCCGGTCAGGCTACGGCGGCATCGGTGCCGGGCACGGCGGTGGTGCCCAGGATTTCGCCGACAACGGCGGCGGCGTCCACGCCTCGGATGCGGGCCGAGGGGCTGGCGATCAGGCGATGGGCCAGCACGGGGCCGGCCAGCGTCTTGATGTCGTCCGGGGTTACGAAGTCCCGGCCCTCCAGCGCGGCCCAGGCGCGCGCGGTCTTGAACAGGGCCAGGCTGCCGCGGGGACTGGCTCCCAAGTAGATGTCGGGATGCTCGCGGGTGGCCCGCACGATGTCCACCACGTAGGCACGCACCAGATCGTTGACGTAGACGCCGGTGAGGGCTCTCTGGGCTGTCAGCAGTTCCTCCAGGGTTGCCACCTGTTCGAGGGCATCGATGGGGTGGGCTTCCTGCTGCAGGACCATGATTTCCATCTCCTGCCGCTTGACCGGGTATCCCAGTTGAATGCGCAGCATGAATCTGTCCACCTGGGCCTCCGGCAGGGGAAACGTCCCTTCGTACTCAATCGGATTTTGCGTGGCCAGGACGGTGAAGGGCCGCGGCAGGTCGTAGGTGTGGGTGTCCACGGTGATCTGCCCTTCCTCCATGGCCTCAAGCAGGGCGGACTGGGTCTTGGGCGTGGCCCTGTTGATCTCGTCGGTGAGCACAATCTGGGCCATGACGGGACCGGGTCGGAACTCGAACTCCAGGTTCTTCTGGTTGAAGATGCTGACACCGGTCACGTCGCTGGGCAGCATGTCGGGCGTGAACTGGACGCGGCTGAAGGAACAGCCGATGCTGCGGGCGATGGAACGGGCCAGCATGGTCTTGCCCACGCCGGGCACGTCCTCAATCAGCACA
Source organism: Anaerolineales bacterium (assembly GCA_034428255.1). GTDB lineage: Bacteria > Chloroflexota > Anaerolineae > Caldilineales > Caldilineaceae > Bin34. The sequence continues at coordinate 1,831 of DAOUIC010000242.1, forward strand.
TGGCCTTCGCACAGCAGGGCCAGGATCGTGAGGCGGATTTGTTCGTCCTTGCCAACGATGACCTTGCGCACGTTGGCCAGGACGCGTTCCGTAAATGTCTGTACCTGCTCCATGGGACCTGTCTGGATTGTGATGGCGGCCGAACGTCAGCATAACAAGCGGATGCCCGGCCGCATGGTAATCGTTACCGCTTCCCACACCGGTACGGCATCGGCCCGGCCTGCCCGCCGGCATTGGGTTTGCTAACATTTTGATGGCTCCGCCACGACAGGGAGGCGGGCAACGATCCCCAACCGGAGTGCGAAGGACCGACCATGGCATTGCGCGTATTCAATTCCCTCGGCCGTGAAATCCAGCCGTTCCAGCCGCTGGAGGAGGGGTGCGTGCGCATGTATGTCTGTGGCCCCACGGTCTATGCCGACGCCCACATCGGCCATGCGATGAGCGCGATCGTCTTCGACATGATCCGGCGCTACCTCGAGTATCTGGGATACGCGGTTACCTACGTGACCAATTTCACCGATGTCGACGACAAAATCATTGACCGTGCCCGCGAGACCGGACAGGATCCGTTCGAACTGGCCGAGCACTATACCAACCGCTATCTGGAGCATCTCAGGGATCTGAATGTCAAGGAGGCAACGGAATACACCCGGGTCACCACGGAAATGCCCAATATCATCTCGGATATCGACGAGTTGGGTGAGGCCGGTTACGCGTACGAGCTGAATGGCAGCGTGTATTTTCGGGTCCTGCGGGACGAGGACTACGGCAAGCTGAGCCAACGGCGGCTGGAAGACGCGCGGGCCGGCACGCGGGTTGAGGAGGATTTGGACAAGGAGGATCCGGCCGACTTTGCCCTCTGGAAAGCGGCGCAGCCCGGCGAACCGTCCTGGGAGAGTCCGTGGGGCCATGGCCGTCCCGGCTGGCACATCGAGTGCACGTCCATGTGCCGCCACCATCTGGGCGACACCATCGATATTCACGGCGGGGGCAACGACTTGGTGTTCCCCCATCACGAAAACGAGATTGCCCAGAGCGAATCCCTGACCGGCCAGCCGTTTGCCAACTACTGGCTGCACAACGGCATGATGCAGCTGTCGGGAACCAAAATGAGCAAGTCGCTGGGCAATCTGATCACCGTCGCCGAGTTCCTGGAGGATCACCATCCGGACGCCCTGCGCATGGTGGTGTTCCAGGGTCACTATCGCAAGCCCGTGCAGTTCGCAGACGACATCGTGGCGGCGGCGGAGCGGGGTCTGCGCCGCATGCGCCAGGGGTTGCGGCCCGCCCGGGGCCGGACCACCGTGGGACCCGAGGTGGATGCCCTGCGGCAGGCGACCGAACGGGCGCGGGCCGACTTCCGCGCCCACATGGACGACGATTTCAATACCAGCGCGGCCATCGCCTCGCTCTTCGATCTGGTGCGGGCCGTCAACACGGCCCAGG
>DAOUIC010000243.1:0-11689 GCA_034428255.1 Anaerolineales bacterium
TCGGTTCCGATCCGTTCCTGTTTCCGTGCCTTCGGCGTGGCCATGGCCGCGCTCCTGCTCACTCCTAGTGTTGGTCTGCCATTGTAGTACTCCCCAAATTGGGGACCTCACACCTCCCATCGCTTGTTGATATGGCAGCCGAAAACCACGGTGTTCCGAATCCGTTTCAGCATCGGGTAAAATTTTTCTTCGCAGGTGCCGGTCAATTCCCGTTTGGCCGACACACCAAGCCATAGTTCAACCCAGACAGGAGCAACCGTATGAGCAAGTCGTCAGCGCGCCTGAACCGCAGGCAGTTCCTCACCCTGGCCGGTGCCGGAGCCATCGCCACGGGCCTGGCGGCCTGTGTGCCTGCCGCGCCCGTCGGCGATGCCGGGGACGGCGCCATGGAGGACGTCCAACTGCAGTTCGTGACCAACCACGGCGATGTCGAAATTCCCTTCTTCCAGCAGGTGGTGGACAACTTCACCGAAGCCAATCCCCACGTCCAGATTGACCTGCTGAATGTTTCCACGGAGTACTACACCAAGATCAACACGCAGGGGGTCGGGGGCGATCTGCCGGACATCTTCTACACCCGGACGTTCGACGTGGTTCCCTACGCCTCCAAGGAGTGGACGGTCAACCTGCAGCCGCTGGTGGAGCGGGACAGTGTCGACACCGACGATTTCTGGGAAGCCGAAGTGGAACAGATCACGTACCAGGGCGATCTTTACGCCCTTCCCTACGACTTTTCAAACCTGGGCGTTGCCTACAACATCAACATCTTCAACGAGGCGGGCCTGGAGGTTCCGGACGGCAGCTGGGATTGGGACGGCCTGCGCACCGTGGCCGAATCGCTCACGACTCGGGAAGACGGCCGCACCACCCGCTGGGGGTGGGCCGCCCACCCCTGGCCCTGGGTCTGGGTTGGCATCATTGCGGCCAACGGCGGCGGCATCCTCAACGAGGATCAGACCGAGTGCATCATGGCCTCGCCCGAAAATGTCGAGACCCTCAACTTCTTCAAAGGCCTCTGGTCCGAGGGCATCATCCCGGAGGCCGGTGCCATGCCCCAGGGGGTGGAGGGATTCTCCGCCGGCATTCTGGCCATGACCACGATGGGTTCCTGGGCCACACAGTGGCGCCGCGCGGCCATCGGCGACAGTTTCGACTGGGATGTGACCGCCTACCCGTTCGGTTCCGAGGGGCGCCGGGCCGTGTCGGCCGCCGGTGGCGCCTGGGGCATTGCGACCAACTCCGACCACGTGGAGGAGACCTGGCAGTTCAATGTGCACCTGACCAGCACGGAGTCGACCAACATCCTGATCTCCGAACCGGTCCGCTCCATCCCGGGACGCAAGTCCTCGGTGCCGGCCTGGACAGCGGCGGCTGCCCGCGAGGATCTGCCGCCGCGGAACGTCGAAGTCTTCGCCCAAATGATGGAGGATGCCTACTCGGCGCCGTTCCCGGCCTATTGGAAGGATCTGGAGACGATCTGGTTCAATCGGGTGGCACCGCTGATTTCGGGCGGCGACCCGACCCTGGACGTGGCCGAGTCCCTGGGCAAGTTCCAGGACGAAGTCAACGAGATCATTGCCATCGGCTAGTGCGATTGCCTCCGATTGCCAATGTTGCTGCGATGCGGGGCCGCCTGGAGTGGTCCCGCATCGCCGGTTCCAACCATGTCTCCTGACCGTTGATCGCACTGCCCAAAACCCCCAGGGCCCGGCGCGAGGCGCTGGAAGGCTACATTTTCCTGTTGCCCTGGCTTCTGGGGTTCATCCTGTTCACGGCCGGTCCCCTGCTGGCCTCCTTCTATCTGGGTTTCACCACCTACCGGGGCGACCGGAGCTGGCCGGACTGGATCGGTTTCGCCAATTTCACAAAGCTGTTCCAGGACGATCTCTTCTGGCAGTCCCTGAAGGTCACGGTCATCTATGCCGTGGGCTTCCTGCCGCCGGGCATGGCGCTGGGCTTCGGCATCGCCCTGCTGATGAACCAGCGCGTCAAGGGCGTCAGCATCTTCCGGACCATCTACTACCTGCCCTCGGTCATCACCGGCGTGGCCGTGGCCGTCCTGTGGGGGTTCGTCTTCCACAAGGAGTTCGGCATTCTCAACACGGTCCTGGAGTTGTTCGGGGTCACGCCCATCTCGTGGCTCTTCGATTCCCGCTGGATCATGGTCGCCTTCATCATCATGGGTCTCTGGGGGGTGGGCGACGGGATGATCATCTACCTCGCCGGTCTGCAGGGCATTCCGACGGAGCTGTACGAGGCGGCCTCCATCGACGGCGCCCGGCGCATGCGGCGTTTCTGGAACATCACGATCCCGATGATGTCCCCGACCCTGTTCTTCGTGCTTGTGACGGCGTTGATCAAGACGTTCCAGATTTTCACCACCGCGTACATCATGACGCGGGGCGGACCCAACTACGCGACCTATTTCTTCAGTGTCAACATTTACAACACAACCTTCATGTCGCTGCGCTTCGGCTATGCTTCGGCCCTGGCCTGGCTGCTGTTCGTGTTGATCTTCCTGCTGACCCTTTTGCTGTTCCGGTCGGCGAAGTTCTGGGTTTTCTATGCGGGTGAAAAGGAGGAAACGGCGTGACGGCTGGCATGGAGCAGGCTGCCCAGACTTCCGGCGACGACGAGGGTCGCAAGCTGGGCACGGCGGAAACGATCGTCACCTACATCGTCATTCTGGTTGGGGCCGTGGGGCTCATGTTTCCGTTTGCATGGATGCTGTCGACCAGCCTCAAACCCCTGGACGAGGTGTACAGCTATCCGATCATCTGGATTCCATCCCAGATCATCTTCGAGAACTATATTGACGTCTTCAAGAAGGTGCCCTTTGCCCGGTACCTGTGGAACTCCTTCGTGTTGTCGGTGCTGGGGATCATTGGCAACATGGCCGGCAGTTCGCTGGCGGCGTTCAGCTTTGCCCGATTGCGCTATCCGGGCCGCACTCTGTTCTTCATCATGATGTTGAGCACGATGATGGTGCCCGTGTGGGTGACCATGGTGCCGACCTTCATCATGTTTTCCCGCCTTGGCTGGCTGGACACCTACCTCCCGATTCTGCTGCCGGCCTACTTCGCCGTTCCGTTCTTCACCTTCCTGATGCGGCAGTTCTTCCTCAGCGTGCCCGTGGAGATTGAGGACTCGGCCCGGATCGACGGCTGTTCCTCCTTTGGGGTGTTCTTCCGGATTCTGATGCCGTTGTCCATTCCGGCCCTGGCCACGGTGGCCATCTTCTCGTTCTTCTTCTACTGGAACGATCTGCTGGGTCCGCTGATCTACCTGCGGTCGCAGCTGAAGTTTCCGGTGGCCATGGGCATCGCCTCGTTCCAGAGTGAGCAGTATGCGAACTTTGCCCTGATGATGGCGGCCGCCACGATGGCCCTGGCCCCGATGCTGGTGGTCTTCTTCTTCACCCAGCGCCTGTTTATCCAAGGCGTGGTCATCACCGGGGTCAAGGGCTGATCCCGTATCAATTGGAGGGGCATTTGCTCCCTGGAGGGTTTGATTTCGGTTTAGTTCAATTGCAACCCGATGAGATCCGGCCGAGTCGGCCTGGAGGTCACTCATGCAAAACATACTGACGGAACGAGAGGAAGTGGTTGACGGGATGCCCCGCGACGCGCGGGGATTCTGGCAGCCCGAGGACGGGACGGCGGATCCCAATCCGTTGTTGGCGTGGCCCCTGAAGCCGAAGGAGGCCCTGACCTGGCTCAAGGACTACATCTATCCCTGGAACCTCATCTACGCCGCCCTCGCCACGTTGACCTGGTATTTCCTGACGCCGGACCTGACGCGCACGGCCGAGTTCCGCTGGGACTGGATCCTGCAGGTCTTTCTCCGCAACCAGGTGATGCTGATCGTCATCGTGAGCGCATGGCACATCTGGCTGTGGGTCAAGAAATCCCAGGGGATGCAGTACAAGTACACCTCGGACTGGATGGGAGCCGGCAAGCGCCAGTTCCTTTGGAACAACCAGGTGCGCGACAACGTTTTCTGGAGCTGTGTCAGCGGCGGTATCACATGGACTGCCTACGAAGTCCTGATGCTGTGGGCCTACGGGAGGGGCATCATCCCCTATCTGGACCCCGCGGCCGGACCCCTGCAGATTGTCTGGTTCGTCCTGATCCTGGCGGCCATTCCGCTGTTCCGGCTGTTCCACTTCTACTGGGTGCATCGGCTTCTGCACTGGCCGCCCCTCTACAAGGCCGGCCACTACCTGCACCACAAGAACATCAACATCGGTCCGTGGTCCGGCCTGGCCATGCATCCGATCGAGCACATCCTGTACTACAGCTGCATCCTGATCCACTGGGTGGTGCCGTCCCATCCCATCCACATGATCCTGAATGCGCAGCACGCGTCCTTCACCCCGGCCCAGGGTCATGTGGGGTTCGAGCACGTGGTGGTCGGGGAGAAGGGGAAAATCCCGGCCGGCTCCTACTTCCACCAGTTGCACCATCGCTACTTCGAGTGCAACTACGGGGAACCGGACATTCCCTTCGACCACTGGTTCGGCACGAGCCATGACGGCTCCGCCGAGGCGCATGCGCAGATGCGGGCGAAGAGGCGGGCCGTGCACAACGTGTGAACGCGGCTTGGTGCATGCCAGCGGTTGACCTTTCTGGTATTCGGTCCACCCGCAGGCCCTGGCCGGTTGCCTGATCTCCGTGCGGTTGCCGGCGAAGCATCCTGGTCGGCCGGGCCGTGATGTTTGTTGGGTAATGCCTGCCTCCGAGAGACACTTCTCGGAGGCAGGCTGATTCCCTCAGTGGATTTCTACCTCCCCCGCGTTGGAGAAGTTGGTTATTGCGATCTCGCCCTCGGGAAACTCGGCCACAATCTTCAACTGTCCGCCCACTGCCTCGACATGGGAGCCGTGGCTCGATACGTACATGTCAGTCCGTTGCTCCAGCTTGGATACGGCGGGTTGGTTCACCTTCAGCGTCTTGGCCATGTCCCGTTGGGTCAGGGCCCTCGCCCGGCGCAGCTCGTGTAACGGCATTTCAGCGAGCAACTCTCTCTTCATGTCGTCGATGCGCCGTCGGCGCATCGGCGAGAAGTCCTTGGTTAGCTCGTTGAACGGATGGCGTCCACTCATTTGATTAAGCCCTCCTTGCGCAGTTCTTCCAGATAATCGTCGTAGAGGTCGTCGGCCGTCGGCACATACTCCTTGTCGAACCGGTCGTTGCCTGTCTTGTTGCCGCCAATGAGCAGGATGGATGTTTGCCTGGGATCGAAGGCATAGAAAACTCGGATGGGTCTCCCACCGCTCTGTACCCGAAGCTCGCGCATGACTCCATGGCGTGAACCCTTAACGTCCGAGGAGTGAGGGAACGGTAGGGTTGGTCCGTAGTCCATCAGCAGCTCCACTTTGGCGGTCACTGTGTTCTGCTGGTTTTCCGAGAGTTCCTGCCACCACTGCCCAAACTCGTCTGTGTACTCGACCTCCCTTGAGCGAGTGGAGCGGACGTTCCTCCCTAAAGGGGTTCCTGTCCGTCGCGATCGAATCGATATCCGTTGTAATAGGTTTGAAGCGACGCACGCAACTCATCGGTGGATTGCCTCAGACCCTGTGCCGCCGCTTGGACGATGTTTGACAGAGGGGGTTGGTCCAGCTGGTCCTCGGTGAATCCGCATACACTGCCGAGATCCGCGCGCCAGGTGCAGTCTTGCAGGTTGTTGAGTGCCGAAAACAGTTCTCCGTAGGCACGGCGTGTGATGCCGGTGATCAGGACCTTGTGGAGAATCCCATCACTTTGTTTGAGGACCCGAAAAAAGTCGCGAAACAATCGAAAGCACGGGTCAACCTCCGATGGCCTCCGGCCGAGGAGCGACAGCAGTGGCGTATCGTACTCGTCCACCAGCACCACCGGGTCGTTGCATTCCACCTGCAGCGACTGGATCAGTTCGTCAAGCATGTCCTGGGCTGCAAACCGATAGCCCGTTGGATCACGCAGGTGCTTCAAGTCAATGCCGGGGTTGTACCCCCTGCAGTACCAGAGCAGGGCTTGTTGGGCAACATGCCTTTTGAGGGACAGTTCCATTTGACCGATGCTGGAACCGGCAATCCTGCTCAGGTCAAGCCGAATGACGGGATGGCGCACAGAGGTCGTGAACGGTTGCTCCCATGCCGTTCCGGCGAAAAGCTGTTCGTCCTCAACCTTTGGCATCGCCCGAATCGTTGATCGGTCGGGGTGTCTTACTCTCGGCAAGTCGCCTTGGAACATGCACTCGATGGTTGAGAGCATCAGGGTCTTGCCGAAGCGGCGCGGCCGGGACAGGAACAGGAATTCGCCGGTATTCAGCAGTTGAGCCAGTTCGCTGGTCTTGTCAACGTAGGCGTGACGCTCGCGCCGCAGGCGCACATAGTCGGAGATCCCGGGACGCAGTCTCGGAACGGCCGGGGATTGCCCTTGCCTCTCGTCGGGATTGGTATGAATATCCGGTTCGTCCGTCATCGTGCACTGCGTCCGGTTGGAGGGACCCGGTTGGTGTCAAGCCCAGTGGATTGTGGTGCGCTGTTCAGGCCGTCACAGATCCAAGCCGGACACCGGCAGTGTTTGGTGCACCTCGACCGCCAACTGGCGTGTTGTCCGAACTCCGCTCGGATACGAGACCAAGCTTGCCAAGCGTTGCCACGGCCTCCGAACTTGAGGATCTGGTGCATGGGGCGTCGCGGCATTCCTTGGAAGCCCGACTGGTTTCCGGGGCAGGGGCCGGTCCGCGTTCCTGCATTCCTGTGCAGAATACCGGGCATTGTGCGGTGTATGCATGGGATTTCTTTATACTTGGCAGACTGTCCACCTTGTCCAAGGACCTTTCACAGGCGAACAACATGTCTACCGAAATTCCCCGCTACAACCCGGCGGCCATCGAGGCCAAGTGGCAGCAGGAATGGGAACGGTTGGGCTTGTATCGAACCGTGGAGGATCCCGACAGGCCCAAGTGGTATGCGCTGACCATGCTTCCCTACCCTTCCGGGGACCTGCACGTGGGGCATTGGTACGCCATGACCCCCAGCGACACGGCGGCCCGCTACCGGCGCATGCAGGGGGCCAACGTCTTTTTCCCAATAGGGTTTGACGCTTTCGGCCTGCCGGCGGAAAACGCGGCCATCGCCCATGGCATCAACCCGCGGATCTGGACCTACGACAACATCGACAACATGCGCCGCCAGCTGCGGCAGATGGGCGCGATGTGGGCCTGGGACCGCGAGGCGGTCACCTGCGAGCCCGGATACTACAAGTGGTCGCAATGGTTCTTCCTGCGCCTGCTGGAGGCCGACCTCGCCTACCGTGAGAAAGCCCCTGTGGACTGGTGTCCGCGCTGCAACACGACCCTGGCCCGCGAGCAGGTTTGGGGAGAGGACAAGCATTGCGAACGGTGCGGCACCCCGGTCATTCAGAAGGAACTGGAGCAGTGGAAGTTCCGCATCACCAACTATGCCGACGAGCTGCTGGCCGATCTCGAGAACATCGAGTGGCCCGATCCGGTCAAGATCATGCAGACCAACTGGATCGGCCGCAGCACGGGTGCCCAGGTGGCCTTCCATACGGAGGACGGCAAACCCATTGAGGTCTTCACGACCCGGCCCGACACGCTGTGGGGCGCCACATTCATGGTGCTGGCGCCCGAGCATCCGCTGGTCTCCCAGATCACAACCGACGATCGACGGACCGCGATCGAGGCTTATGTGGAGAATGCTGCGCGCCTGAACGAAGCCGTTCGCACGGACATCGGGCGGAAGAAGACCGGCGAGTTCACAGGGGCCTATGCCATCAATCCCGTCAATGGGACCCGCATTCCGATTTGGATCGCGGACTACGTGATGCTGGGCTATGGCACCGGTGCCATCATGGCCGTGCCCGGCCACGACGAACGCGACTTTGCCTTCGCCGAGCAGTTTGGCCTGGACATCGTGCGGGTGATTTCGGGCCCGGACGGGGCCACGGGACCCCTGACTGAGGCCTGGCCCTCCAAGGAAGACGGAGCGATGATGAACAGTGGCGAGTTCGACGGCACCCCGGTTGCGGGAGCCGCGGACAAGGTCATTGCCTGGCTGGAGGAAACCGGCAAGGGCCGCGCCCAGGTCAACTACCGGCTGCACGACTGGCTCATCTCCCGCCAGCGCATGTGGGGCACGCCCATTCCGATTGTCTACTGCAACGCTTGCGGCACGGTGCCGGTGCCCTACGATCAACTGCCCGTGTGCCTGCCCGAGAAGACCGAGTTCCAGCCCTCCGGCGAGAACGCCCTGCTGCATACGCCGGCATTCCTGAACACCGAATGTCCGAAGTGCGGTCGGGAGGCCAAGCGCGAAACAGACACGATGGACACCTTCATGTGCTCGTCGTGGTACCAGTACGCCTATGTGGCCCCCTACTGGGGCGACGGCAAGCCCCTGACCCGCGACGCGCGTCCCTGGAGCCGCGAGGCCGGAAACTACTGGCTGCCCGTGGATCAGTACACCGGTGGTATCGAGCATGCCACCATGCACCTGCTCTACACGCGGTTCTTTACCAAGGCCCTGCGCGATCTGGGTGTGGTGGACTTCGATGAACCGATGGACCGGCTCTTCAACCAAGGCATGATCCTTGGTGCCGATTCCGAGAAGATGTCCAAGAGCCGCGGCAACGTGGTGGACCCGGACGATGTCGTGCAGCACTACGGCGCGGACACGGTGCGCGGCTACCTGATGTTCATTGGACCCTGGGATCAGGGCGGCCCCTGGGACCCGCAGCGCATCGAGGGCGTACGCCGTTTCCTCAACCGGGTTTGGACCGTGGTGACGGAACCGGTTGAGGCGGATACGCAGGATGCATCCGCTGCCCGCAGTCTGGAACAGAAGCTGCATGCCACCATCGCCAAGGTGACCGCCGATCTGGATCACTTCCGCTTCAATACGGCCATTTCGGCCCTGATGGAGCTCAACAACCAGATGATGAAGGTCAGGACAACCGCGGTCGCCGGAACCTCGCTCTGGACGCAGGCCGTGGATTCGATGTGCCTGATGATGGCGCCGTTCTTCCCCCACATCGCCGAGGAGCTCTGGCACCTCGCGGGCCACGAGGACAGTGTCCATCTGCAGAACTGGCCCGTCCACGACGAGGAACTGGCCCGGGCCAACGAGATCACCATTGTGGTGCAGGTCAACGGCAAGGTCCGCGCGACCGTGGAGGTCGAACAGGGCATGGCCCCGGAAGGCTTGGAGGAGCTGGCGCTGGAACAGCCGAATGTGCAGCCCTACCTGGACGGCAGGGAACTGCGCAAGGCCATCGTGGTCCCGGACAAGCTCGTCAACCTGGTGGTTTGAGCCGTCCCGCACCCGCTTAGCCGCTGCCGCAACGGAGCTCCCCCACATGGACGACTGCCTGTTCTGCCGCATCATCAAGGGCGAGCTTCCGGCGAAGATCGCCTACCAGGACGACTTGGTGACCGCCTTCCACGACATCGATCCCCAGGCTCCCGTCCACATCCTGGTCGTGCCCAACCGGCATTCCGAGAGCTTGGCGGAGATGGGTGATGCGGACGCCGAAAGTCTCGGGCGCGTGGTGGCCGTGCTGAACAAGGTGGCGGAGCAGGAAGGCGTGGCCGCAAGCGGCTACCGGACGCTGGTCAACACCGGTCCGGACGCCAACCAGATCGTGATGCACACCCACTTCCATCTGCTGGCCGGCAAGCCGCTGGGTCCCATGCTGAGCGCGTTCATCGACTGATATTCAACCGGTTCCGGCGGTGGCCGGGATCTCCGATCCAAGGAACCACACAGGTAATGACTGGCAGCGACAAGAAGGTTCGAAAGACCGCCCTCGCCTATTCGGGCGGGTTGGATACGAGTGTGGCCGTGCCCTGGCTGCGCAACAACTACGGCTGCGAAGTGGTGTGCTTCTGTGCCAATCTCGGCCAGGAGGATGAACTGGAAGGCCTGGAGGAAAAGGCCCGGGCATCCGGAGCCAGCAAGTGCATCGTGCGCGATGTCAGGGAGGAGTTCCTGACCGACTTCGCCTTTCCCACCCTGCGGGCCGGCGCCATCTACGAACGGGACTACCTGCTCGGAACCTCGATGGCCCGTCCCCTGATTGCCAAGCACCTGGTGGACGTGGCGCGCGCGGAAGGCTGCGACGCCATTGCCCACGGCGCCACCGGCAAGGGCAACGACCAGGTTCGCTTCGAGCTGACCGTCATGGCCCTGGAGCCGTCCCTGCGCATCATTGCGCCGTGGCGCGAGTGGAACATCAAGGGACGCGTGGACGCCCTGGAATACGCGGAGGAGTGGAACGTGCCGGTCAAGGCCACGGCCGACCGCATCTACAGCCAGGACACGAACCTGTGGCACCTCAGCAACGAGGGCGGTCCGCTGGAGGATCCCTGGAACGAGCCGCCCAAGGACATGTTCGAGTGGACGGCGGCCCCCGAGGATGCCCCGGACGAACCGGCCGAACTGACGCTGGGCTATGTCAAGGGCGTGCCCCGGTTCCTGAACGGCCGGGACATGGATCCCGTGTCCCTGCTCAAGGAACTCAACGCCTTGGGCGCGATTCACGGGGTGGGACGGGTTGACCTGGTCGAGAACCGCCTGGTCGGCATGAAGAGCCGGGGTGTGTACGAAACCCCGGGCGGCACCATTCTCTATCGCGGCCACCAGGCCCTGGAACAGCTGTGCTTGGACCGCGAGACCCTGCACCACAAGGAACAGATGGGCCTGAAGTTCGCGGAGCTGGTCTACAACGGCCAGTGGTACACCCCCCTTCGGGAGGCCATCACCGCCTATGTGGAAAGCACCCAGGCCACGGTTACGGGCGAGGTGCGGCTGAAGCTGTACAAGGGGAATGTCATTCTGGCCGGCCGGCGCAGTCCGCACAGCCTGTATCGCGAGGACTACGTGACCTTCGAGGAGGATGACGTCTACGATCAGGAGGACGCGGAGGGATTCATTCGCCTGTTTGGCCTGCCGCTCAAGGTGCAGGCCCTGGTGCGGTCCGACGGGGCCGCTTCCGACTGAACCACTGAATTCAGGGAGCCGTATCCTGGCTTCCCCTGCCAAGACAAGGAGCAACCCATGGCCGTAGGCGGAGAAATCGGATACACAGGGGCACAGGCCGTCGTTCCCGGATTCGATGCGGCCGGGGTGGCGGCCGGCATCAAGCCGACCGGGGATTTGGACATGTCGGTGATTGCCAGCCCGACTCCCTGTACGGTCGCAGCCACGTTTACCCAGTGCAAGTTCCCGGCCGCACCGGTTCTGTACGACAAACAGGTAGTGGACTTCAACCCCGCGGGCATTCACGGGGTGGTAGTCAACAGTGGCTGTGCCAACGCCTGCACCGGACCGGAAGGCATGGCCAACGCCCGCGTGATGGCCGAAACCTTGGAGAAGGCCATCGGCAGTGGCGACTCGACCACATTGGTCATGAGTACCGGCGTCATTGGCGTGCAGCTGCCCATGGATCGCATTCGGGCCGGCGTTCCGGCTGCCGTGGACCAGTTGAAGCCCGAGGGCTGGCACGACGCCGCCCGCGGCATCATGACCACGGACACCTTTCCCAAGCTGTACGCGGGTGGCGTGGCGCTGGACGGCGAAGAGGTTCGGATCTCCGGCATCTCCAAGGGCGCCGGCATGATTCATCCCGACATGGCAACCATGCTGAGCGTGATGACAACCAATGCCGCCGTCACCGCGCCG
>DAOUIC010000244.1:0-2495 GCA_034428255.1 Anaerolineales bacterium
CCCTTTGGCATCTCGGATCCGGCCCCACAGGGAACTTTCGGACGCATCGCCGGGGGCTTCACAATCTCCGGCGGTTTGATGGCGCTCTTGACCGGCCTGGTGATTTACACATCCTCGTTCATTGCGGAGATTGTCCGGGCCGGCATCCAATCGGTAGGCCGGGGTCAGACGGAAGCAGCCCGGTCGCTGGGACTTGCGCCCATGGCGGCACTGCGCCATGTTACCTTCCCCCAGGCCCTGAGGGTTATCATCCCCCCGCTGATCAGCCAATTCCTTAACCTGACCAAGAACAGCAGCCTGGCCGGAGCCATAGGCTACTCGGATCTGGCCAATGTCGCCAAGACCATGACGCAGACGGCTCCGGCAGTGTCCATCTACGTCCTGCTGGCGGCAGCCTACCTGGCCATGAGCCTGACCTATTCCTTGATCGGCAACCTGTACAACCGGAGCATTCGGTTGGTGGGAAATTAGGCGCATGACATCTGCAACCAACACGCCCCCGGGCGTGGCACTCCCTCCTCCCATCACGGAACGCGGCGGCGTGGGCTGGGCCTATGCCAACCTGTTCAGCAATTGGTACAACACCGTCCTGACCTTCATATTCGCCGCTTTATTGGGCCTGGCCTTGTGGTTTGGGCTGAGCTGGATAGTTCTGGAAGCCGACTGGAAGGTCATCGCAACCCTGGGCGGCCGACTCATCATTGGTCAGTACAACACGGAGTTCGCCTGCCCCGGTCAGAACTGCTTCTGGCGGCCGCAGGCCTCCCTGCTGCTGGTGTCGGTGCTGCTGGGCATGGCGTGGGCCGTGTCCAGGGACAAGGCTGCCAAACGCATCGCCATTGGCGTGGCAGCCGTAACGGTCGCCTTCGCTTTTCTGCCCTACAGCATGGATCAGATGGGCCTGGACGTACGGCTGCTGCTGGCAGCGAACGTTCCCGCAGTGGCGGCAGGCTGGGTGCTGGCCCGTTACACGCCCCTGGGCACGGTCCGCTGGATAGTCATACTGGGAGGCCTCTTTTTCCTGGTCATCCTGGTCTTGATAGGGGGGGTGCCGGGAGTTCCGGGCCTACAACCCGTGTCGACCATATACTGGGGCGGCCTGATGCTGAACCTGCTGCTGGCGGTGACCGGCATCACCCTCAGCCTGCCCATCGGCATCGCCCTGGCCCTGGGGCGGCGCAGCAGCCTGCCGCTGGTCAAACTGCTGTGTGTGGTGTTCATCGAGGTCATGCGGGGCATGCCGCTGATTACGCTCCTGTTCATGTCCCAGGTGTTGGTGCCCTTGGCCTTCCCGCAGGACTTCTCCACCAATTCCCTGTTCCGGGCCGGGGTGATACTTACCCTGTTCAGCTCGGCGTACATGGCGGAGAATATCCGGGGAGGTTTGCAGGCGCTGCACCCCGGTCAGGTGGAAGCGGCGCGGGCATTGGGGCTGGCCGGCTGGCAGACCACCTTGCTAATCTCCCTGCCCCAGGCCATCCGCAACGTCATTCCCGCCATCGTGGGGCAGTTCATCTCCCTTTTCAAGGACACCCTTCTGGTATACATTATTGGAATGTTGGACGTGGTTGAGTTCAGCCGGGCGTTTATACAAGGCAACGCGCAGTATCTGGCCAGCGCAAGGGAACTGTTCCTGTTCCTGGCCTTGGTCTTCTGGATTTTTACCTACACCATGTCCTACGTCAGCAGGAGAGTCGAGGTACATCTCCGAGTCGGGCAACGATAGGGCATCGGACCCACGTATTCGGTTTCGATGTCGTCACTCAGCCTGCATTGGATTCCCGCTTTTGCGGGAAAGGCGGGCAGAAGCGGGAATGGGGCGGATGGAAACAGGAAAAGCGAGTGAACGCCACACCGATTTTGTAGACGACTTCAAAGAAGCCTGGAACCAGTCGGAGCCCTAGCAACATGGCCGCGAGCGAATCAACAACCGATACTTCCGACATGATCGTGTGCAGGGATGTACACAAATGGTACGGCAACTTCCATGCCTTGCGGGGCGTGACCACCACGGTGCGCCAGCGCGAGGTCGTGGTCGTCGTGGGGCCATCCGGGTCGGGCAAGTCCACCTTCATCCGTACCATCAACCGGCTGGAGGAGCACCAGCGCGGGGACATCATCGTCGACGGCATTGAGCTTTCCAACGATGTGCGCAACATCGACGCCATCCGACGCGACGTGGGCATGGTCTTCCAGTCGTTCAATCTCTTCCCCCACCTGACGGCCATGGACAACATCACCCTCGCGCCCATGAAAGTGCGCAAGCTGCCGGCGCGTCAGGCCGAGGAAATTGCCGAACAGCTCCTGGAGCGAGTGGGCATCGCCGAGCAGGCAGACAAGTATCCGGGTCAGCTCTCCGGTGGCCAGCAGCAACGGGTCGCCATTGCCCGCGCCCTGGCCATGCAGCCCAAAATCATGCTGTTCGACGAGCCGACCTCGGCCCTGGACCCGGAGATGATCAAGGAAGTCCTGGATGTGATGCGCGAGTTGGCCGA
>DAOUIC010000245.1:0-8283 GCA_034428255.1 Anaerolineales bacterium
ACGTCCGGCTTTACTCCGCTGGACCGGGCACGGGCGAAAAAGCGAACCAAAGCGATCCCGTTTCTCGAGGCGGCCGCTGCCGGGGCCCCGTAACGGCCGAAACCGCGGGATGCATCCCAGTCAACACCTAAGCTACCCGGACCGATCCGAACACTAAACGGCCCAACAATTTCACCAATTGATCCAAAAGAGGGTTGACCAATTTCAGGCGGCCAAGGGTGGGATTCCATCCAGAGGCATTGCGTATCAAACGCGGTTGCTGAAACCGGAAATCTCCCAGGCGTGCAAAATGTTGTGAACCCTTCGGCACTCGCATGCCGTGCGGTTGGAGCACTCAGTCGGCATCCCCCTCGTCTTCCCGGGTCCGATGTTCCCACAGCCAGGAAAACGCGTAGATCCCCGTGTCATGGCCATCGTCCCAAGTAATGCGCACCGCGTATCCGCCCACCAGCTCGACGGCCGCCACCCGGTCGCTTGGCATGGGGCCGCTGGACAGGGCCAAGGGATCGACCTCCGCGCCGGATTCGCCACGCGCCGCCCGGCAGGATGCACAAGGGCAGTTGCTGCGCAGCCACGTCAGTGACAACTCGCTGACGGAATCGTCCTGCCATTCGATGCGCATGAGATTCTGCGCACGCAGAACTCGAATTCTGCGAGGTGAAAGATGGGGGTCTTGCTGCTGGACTGCCATTGTGCGGAACCGTCCCGAATGTTCGTATGTCTGCTACGCGATATCCTTGCCTGCCGCACCGGCACTTCCAGGCTCCCGGCGGTGCGTTGCCGATACGGACCCCGCACTCTCGTCAGATCCTCAAGGCCTGGATTTGGTGCGGATGGCCAAAGATGCCCCGCGCGGCCTCGGAGAACGGCTGCCGCGTATCCCACATGGTGACTCGAATACCGCCGCGCAGCAGCCGACCGGTGAGATGGGTCCGCTCCAAGGCAGCCAGTCGGCCCGCCAACTCCCGCTCCTCGTCGTCCTCCAACAGCGACTCCTCAAAGGCGATCGGGTCCGGGCTCACCACAATAACCTGATACCCGCGCGCCCTCAGCTTCAGCAGTTCGGCGTGATCGTCGGGGTGCAGCGGACTGATGAGCAGCAACAGGGACCGGTGGGGAAACAGACGCGCCGGCACATAGTCGAGCCGATTGAAGATCTGGCTGGTCTCCACCTTGGCCCGGGCCAGGGTGCGCAGAATCTTTTCGTACTGCTGTTTGCCGGAGCCGGGGAACGTCCAGTCGATGGATCCTCCGTAAAGGAACAGGCCCACGCGGTTGCCATAGCCCAACAGGGTGTCCGCCAGGCTCGCGGCGGCCTGAATGCTGAACTCCAGAATGCTCCGGTCGCCGGTAAAGACATTGGTCACCGCCCGGATGTCAAGAATCAAACCGATGTCGATGGCCCGTTCCAGCTGGAACTCGTTGACAAAGAGGGTTGTGTCGGATCGGGCCGTGGCTCGATGGTTCAGCCATCGCCAGCTGTCTCCGGCCTGATATTCCCGCAGGCCAAAGAACTCGACACCGGGGCCGCCCTTGCGGGCCGGGATGAGGCCGGGATACACCCGTGTACGCCGGGCCTGGATGGCCATCGTCGGAATCTTGATGGCACGCGGCAGCACAAACAGCCGATTGATCGGATCATACGTTTCGGTGACGTTGAACAACCCGAACGGATCACTGGCCGCAACCCGCAGCGGAGGCAGCACGTAATAGCCCCGGGCCCCCTCCAGGCGATGCTCGAGCCGGCTCGCCCGGCCGGATTCCAGACTGAGCCAACCCTCGTGTTCGCCGTCGTGCTTCGCCAAGCCGGCCGGAAACGGCTGCTCCACCAGGACATGTTCCAGGACCTCTTCCCGATCCTCCACCGTCAGCACGATGCGGATGTGTTCGCCCTGGGCCACCCGATCCTGATCCAGGTGCCGGCGCACGTCGAGGTCCAATCGACGCGGAGCCTGCCACAAGGCCCATCCCACCAGCACCAGGGGCGGGATGGCCAAGGCCAGCACGAATCCCTGAACCGTGGCCAAGCCGGCCAGCAGGGCTGCCGTGGCCACCACGACCACGGCGAAGAGGCGGGGCAAACCCTGGTCTTCAGGCACCGGACACGAGGGGTACGGGCACGGAGTCGAGGATGCCGTCCAGGATTTGGGCGGCGGCGCCTTGCCGGAGCCACAGGTCCGGCGACAGGATCAGACGGTGGATCAGCGCCTGGTGCACATAGGCCTTGACATCGTCGGGAAGCACAAATTCCCGTTCGTCCATGGCGGCGTTGGCCCGTGCCAGACGGAACAGGGCCAGTGAACCGCGGGGACTGGCACCGACGGCCACGCGGTTGTCCTGACGGGTTGCGGTAATCAGCCTCACGATATAGCCGGCCAGGTCGTCATGGAGGTGGACATCCTCGATCGCGGCCCGCATCGCCAACAGGGTTTCGGCATCGGCCCGGGGAGTCATGGCCACGTCGTCCTGTCTGCGGTCGCGGCGATTGGTCAGAATCTGGGCCTCCTCCTCGGCGGAGGGATAGCCAACGCTGAGGCGCACCAGGAACCGGTCCAGCTGCGCCTCCGGCAGCGGAAAGGTTCCCTCGTACTCGATGGGGTTCTGGGTGGCAATCACGATGAACGGATCCGGCAGCGCCATGGTCTCCCCCTCCAGTGAAACCTGGCGCTCCTGCATGGCCTCAAGCAGGGCGGACTGGGTCTTGGGGGAAGCCCGGTTGATTTCGTCCGCGAGCACGATGTTGCTGAAGATGGGCCCCCGGTGGAGTTCAAAACTGCCGCTGTTCCGGTTGTAGATGTAGCCGCCCAGAATATCGCCCGGCAGCAGGTCCGGCGTGAACTGAATCCGCCGGAAGGTCAACCCGAGCACGTTGGCGAAACTGTGGGCTGTCAATGTCTTGGCCAGTCCCGGGTAGTCCTCCAGCAGAATGTGGCCGTCCGCCAACAGCGCCACCATGATGCGGCGCAGCAGTTCGTCCTTGCCCACAATGGCGCGGGCGACCTCCGCGGTCACGGCCCGTGCCCTGTGGGCCACTTGGTTGAGTTCCATCAGCCTTTTTCTTGCTGCCTCCCGGCGATGCCCAATCGATTTTCCAAGTACTGTGCAACAGCTTCCGGCGCACGTCGATACTCCGCCTGGGCCGTGCGCGGTTTCGGCACTAGGTCAAGCAGACGATCCGTCAGGCTGCGCCGTCCGAATTCCTCGTCCCCGCGCACAATCAGCAGGGGCCGCAGTTCTTCCGGGACATCCGGCTCGTGCGGGGACTCGCTGGTCGCCGGGCCGGACAGATCCTCTTCGGCCTCCGTCACCGTCAAGTCCAGGACCAGTTTGCGAAGCGAACGATTCAGGTTGAACCGCCCATAGTCCAGCATCCGGGCCCTGCGCAACTGACCCTGCCACCGGGCCACCGGACCCTGCTGGCCAATCGACACCGTGCGCATGCGGGGGCGCCGGGGGGCGCGAAACCGTATCAGACGCAGACCCCAGATCGCGGCCACGAGCACGAACAGGCCCCAGAACAGGTACTGGGGCAGGCTGCGCACAAACAGTTCGGCAACCCAGGCCGTGTACATCATGGGACGAATCAGGATGTCGCGGACGAAGTCCTCGATGAAAAACACCGCAAACAGAAAGCTGGCGGCCAACCATATCGCCATCACCAGCCCGCGCTTTTGGAGGTCAGACATCGAGAGTGGCGGTCGGGCCAGATCCGCGTGTCAGGGCCGCTTCGGACTGCGGTGGTCGGGAATCCCTGATTTGCTGCAGGCAATCGGACGCCTCCTGCCGATCGCGGGCGCTGGCCGGCCGGTCCCCGAAGCGGACCCGCTCGAACAGGGCCGAAAGCCGACGCACCGGCCTTGAATGCATGCCCAGTTCCGACAATCGTTGTTCAAATTCGCGCGGCGTCATCGATTGGCTGCGCCGAACCCGACGGGTTTCCTCCAGGCATTGGACCATGTTCAGGTAGCAGCGCTCGATGGTGTCCCCGACATCGTGTCCCGAGTCCAGGGCTGCGATTGCCTCCCCGGCCTCGCGGCGAATCAGTTCCGACGTGTCGCTGCGGCCCCAGTTGACCCGATTCAGCAGAAACAGGCCCAGGCCCGCAATGGCGAGACCGCCAGCCCCGGTCACCACCCATACCATCCAGTTCCGCACCTCCATGTCCGGCGGTACCGGGGGTTCGGCTTGCGCAAACTGCAGTTCCTCCTGCGGCGGCGCGCCCATCCCCGAACTCTCCGCCTGACGGGATTCCTGATTCTCCAGCACGCGCATTAACACAAAGGTGAGCAACAGGGTGGTGACCACCGCACCCAACAGCGCCTTGCGGTAGGTGGGGGAAATGATCGCGTACACCACGCAGAGCGTCAGGCAGCCCCAAATGGCCAGGAGCCAAAACCGGGTCAGCCCGAACGGCCCCTCCTTGGCTTCGGACGACCAAGGAGTTGTCTCGGGGCGGGCAAACGTGTCGGTAAAGAGACTCATCAAGCCACTGTCGGTGCCGGGCTTCATGCGGAGTTCGGGCAGGGCGCTGCCGAGGACAATCAGCAACAGGAGACCCACCGCCACTGCGAGCACAGTGTTCAGGCGGCCCGGCGCTTCCCGCTGCTCGGTCCGAGGGGTTGGATCTTGCATGGTGGCTGAACTCGGAAGGTCGAAAGCCGGCTCATGAATGCGCAACCGTCTCGCGCCGGCACTGTGGCCGACAGCATCACCGAACCCGACGCCGCGGCTCCCGGCCGGCAGTTGCGACGTCTTGGTGTTAGATTCGGGTTGAGCCAAAACGACGGGCATTATAGTCCGACCAGGGGCTCCCGGCCCGTACCGGCCGGCCCGATTGCCAGCCGGGCAGCGGATTGCCACCACTAAGCCACAAGCTGCAACTGTTGCGACAAGATGCAAAAAAGTGCGATAATTGGTTGGGGATGAGGCACCATGCCTGTTCCGCATGCACCGGATCGAACGGCCCATCCCCGGAGCGGGCTTCTCCTGGGTGTCTTGAGAAGTGCCCCTAGCCAGCACATTCAGGTTTTGCAGCATGGACAGGCGCATACCGGGTCCCATTGCCCTGCAAAAATACAGCGTCGAAAAATACAGCGTCGCCATCAGCCATGAGCCAGCCCTTCGAGGTCATCAGCGATTTTCGTCCCACGGGCGATCAGCCCCAGGCCATCGACGCCTTGACGTCCGGCCTGGAGCAGGGCATGACCCACCAGACCCTGCTGGGGGTTACCGGGTCCGGCAAGACGTTCACGATGGCCAATGTCATCGAACGCATACAGCGGCCCACGCTGGTCATCGCCCACAACAAGACCCTGGCGGCCCAGCTCTATTCCGAACTGAAGGAGTTCCTGCCGCGCAATGCCGTCGAGTATTTCGTCAGCTACTACGACTACTACCAGCCGGAGGCCTACATCCCCCGCTCGGACGTCTACATCGAGAAGGAGGCAATGGTCAACGACGAGATCGAGCGGCTGCGCCTGGCGGCCACCAGTTCCCTCTTCTCGCGGCCCGACGTGGTCATCGTGGCATCCGTGTCGTGCATCTACGGACTGGGCAACCCCGAGGACTACGGCTATGCCGTCTGCAGCCTGAAGACAGGCGACCTGACCCGGCGCCAGACGGTCCTGCGGCACCTGGTCAGCATCAGCTACGAACGCAACGACAGCAACCTTGACCGGGGCCGCTTCCGGGTGCGGGGGGACGTACTGGAAGTCCATCCGGCCTACGAGGACTTCGGCTACCGGGTGAGTTTCTTCGGGGACGAGGTGGAACGGATCTGCCGCTTCGATCTCCTGACCGGCGAGGTGCTGGCGGATTTGGAGGAGGTCCATTTCTTCCCCGCCAAGCACTTCCAGACCTCGGACGAAAAGCTCCAGGCGTCCCTGGAGACCATCGAGGCGGAACTTCTGGAACAGGAGGCCAGGTTCATCGCGGAGAACAAGCTGATCGAGGCCCAACGGCTGCGGCAGCGCACCAACTACGACCTGGAGATGCTGCGCGAGGTGGGCTACTGCAACGGCATCGAGAACTACAGCCGCCATCTCGACCAGCGCGAGGAGGGTTCGCCGCCCTGGACCCTGATGGACTACTTCCCGGCCCAGTGGCTCGTGATTGTGGACGAAAGCCACATGACGGTGCCTCAGCTGAGGGGCATGTACCGCGGAGACCTTGCCCGGAAGGAGACCCTGGTCAACTTCGGGTTCCGGCTCCCGTCGGCCAAGGACAACCGCCCCCTGAAGTTCGAGGAGTTCCGGGAGCGCGTCCACCAGGCGGTCTTCGTCAGCGCCACCCCGGGACCCTGGGAACTGGAAGTGTCCAGCCAGATCGTGGAACAGCTGATCCGGCCCACCGGCCTTTTGGATCCGGTCGTGGAGGTTCGCTCCACCAAGGGCCAGATCGAGGATCTGATCGGCGAGGTGCGCCGACGCGTGCATCAGGGACAGCGCTCCATCATCACCACGCTCACCAAGCGGATGGCGGAGGATCTGTCCGAATACCTGGCGGAACTGGACTTCCGGGTCCACTACCTGCACAGCGAAATCGACACCCTGGAGCGGGTGGACATCCTGCGCGATCTGCGCCTTGGGGTATATGACGCGGTGGTTGGCATCAACCTGCTGCGGGAAGGCCTCGACCTGCCCGAGGTGACCCTGGTCGCGGTCCTGGATGCGGACCAGGAGGGGTTCCTGCGCAGCGCCAGCGCCTTGATTCAGACCGTGGGCCGCGCGGCCCGCCATGTGGAAGGCAAGGCCATCCTCTATGCGGACAAGACCACAGCCGCCATGCAGATTGCCCTGGACGAAACCAACCGGCGCCGGTCCCTGCAGGAAGCCTATAACCGGGAACACGGCATCGAACCGACCACCATCGTCAAGGAGGTGCGGGACTTGACGGATCGGGTCAAGGCCATGACGAAGGAACTGGAGGACGAGGATGCCCCGGCCTCCGCGGAGGAGGTCGACCTCTCGCCGGACGCCCTGGCCCGGATGATCCAGGAGTTGGAGAAGGAAATGAAGGAGGCGGCCCGTCAGCTGGAGTTCGAGAAGGCCGCCAACCTTCGGGACCAGATTGTCGAATTGCGACGGCAGGAACCCATGATGGATCTGCCCTGATATGGCAAACAGCAACGATCCCCGGGCCGAACAGTCCCGGCTCAGCCTGAAGGAGGAGATGGCAACGTCCTACCTGGACTACGCCATGAGCGTGATTGTCGCCCGCGCCCTGCCGGACGTGCGCGACGGGCTCAAGCCGGTGCAGCGCCGCATCCTGCACGCCATGCACCACGATCTCAACCTCCGTTCCAACGGCCCCTTCCGCAAGAGCGCCCGCATCGTGGGCGAAGTGCTGGGCAAATACCATCCCCACAGCGATCAGTCGGTCTACGACGCGATGATGAGGCTGGCCCAGGATTTCAGCCTGCGCTATCCGGTGGTGGATGGACAGGGGAACCTGGGCAGCATCGACGGCGACAACCCCGCCGCCATGCGGTACACCGAGGCCCGGCTGTCGGCCATCTCGGCCCTCATGCTGACGGACATCGAAAAGAACACCGTTGACTGGGTCCCCAACTTCGACCAGTCGCTGGAAGAACCGACGGTCCTGACGGCCAGCCTGCCCAACCTGCTTGTCAACGGCTCCAACGGCATCGCCGTGGGCATGGCCACCCAGATCCCACCCCACAACCTGGGCGAGGTCTGTGCCGCCGTGAGACACCTCCTGGACCGGTGGGAGGGGCGCGAGGAGGTCACCATCACGGACCTGATGCAGCACATCCAGGGACCCGACTTCCCCACGGGCGGCACGCTGTTCCGCCTCGGGCCAACCCGGGCCGGCCGCGCCCCCGACGACCGCCTGCGCCAAGCCTACGAAAGCGGACGCGGCCGGGTGACGGTCCGCGCCAAGGTGCATGTGGAGGATGCGCGCATGGGCCGGCAGCGCATCGTGGTGTACGAGATTCCCTACCAGACCAACAAGACCTCCCTCCTGGAGCGGATCGCGGACTGTGCCCGCAACGGACAAATCACCGGCATCTCCGACCTGCGCGACGAGAGCGACCGGGCCGGCATGCGCATCTGCGTCGACCTGGTACGCGGAGCCAACACCGACAAGGTGATCGCCGATCTGTTCTCCCTGACACCGATGGAACAGACCTTCTCCATTTCGCTGGTGGCGTTGGTGAACGGGCGTCCGGAGCGTCTGAACCTGAAGGCACTCGTTGAGCACTTCATCGAACACCGCGTGGACATTGTGCGTCGCCGTTCCCGGTTCGACCTGGACCGGGCC
>DAOUIC010000246.1:0-7903 GCA_034428255.1 Anaerolineales bacterium
CATGTCCCAAATGGTTAAGGCCACCCGCGCGGAGGCGGGAGCATAAACGGGTTCCCCAAAACTGTAGTGATCCTCGAGATTGGCACCGGTGTCGCGAAAAAAGTGGTTGTCGGGACCCAACTTGACGAAGTCGAGCGCAAAGGCTTGGCTGACCGGTTCCGCCTTGTGCAGGTCCCGCCAGTCGTTACCCTGGATCACCCACCAGTTGCCCCGCAGCGGAAATCGGAGATCGGTGGATTGTTGCGGAAACGTTACCGGTATCCGGAGGGTTTCGTTCCAGGGTTCGCCGTTTGCGGACGTGAGCACGGCCGTGACCAGCGCGCTGTCCGCACGGACATAGGCCGGTGCGTTGAAGTACAGGTGCTGGATGGCCAGACCCGTTCCCTCCTCGATCGCCAGGGACGACAGGCCGGTGTGGGCCTGCAGCATCGCGCCCGTCCAGGCCTGTTCGGACAATATCTGGTGGTCCGCCAACAGGTTCACCGCCAGCCCGAGGAGGACCAGGTTGCCCCGGACGGCGGTGATGCCCAGTGTGAAGACCAGTTCCTGCCGCGGACCGGCGAAGTGGGGATGGGGCAGGTCGAGGTACGCAGCTGCGAAGACGTGAGGGGGACTGGCTTGCAGCCGCACCAACTCGGGCCGTCCGAATTCGGGCATCGCGTTCGAAAGGGACCGGTCAGCGGTCCGTCTGTTCGTTGGCCATCAGCGCAAACCTGGCGACAAGATCGGCAGGCGGTTCCTGACCTGCCAGGGCACGCTCGAACATGATCTGGGCCAGGTCCCAAATTACCTTGGCCCCGGTCCCCACGTGCATCGGCACCGTTTGCTCGAGCAACGCCTTGAATTCGCGGACTGCGCGTGGATCGGCTTCGGACTCTCGTTGGGCCGCCGGCAACCCGCGCGCGGTGTGTGGAGAATTTGCCGCCAGTTCAATCAGGGCCAGGGCCGCCATAACGCTGGCATCCGTGTTCCGAGGCGATTGCCCGGCGATTACGAAGAGCGACTCGGAAATCACGAAGGGGCGTGCCGGGCCGGCCGGACCATCCGGAATGGACAGCACGCGCAGGCTGTCCCCCAATGCCGAAACAAAGGAGTCGAGGGTCCATGACCCGGCGATGATCATGGGCAGTTCTCCGTGCCGAAAGGCTCGCTGGAGTTCGGCATAGTCCTGGGAGAGCCAAATGCCCCCGGATTGATTGGCCTCGCGCAGCCACGTCAGCCATGCCTCCGCACCCGGTTGCTGATCCAGCACCACGCGATAGCCGGCATCCAGCATGACCGCGCCATGGGCGGGGAAACCCCAACCGAGGTGGAACGGGCTGATGTATACGCCCAGAAGCGGAGAGGCGGACAAGTTGGCCCGGACCAACAGATCGTCCAGTGTCCGGGGAACTTCATTCGGCGCGATCAGGTCCGTGTTGACATACAGCGCGACGGTCTCCACCCATACCGGCAGTGCAACCAGACTGGAGGCAATGGTGTTGCCGTACCAGGCGGAAGACAGCAGGTTGGCCTCCTGGACCTGGTCCATGTAGCCGTTGAGCGGTTGGACCAGATTCTCGGCCGCCAGATCGGGATATCGTGCGATCGGAGCCAGCAACAGGCTTGGGCCGTTCCCGGCCAGGATGGCTTCCAGCAGGCGCTCCCCGACTTCGGACGGATTTACGTGGACCGCGTCCAAGTACAGGTCCGGATGGCCGGACTGCAACCGATCCAACATCGAATTGAGGAGCTGGAGGTCTTCGCCGCCCCAGGAGTGCCACAGGACGATGTCGCCCGACAAACCGAGTTCGGGCGTCGAAGCGGGGGGTGGCAACGGGTTGGCGGTTGCCGGAACCGAATTCGTGGGGGCAGGTTCCGGGGTGGGAGCGGGTGCGGGTTCGTTGACACAGGCTGCCAGGACCAGGCCGAGCGCCATCGGCAGAATTAGTCGAACCGCCGCTCCCCATGCCCGGGCGGCCCTTTTTCGAGGGAACATCACCAACAAGACCGGAATCGCCTAATCCGGCGCCTGCAAGTGGCGTTCCAAGGCGGACACGGCGAGGTGGTAGCTGTTCCGGCCGAAACCGCTCACCTGACCCAGGCAGGCCGCCACCAAGACCGACGTGTGACGAAACGCATCCCGGGCGTGGATGTTGCTGATGTGCACTTCCACCACCGGGATTTCAATGGCCTTGATGGCATCGTGAATGGCCAGTGAATAGTGCGTGAAGGCACCGGGATTCAGGACCACGCCATCCGCCCGGCTGCGGCACCGGTGCAACTCGTCGACAATCTCGCCCTCGTGATTGGACTGGAAGAATCCAAGGCTGTGGCGTGCGCCGAATTCGGCGGTCAGGGATCGTTCGACGTCGGCCAGCGTAAAGGTGCCGTAAATCGAGGTCTCGCGGGTGCCCAGCAGGTTCAGGTTGGGGCCGTTGACGATCTGGATGCAGGCCATGTGGGGTTTCCAAGGGGAAGTCAGTTCAGGATGTGTTCCCAGGCCGCCAGCACCAGTTCGTCGCCGGGATTGGGGATCACGGTGAGCTGCTGAAGGTCTTCGAGCACGACAAAGCGCAGGACCGCTCCCCGCCGTTTCTTGTCCGTGCCCATCGCGGCCAGCAGTTCGCCGGCGCGGCCGGACAGGTCCGGCGCGGAGTCGATATCGCGCACGCGGACGGGAAGTCCCAGTCCTGTCAGCAGACTGCGGACGCGCATCGCCGTGGACGGAGAACACAGGCCGGCCTGCACGGACAGGTGGGTGGCGGCCATCATCCCCACCGCCACGGCCTCACCATGGCGAATCATGTATTGGCTGACCTGTTCGAGGGCATGGGCAAAAGTGTGGCCGAAGTTTAGGATGGCTCGGCGCCCCTGTTCCAGCGGGTCCTCCTCGACCACATCGATCTTGACCTGCACGGCTGCCGCCAGCCAGTCGGCAGCGGGAGATGCCGGGGTCCGCATCAGTATCTCAAACAGATTTTCGTTTCCAAGAATGGCGTGCTTGGCGACTTCCGCCATCCCGGCCCGGAGTTCGGCCGGCGGCAGCGTGTCCAGGAGATCCGGATCGAGCAGCACGCCCACCGGCTGCTTGAAGGCGCCGATCAGGTTCTTGCCCTCCGGCAGGTCCACCCCACACTTGGCGCCAACCGAGGAGTCCACCATCGCCAGCAGGGTGGTGGGCGCAACCACGTAGGGCACGCCGCGAAGATATGTGGCAGCCACGAACCCGGCCGTGTCGGTGACCACGCCGCCGCCCAGGGCCAACACCGGGCTGTCCCTGTCCATGCCGGCTGCCAGGAGGTCGGAATAGAGCGCCCGGACCGTTTCCAGGGTCTTGTGCTGCTCACCTTCGGGCATGGTAAATACTTGGGGATCGAAACCGTCCGCACGCAAAGCTTCCACCAGGCCGGCTGCATGGAGTGCCTCAACATCCGGGTTTGAGAGGATGGCGACTTTGCCTCCTTCGAAGCCGCGCTCGCGCAGCAAGGTTCCGGTGGCTGCCAGGGCTCCGGAACCCGTCCAGATGGGATAGGACCCGTCCGGGCTGCGCACGGCCAGGCCCTGCAACGAACCGTTTGCGCCAGGCACGTCGGTCCCGCCGGAAACCAGAGTCAGGACGCGATCCACGATCTGGTCGACGGTCAAGTCCGAGGTGTCGATTTGCAGCGGAATCGAGCTGTAGCGCTCCTCCCTCTCCGCCAACAGGGCGCGAATGCGTTCCAAGCGGTTGTCCGGGGCCAGATCCAGCAGTGGCCGGTGGGTCTCGTTGCGGATGCGTTCCAGGATCTGTTCGGGTGTTGCCGACAGGCAGATTACGGTGCCTGTTTCGGCCAGCACCCGGTGGTTCTCCGGATTGACCAGGGCGCCGCCGCCCGTGGCCACGATCAGATCGGATCGTGCGGCCACGTCCCGGCACACCTGGCTTTCAATGTCGCGGAACCGGGCCTCGCCGTGAATCGTGAAGATTTCGGGCACCGTCAAACCGGCACCCTCCTCAATTAGGTCGTCCATGTCCTGGAACCCGCGATCCAGGCGCGCGGCCAGCGCCTTGCCGGCGGTGGTCTTGCCCGTGCCCATAAAGCCGGTCAGGATGATGTTGCCGTTGCCTGGCATTGCCGTATCAAACCTCCGGAAACAACCTGAAACGGTCCGGATTCGTGTCCCCGGCCTGGTGCATCAGGACGGCGTTCAACAATTCGATCGCCATGCGCGACTCGAGGGTGATTCCGGCGCGGACCCCTACGCAGGGGTCGTGACGCCCCCGTTGCAGCTGAAAGTCGATTTCGTCCAACCCCTTCGTCACGGACTGTTGCGGCAGGGCAATGGAAGACGTGGGCTTGAATCCCACGCGGAATGACAATGGGCTGCCCGTGGTAACCCCGCCCAGCAAGCCGCCGTGGTGATTGCCCTGGTATCCGCGGGCGCGAATGGGGTCGTTGTGTTCACTGCCCCGGCGGCCGACCGATGCCCAACCCGAACCCATCTCGCAGGACTGTACCGCGTGCAATCCTCCCAGGCTGCCCATCAGGCGCAGCTTGAGGCTCTGGTACAGGGGTTCCCCGACCAGGGGCGGGGGATTTAGGGCCACCACCTCGATGCCCGCACCGAGTGAATCGCCGCGCACCCGCGTGTCGCGGATCAGCCGGCCGGCCGCCGCCGCGAATTCGGTGCTGCAGGCATGGAGTTCGTTGTCCGCCAGTTCCTGTTCCAGTTCGGCAATGCTCGCGGCCGGAATACGGCCGCGACCGACTGCGAACCGGTCGAGCAGGGAACGGTCCGACTTCAGTTCCCCGACCTGGCAGATGGACGAGACGATCACCGTGCCGAACGTGCGCTGGAGGTAGAGTCGTGCCACGCTGCCGCCGATGACATCGGAAATGGTGGAGCGATAACTGGAGCGGCCGCCGCCGCGCACGTCCGTGAAGCCGCGCGACTTGTGGTACTTGACCAGATCCGCGTGGCCGGGCCGCACTGCCCCCTGCAGTCCCTGCAACTGGTCGTAGTGGGCGGATTTGCGGCTGCGCGAAAACACCAGGGCGGACAGCGGTTCGCCCGTGGTGAAGCCACCGCTGTACGTTTCCAGGGCCGGGCTGTCCGGGTCCGCAACGGAGAGGCGGATGGACGGGCCGTCCAGCAATTGTTCCGCGCGGTACAGCCCCCCGGTCAGGAACACGGTATCGTCCTCGCGCCGGGGTGTGCCGTGCTTGCTGCTGCCGGGTCTGCGGCGGTCCAGGAAGGACTGTATCCGGTCCCGTTCAATCTCGAGGCCGGCCGGGCAGCCGAAAACGATGGTGGTCACGGCCGGGCCGTGGCTTTCGCCTGCACCGGCGACGGCAAACAGCGGTCCGCCCAGGATTTCCACGGTGTGTTGTTCCTACGCCTGCGCGCCCGGATTGGGTTCCCGACCAGCGACCGCCTGACGCGCCCGGCTCACGAACGCGTGGACCGCGTCAACGTCCTTCAGGCCGGGCGCAGCCTCAACGCCGCTGGACACATCCACGCCCCAGGGATCCGTCTGCGCAACGGCTTGTGCCACGTTGTCCGGCGCCAAGCCTCCCGCCAGCATTGTTCTGGGCACGGAAGCGGTGACCGTGCGTACCAGAGACCAGTCCGCCTGCTCGCCCGTTCCTCCCCATGCCTTGCGCGAGTAGCTGTCGACCAACAGGCCGGGACCCGCACCCCGGGAGACTGCGCCATAGCGGCCGGCCAACTCGGATGCCTCGTCCCGGGAACGCGGGCGCACGGCCATGAAGCATTCCGGTACGAGTGCCGTCAAATCATCCGGGTCCGGGTTGCCGTACACCTGCAGGAGATCGATTCCGGAGAGGGCCGCGGCCTCGTTCATCTGTTTCGGAGTGAGGTTTACGCAGAGGCCGACACAACGGGCCCGGCCATCGGCCAAGCGCCCATGCGTGCCGAGGTGGTTTATGAGTTCACCGGCCCGGGCGGGTTCGATGAAGCGCGGTGAGGGCGGATGGAATACGAAACCAAGATAGTCGGCACCCGCGTCCAAGGCGGCTTCCGCATCTTCGGGCCTGGTCAGGCCACAGATCTTGACCTTCATCGATGATTCAAGGTCCTCCCGGGGTCCTCTAATCTTCGACCGCCACCAATGAACCGGCGGCGGCGAATTCCCGCACCTTGCGCTCACGGCGGGACTGGGACAGTTTGCTGAAGGCTTCGCCGACCAAAATGGCGTCGCATCCCATTGCGGCCATGGTGGCGGCATCGGCGGCCGTCGTGATGCCACTTTCGCCAACCAGCACCCGATCCTCGGGGATCCGGGCACGGAGTTCCCGGGTCGTGTTGAGATCCACGGTGAACGTGCGCAGATTGCGGTTGTTGACGCCAATGATACGGGCATCCAGGGCCAAAGCCCGATCCAACTCCTCCTCGTCGTGCACTTCGACCAGGGCCTGCATGCCGGTGGCGCGCACCAAATCCAACAGGTTTCGGCACTCCCGGTCTCCCAGGACCGCCATGATCAGCAACAGGGCGTCCGCGCCGGCGGCCCGCGCCTCCCAGACCTGGTACGGATCGAAGATGAAGTCCTTGCGCAGCACCGGGGCGGGTTGTCCCTCCTGTTCAAGGCGATCCCCAATCTGTTCCAGGTACGCCAGGTCCCCCTGAAAGTGGGTCTTGTCGGTCAGGCAAGACAGGGCGGCCGCGCCGCCGCGCACGTAGGCCGAGGCCATGGCGGCCGGATCCCAGTCGCGGGCAATCAGGCCGCGCGATGGACTGGCGCGCTTGATCTCGGCAATGATGCTGGCGCCCGGTTCGCGTACCAGAGCCGCGGCCAGATCCTGGGCGGGGCGCGCCAGCCGGGCCATGGCCACCAGATCCTCCTCCCGTACCTGCCGCTTGGCAGCCGCGACTTCCTTGCGGCGCACGGCCATGATGTTGTCCAAGACCCTGCCTTGGAACTTGGCGATGTCCATTTGGGACCGTTTCATGTCTGTTGACCCTGTGTAAACGCGACAAAACGCTCCAGCGTGTCCAGAGCCTTGCCGGAGTCTATGCTGTCCTGAGCCTGCGGGATGTGGGACGCGATGTCCCCGTCCTCCGTGGCCAGGGCGGCGGCGGCATTGAGGACAACCACATCCCGCATGGGGCCCTTGATCTCTCCGGCCAGAATTCCGCGGGTAAACCGGGCGTTGTCTTCCGGATCCCCTCCCCTAACCTCATCCAGGTCGGAACGCGGAAAGCCCAGTTCCAACGCATCCACGGTCAGTTCGTCGATGCGGTCGTCGTGCAGGTGGACGATGTGGTTGGGACCGGCCAATGACAGTTCGTCCATGCCTCCCGCGCCGTGTACGACCAGTGCCGCTTCCTTGCCTACGCGTTGCAGCATCCGTGCCAACTCGACACTGAGGTCGGGGCTGTAGACCCCCATCAGAACGTTGGTCACCGGGGCTGGGTTTGACAGCGGTCCAATCAGATTGAACAACGAACGGATGCCCAGTTCCATCCGGGCCTTGCCCACGTGCCGCATGGCCGGATGGCAGTGGGGCGCAAACAGGAACACAAACCCGACTTCGTCGAGGCAGGCTCCCGCCTGGTCCAGCGACATGTCGAGATTGGCCCCAAGTTCCCGCAGGACATCGGCGCTCCCGCTGCGGCTGCTGGCGGCCCGGTTGCCGTGCTTGGCCACCGACACTCCCGTGCCGGCCACAACCAGGGAGGCCGTGGTGCTCACGTTGATGCTGTGCGATCCATCGCCGCCGGTGCCCACGACATCGAGCAGGGGTTCGTGCCGGCCGTTGGCCGGGAAGGGGGAGGCGTGTTCCATGAGGGAGTTCCAGAACCCCGTGATTTCATCCACGGTCGGGCCCTTCATGTTCATGGCCACCAGGAACGCGCCGATTTGGGCGTCGGTGGCATTGCCCGACACCATCTCGCTGAGGACGGTCTGGGCTTGATC
>DAOUIC010000247.1:0-3170 GCA_034428255.1 Anaerolineales bacterium
ATCGTGGATGCAGTCGAGCAGCGGGTGGCGCAACGGGCCCTCGGACGCCCCTCGTTGTCCGTGGCCGTCGAGGAAATCCAGGACCAGGTCGAACTCGTCCTGATGAAGTCGGATCATGAGGAGGTGGCCCGGCGCTACATCATCTATCGCGAGGACCGCGCCCGGGAACGGGCGGCCCAAGCCGAGACGACCTCGCTTTTGCTGCCCGTGGAGTTGATGGTGGCCTTGCCCGATGGCACGCGCGAGCCTCTGGATCTTGAACGCCTGAAGGTGCAGATCGAGGAGGCCTGCCACGGCCTGGACGGCGTCTCCGCGGACGATGTCCTTGAGGTTCTGGCGCGCGACGTATACAACGACATCACGCCGAAGGACCTGCGCACGGCGCAGATTATGGCGGCGCGCTCCCTGGTTGAACAGGAACCCGACTACTCGAAGGTGAGCGCGCGGCTGGTCCTGCGCAAGCTCAAGGACGAGGTGTTCCCCTTTGTCTGCCCCGACGTGGCGGGCATCCGGGAACTGACCGACCGCCAGCAGTACCGGGCCTATTTTCCGCGCTACGTGCGCACCGGCATCGACTGCGAACTCCTGCAACCCGCGCTGGCCGAAATCTTCGACCTGGAACGACTGGCCGAGGCCCTGGCGCCGGAACGGGACCAGCAGTTCCAGTTCCTTGGCCTGCAGACCCTCTACGACCGGTACTTCCTCCACTCGGGCGGCACGCGCATCGAGCTGCCGCAGGCGTTTTTCATGCGCGTGGCGATGGGGCTGGCGCAGCAGGAGGCCGAGCCGGACGAGCGGGCCATCGAGTTCTACGAACTGCTGTCGTCGTTCGACTTCATGTGCTCGACGCCGACCCTCTTCAATTCGGGAACCGTCAACCCGCAGCTTTCGTCCTGCTTCCTTTCGACCGTGCCGGACGATCTGGCGGGCATCTTCAAGGCGATCAAGGACAACGCCCTGCTGTCCAAGTTCTCGGGCGGCCTGGGCAACGACTGGAGCCAGGTACGGGGCTTGGGTGCCCACATCAAGGGGACGAACGGAGAGTCCCAAGGGGTCATTCCGTTCCTCAAGGTGGCCAACGACACGGCCGTGGCCGTCAATCAGGGCGGTCGCCGCAAGGGAGCGGTCTGCGCCTACCTCGAGGTGTGGCACATCGACATCGACGAGTTCCTCGACCTGCGCAAGAACACGGGCGACGATCGGCGCCGCACCCACGACATGAACACCGCCTGCTGGGTGCCCGACCTCTTCATGGAACGGGTCCAGGAGGACGGGAACTGGACCCTGTTCTCGCCGGACGCGGTGCCCGACCTGCACGAGATCACCGGTCTCGAGTTCCGGGACCGCTACCTCCTGTACGAACAGCAGGCGGCCGAAGGCCGGCTGGAGGTCACCAAGCGCATCCGCGCCCGCGATTTGTGGCGGCGCATGCTGACCATGCTCTACGAAACGGGGCACCCCTGGATCACGTTCAAGGATCCCTGCAATCTGCGCTCGCCGCAGCAGCACGTCGGCGTGGTGCACTCCTCCAACCTGTGCACCGAGATCACGCTGAACTCCTCCGTGGATGAGGTTGCCGTGTGCAATCTCGGGTCGGTGAACCTGTCCAACCACGTTGAGAACGGCCAGCTCCTGCACCAGAAGCTGGAGCGCACCGTGACCACCGCGATGCGCATGCTGGACAACGTCATCGACATCAACTACTACACCATCCCGGAGACGCATACCAGCAATCAGCGACACCGGCCGGTCGGCATGGGCATCATGGGCTTCCAGGATGTCCTGCACAAGTTGAACATCGCCTATGCCTCGGACGAGGCCGTGGAGTTTGCCGACATCAGCATGGAGGCGGTTTCCTGGTATGCCATTTCGGCGTCCGCCGCCCTGGCCGAGGAACGCGGCAGCTACCCGTCGTTCGAGGGTTCGCTCTGGTCTCAGGGCAAGCTGCCCTGGCACTCGCTCGACGATCTGGACAAGGCGCGCTATCGGAAGCTTGAGGTGGACCGCAGCTCCACCCGCGATTGGGACAGCCTGGCCCACCGGGTCCAGCACGCGGGCATGCGCAACTCCAATGTGATGGCCATCGCGCCGACGGCGACGATTGCCAACATCTGCGGTGTCAGTCCGTCCATCGAACCGGTGTTTCGCAACCTGTACGTCAAGGCCAACATGTCCGGCGACTTCGTGGTGGTCAACCCCTATCTGGTGGACGACCTGAAGGAACTGGGTTTGTGGGATTCGCTGATGATCAGCGATCTCAAGCTGCACGACGGCAGCCTGCGCGACATTCCGCGGGTTCCGGACCGGCTGAAGGAGCTGTATGCCACGGCCTTCGAGATCGATCCCATCTGGCTCGTCAAGGCGGGAGCCCGGCGCCAGAAGTGGATTGATCAGTCCCAGTCATTGAACCTGTACGTCTCCACCACCAGCGGCCGGGAATTGGACGAGCTGTACCAGCTGGCCTGGACACAGGGCCTGAAGACGACCTACTACCTGCGGACACAGGGTGCCACGCAGGTGGAGAAGAGTACGCTGCAGGGTACGGACGGACGGCTCAATGCGGTTCCGGTGGCTCCGGCCCCGCCCACGCTCTACAGCGAGCTTGAGACGACCGTGGACGGGCTGGTCTGCAACCTGGACGACGAGGACTGCGAAGCCTGCCAGTAGGTCCGGCTCGCAGCCAATCATGGGCGGCACAGGCGGCCACTGCCCGTTCCGCGGCGAGGCGGCCGGTGCAGACAGCTTGACGGCCGGCAGACGCGTGCAGCGCGTCGGTGAGGTTGGTCGAGCCTGGAACAGGTCCGGCTCAGCCAAGCCAGGCTGCATGACCTTGGGTGGATGCCAGGGTCCGTATGAGCCTTGGCGGAACAGAACATGCCTTGGCCGAGGACCACAAGGCCCCCGAGGGTAGTTCAAAGAGGGATGGGTGCCGTTGCAACGATGAGCGCGCCTCCCGAAGCTGGATCAGGCCTGTAGGGGAGCGGTCTGACCGTTTTGACTGTCAAATGAGGGGATGGAAATCCATGACAAGTCTGCCTGGTTGCCATTGACCAGACGAGCCCTGCCGCGGTTGTCCGGGTCCGGCGCGCGGGAGGGGATAGAATGAGGGAGTGGCAGATTCGGGAGACGGAGATGGATACGGCTGTAATTCGGGAGTGGACCCAGGCGGC
>DAOUIC010000248.1:0-2618 GCA_034428255.1 Anaerolineales bacterium
CTCCAGCGAAACCCCGCGCAGGGCCCTGGCCTGTTCGAAACGCAACAGCCCCGTGCGCGCACTGAACGTCACGTCCAGGCTGTCCACCTGCACCAGCGGCACACCAGGGTCGACTCCGGATTCCCGCACGGGATCAAGCACTTGCGTCATGTGGCAGAGGCTTAATACTTAATTTATGAGAGGCCGGACCGCGCGGGCGGACCGGCCGGGAAGCTGCATCTTATAATCCCACTCCCGGATTGGGTGTTCCCGCCATACGGGATCCAAGGTCCCCTCCTTTCGCAACGCCGGGCCTGCCGAACCGATCCGCCAACATTAGTTTCGAATTCTCAATCCGCGATTGCACGGTACCGCACCATGTCCCTGAGCCGACTTCCACACCGATTCGCCATCCTGATCCTGTTGTGCCTGGCCCTGTTGCTGGCGGGTTGTACAACCATCGTCATACCTCCACGGGAGGAAGTGTCCGAATCGGACGCTCCGGCCGCGGAGACGGCGGCGGAAGTGGACGTACCCGCCGAAACCGCCGCGGAACCGGTGATGTTTGCAGGCCAACCGTCCTTCCTGGCCGGGTTGTTGGCGGAGCGTCCGGTCGGCGATGCCAATCCGGACCGGGCTGCCGCCAAGACGCGGGAAGGCATCGATCTGTTCCAGACCAGCGACTTTGAACGGGCTGAAGCCGCCTTCAGGGAGGCGTTGCTGGCCGATCCGGACCATGTGCCGGCCCTGACGGGACTTTCCGATCTCTTCAGCTACCAGCCCCAGATGTGGAACCAGTCGCTGGAGCTGGCCGAACGGGCCCGCGAGCTGGCGGGAGACGATCCCAAGGTGCTGGCCCACCTCGTCTGGTCGCAGCAGATGGCGCACCGTTTCGACGATGCCAAGGAATCCGGAGCCAGGGCCGTGGAGGTGGCGCCCGACCACTTCCTGGCCCACGCCGCCTACGCGGACATCCTGCTGTCCATGTATGAAACAGAGCAGGCCCTGCACCACGCGGAACGGGCCGTGGACCTCAATCCCGACAGCCCCATCGGCTGGATCGTGCTGGGTGCCGTCCTGGAAACCAAGCACGACTGGGCGGCGGCCGAGGAAGCTGTCAACAAGGCGGTGGCACTCGACCCGGACTTCCTCCTGTGGACCATCGTGCAGAGTCGCCTCGACTTCGATTTGCGGGGCGACCCGGAGCTGGCCGCCGAACTGGCCGCCGAGGTCATGGAAGCGATGCCGGACCACCCCTACGTGCTGGGGCTGACGGTGGATCTGGCCATCGAGCGCAACGACTGGGCGACCGCCGAGGAATCCTGCCAACAGCTGGCAACCCTGAACAGCCCCACCACGCGCTATCCGGACGGTTACACCTGCCTGGCTTCGGTGGCCCTGCTCCAGGAGGATGAGGAACAGGCGGCAAACCACCAGGCCCAAGCGGAGGAAATCGCTTGGAAGGACCGGCTGGACGTGTCCCTGGTACGCATGCGGCTTCTCAACGATGCCGAAAAGTGCCAGGAAAGCCGGGCTCTGGCGCAGAAGTGGCTCGACACCCGTCCCTACAGCATCTCGGCCACGCGGATGATGGGGGTGGGCTTCCTCTGCTCGGACGACTATGAACAGGCCATCGAACACCTGCAACGGGCGGTTGACAAGATGCCCTGGTCGGTGGCGGACGCGCGCCTGCTGGCCATCGCCCATGCCCGCAATGACCAGGATTCCCAGGCCAACAGCGCGCTGGAGAGGGT
Source organism: Anaerolineales bacterium (assembly GCA_034428255.1). Classification (GTDB taxonomy): domain Bacteria; phylum Chloroflexota; class Anaerolineae; order Caldilineales; family Caldilineaceae; genus Bin34. The sequence continues at coordinate 1,734 of DAOUIC010000248.1, forward strand.
CCGGAGCATTGCCTTTGAGGATCCGCTCTACTATCAGGGCCTCTACGAGATCAACTTCATCCTGGGCGACCTGGAGGCCGCGATCGAAAACGCCCAGCGCTGGTCCGTCTTCCGCCCCCTGAGCACGGACGCCCTCGAGTCGATTGCCTACGCCCAGATCTACAACGGCGACGTGGAGGCGGCCCTACGGTCCGCCCAAGCCGCCTACGACATGGGTTCCACCACGTCGACGACCTTTGGCATTCTCGGTTATGTCAATCTGCTGTATGGGAACTTGGAGGCCGCCGAGGACTTCCTGCTCAAGGCCGTGGAGCGCGACGGCGACATGTACCTGGCCCAGTACTCGCTGACCCAGCTGTATCAGTACAGCGACCGCTGCGAGGACAGCGAACCCCATGTGGAGTGGCTCATCAACAAGGCGGACGAACCGGATGAGATTGTCCAGATCAAGGAGCAGTTGCAAAGTTGCTTCGACCGTCGGGACGCCTACGAGCAGGCTCTGGAAAACAGGCTGACCTTCGACGAATACCGGTCAAAGGCCACCGAGTCGTTCACCAACGAAAACATGGCCGTGCAGTTCTTCAACATCGTTGAGCGTGCCGGTCAGCGCTCGCTCGTCGTCTGGTATGCCTCCGAGGAGGAACTGAACAGCGATGCGTGGAAGCGGCAGGAGATTGGGGCGGGAGTCGTGCTGTCCACGCATGTGGCCCGCCTGGAGAACCCACCGGACTCCATCATCGTGGTGTCCGGGGTCGACGACCAGCGCATCGTGATGGTGGTGATCGACATGCAGTACGTCGCCTACTGGCACCAGGACCAACTGTCGGACGAGGACTTCATCCGGACCTGGCGCAGGGAGGACGCCTCGAGCATGCCGGCCGACGT
>DAOUIC010000249.1:0-2923 GCA_034428255.1 Anaerolineales bacterium
TTCAATGCCTCCATGGCCCTCGCGGTGGGCGGCGGCATGCTGCTCTTTGTGGAAGGCTGCCACCAATATGTGCTGCGCGTACCGTGGCTGAAGACAGATTCCCCTCCCGTCGACCCTCGTCCCCGCCGGATCGCCCGGCGGTAGAACCCGATCCCGTTAAGCCGTCGGCGGAAATCCGCCGGCATACTGCCCGAGACTTGACCAGGACAAGGCACATCCGGAACCCAGCCCGGTGATCTTGTCATCCTTCACTGACTGAACTGTCACGGGATCAATCCATCCGGTCCTTCAGTCCTGAACAAAGATCGTGTCCATTTCCTCAATGTATTCGTCTGGCGTAAAGCGCCAGATGCCCACGTAGCCCTGGAGGAGATCACCGTTTTCGTCCCATTCCAATGAACTGGCCGCCCCTTCATAGTCAATCGCCTGACCGGACGCGAGCCAGCGCAAGCCGTCGCCGACGCCAACAGGCGTACCCAGGACAATGTGTCCCGGCGGGCCGCCAATCTCCCGCAACCGGTCGCGAATCGCCGACCCTTCGACACTGCCGGCGGCCTGGGCAGCAAGGACAAGCGCAATGGTCGCGTCATAGGTTTCCTTGACATAGGCCAGGACGGGCAGGGACCCATAGGCTTCGACGAAGGCGGCTTCCCATTCCGGGGTCGCGTCGTTGTCGGGAGCCGACGCCCCGGCAGTGCCATACATGCCACCCAGGTGGGCTCCCCCGATCTCTTGTACCAGACGCAGGCGTTTGGCTGCGTCGCCAAAGACGAATTGATCAAAGAGACTCTCGTCCAAAGCCGTCCGGATGAGAGCCACGGCTTGCTCCTCATGCGCAACTACCACCAGTGCCTGCGCACCGCTCCCGGCACTCTCCCGCAATGCCTCGAGATAGGTCGTCTGGTTCATGTCCAAGGCAACGGAACGCAACGTTCCGTCCCACGCCCGGGCAAAGGCGGCAGCCAGTCCCTGCCCATAGGCCTCATCGACATAAATGAACCCAACATTGTCGAACCCGCGCTCCCGGGTCAGCGAGGCCAGGACCGGCCCCTGGATGGCGTCGGAGAGAGCCGTACGGAAGAAGAAATCGTTGTCGGGAACCGTCGAGAGTTGGGGCGAGGTGGCGGAGGGACTGATCACCGGGATGCCTGCCGGGCCGGCCACGGTTTCCGCGATCGGCAACGCGGCCGCACTGGCGTTCGGACCGACGATGGCATGGACGCCCTCAACCTCGATCAGGTGGCGGGCGGCAGCCACGGCAGCCTGCGGATCGGAGGTGGCATCCGCCGTGATCCCGGTCACCGGTTGTCCAAGCACACCGCCACCGGCATTGACGTGGCGGATCGCCAGGTTGAAAGCCCGTTCCCGATCCGCGGACGCTTCCGGCGAGCCCGTGTAATTGAGCAGCAACCCAAGTTTCAGGGCAGCGGGGGTGTCCGTCGGCGGGGGAACCACAAACGTACAGGAACAGGCAACCAACAGCAGACTGGCCGTGAAAACCAGCCGGACGAGTCTTATTGTGAGGGCCATTTTGTTCTTTCCAGGATCCTTGCAGGGCCGACCTCGGACACCTTCCGCGGTACCCATACTGCCGCACAGAGGGATTGAGGCACAAACTCGGAACACACTTCAATATGAAGTGCCACGTGGACTGTTTGATAGGCGAAGTCGACCTCAAATCGACCATCGACCAACAAGACCACACACCCCTTTCACAGCAGAGGCCATCTCATTTCCACTGATCACTATCTGACCACCATGGCTGGCCTGCGGTTTTGGAACAAGGAGCGATGCCGCTGATGCCACCAGTCTGTGCCTCAATGTGATTGCGTCCGCATTGGCGAACTTCCGCAGTGTTGCCCCATCGTGGGAAAGTTGTGCAGCAAAATAGAATCTCGCCATCCAAGGCGATGGTTGCCGGTGCGCGCCCCTCAACTCCACCACCGCGGCCATGTCCCCGTGCGTGTAAATGTCGGCCGGTTGCACCGAGTCTCGCCGGATACAGTGCTCGCAGAATGAACCAGGTCCAAGCCGGTTGGATACAGTATGAACAGTCGGACACAAAGTGAGCATGTGGAACAGATCATCTGGTGCCTCAAGGTACACGGGTGGTACAACACATCGGCTTCGGTAGCCGATGTGGCCCGCAATCTGAACGCCATGGACATACGCACATCCGACGGCGAGCCTTGGAATGAAGCCAACCTGCAGGCGTTTGCCGATGAGCATGACCTCTCAAGGGATCCGTATGAGAACATGATCCCAATGGTGGTCACAGTTGACGAACCCGGCCTGTTCGAGATGGCTGCCCCCGAGATTGCCGGGGTGCTTGCGGTGACGGACGGCATGCGGAACGCACGCATGATTTCCAGGTACATTGAGAAAGGCGACCCGGAAAACAGGGAACGCCTGTGGAAGGCCATCGAGGACGACTCGGTGGTTCGGGCGGAGGTGATCCGATTCGCGGCCTTGATGCTGGATCACCCGTGGGCAGCCAAGGACTACCAGGCATTCCTGGACCACGCGCGTGCTGTCGAGAAGAGGAGGCTTGAGCCCGGTGTTGAACGTGGCATGAGTTTGTGACATGCGGCATTGGGTACAGGAGGGGGGCCTGCCTCCCTCGAACACGGAGCATGGTCCAGACCGGACACTGCGTACGGGTACTACACTGTCTCGGTACTGACAGCCAGGCCAGCCAACGGAAATCCCATGGAAACCACACGCCCCCCCTTTCGCAGCCGAGACTACCTAATCTCCACCGATCACAATCTGGCCACCATGGCCGGTTTGCGGATTTTGGAGCAAGGTGGCAATGCCGCTGATGCCGGCGTGGCCGCCGGCCTGTGCCTCAATGTGGTTGTGCCGGAGTCGGCAAACTTCGGCGGCGTTGCACCCATCATGTTCGGTCCCGGCGACGGCCAAC
>DAOUIC010000250.1:0-5816 GCA_034428255.1 Anaerolineales bacterium
GATCCAGATAGAGGTCGACCCTCACGACACCATGGGAATCGTGGCCCAGCAGGTTCGCCAGAACCAGGGACTCGCTGACTTTATGTGCAATCGCGGTGCGCACGCCTGCGGCTTCGAACATGTCCTGGACGAAGCTCTGGAGAATGTCGGACGAAACGGTGTGCATGGTCGAGAAGTCCCGGGTAATCTTGGGTACGTCGCCGGAGGACACGGGGCACGGCCGGCACCTGCTTGGCTCCGTGTCGGCGTGGATGCCGCCAACGGCGAGGGAATCTTACGATCAGCGACTGTGAAACCTGCGATCACTTGCAGCTGGACCGCAGAGACCCATTGCCCGAGGAACGCATTTGGGGCCTGCTGCCGCTCCTCCCAGAAAACGACGTGTTACCGAAGGGGCTGGGTACAGGTGGCACAAGCTGGATTGGAATCTCCGCGAAACACTGTCCTCAGTCTCCGACTGCATCCGGCATCAAGGTCAACTGTGTCGATCCTGTCCATTGACAGCTCTGAAACACCGACCTCCGAGGGTGCCTCGACAAGTCAGGCTTCACATGCGTCAATCAGCGTAGTGAGGTCCTTCCAGCCGTAGGCAACTTCAACCAAGTCGACACCGCCGATCTCAATGGTTTTCTCCCTGATCTTTTTGCCTCCCAGAGCTTCGTAAAAACGGCAGGCAGATCGGTTGTCCTGCAGTACCCACAACAACATGGAAGGAAATCCATCCAGTATCAGCCGTTCTGTCACGGCTGAGAAAAGTCCACGGCCAAACCCCCTCCGTTGATACGGCTGCAGCACGTAAATCATATATAGCTCGGCAAGATATATCCGGTCACCATCGCTTTCCGGTCCTGCCCCAGCAAAACCAACTACTCCCTCTCCTTCAACATCGGCAACAAAGCTGCACATGGAGGACTGCTTGGCTTCAAGGATATCCACCCACCAGGCTTCCCGGTTCTGATAGGACAAGGAGTCTAGAAACTCGGCCGGAACAATTCCCGCATATGACGACTGCCACGTCTGGATGTGAACTTTCGCGATGGCCTTGGCGTCCGCCGGCTCAGCCTCTCGGATTGACATATCTGCATTCTCCTGGTCCTGATACTCATAATACGGCAAGCTCGAAATAAATTCCCTCCCCACGCGCATTGCAACTGTCCGGCAACGGTGTCGCGTGCCGAATCTTGATCATGGAGACAGTGCCCTGCTGCCAAGAATCCCGGTCTCGGATCACCGAAGCCATATGCAGTAAACGATGTTTGAGGCCGATTGGGCTTGATCGGGCTGCCGCGGCTACCTGCAATGCACATGCCGCGCGGGAGATTCAGTCCGCGTGGCGTTGTAATCCCGGCAAGCGTGACTGAACCGTGTTGACTGGTCCAACTGCAGGGAAACGCTGCGCAATAGGTCGCCGACCTTGCGGAGCGTTTCCCATTGCCCCTTGGGCCCTTGGTGAAGCCAACCGGTCACCGACCGGCTTGATTCAATGACGAAGACCATCCGCGCCGCGATCACTGGGACTGCCAACGCTCCGGTCCGTCGTGCCAAGGGATGGCAGAAACCAAGTCGGGACTGGCATCCCGACCCAAGGTGTTCCGGAAAATTTTCAACCCGCGGTCCGGAATCAACCGGAACCCGTAACCCACCCCAGAATGACAAAGGCATCGGGCGAGAAGAAATAGCCCACCAACAAAATGGCAAGTTCGACAGCCACAACCACCACAGCCATGCGCCGGGCCCGCCGGGTTCCGTGATGGCGCAGGTAGGTTTCGCCGCTGACAATCGACATGGAAATGACGATGAGGCCCAAGACCATGGCCGAGATGGTCTGGACATTGAAGCCGACCCAGTATTCCCGTCCGTACTCCTCCACGATCACGTTGAAGAGGCGCAGCAGGCCGGCATAGGCGGCCATGACCAGATCCACGCCAATCGCGACTTCCGCAATCCCCAGGGCCGAGGTCAACAGCCAAACCAGCCCCAGCATGATCGGCTCAAGATGTCGGGGCAGGCTCATGGTTTATATGGGCCAGGAACGGCTGCGGAGCCGATACCTACTCCGGACTTCGGTACCTCTGTCCGCCCGGAGGTCTGTGGAACACAACCGCGCCTGTCGCCTCTGCTTGGGCCAAACCCCCGCGAGGCTACTGCATCCCCTGCAATTCCAGTGTGTCGGCAAAGTGGCAGGCCGAGGCATGGTCCTCCCCAATGGTGACCAGCGGCGGGGTCTCGGTCCTGCAAACGTCTTCGGCATACCGGCAGCGGGGGTGGAAATAGCAGCCGGAGGGAGGATTGGACGGATCCGGCACCTGGCCGATGAGCGGAATGCGGACCGTGGGATTGCGGGGGTCCGGTTTGGGGGAGGCCGACAGCAGCGCCTCGGTGTACGGGTGCTTGGGATTCGTGTACAGCTCGCGCTTGGGCGCCACTTCCACCATGCGTCCGACATACATGACCGCCACGCGGTCGGAAATGTGCTCGACCACACTCAGGTCGTGGGCCACGAACAGGTAGGTCAGATCGAACTCCTCCTGGAGATCCTGCAGGAGGTTCAGGGTCTGGGCCTGAATGGACACGTCCAGAGCCGACACCGGTTCGTCCAGGAGAATCAGCGAGGGGCGCAGGGCCAAGGCGCGGGCAATGCCGATGCGCTGGCGCTGGCCGCCGGAGAACTCGTGCGGATAGCGCTCCATGTGCTCGGGTCGCAAACCCACTGCGGACAGCAACCCCTGCACCTCTTCGTCGGTTTCACGCCCAAGATCCAGTCCGTGCACCCGCAACGGTTCCCTGACGATGTCCGACACGCTCATCCTGGGATTCAGGCTGTTGATCGGATCCTGGAACACCATCGCGATCTCGCGCCGCAACGGCTTTATGTCCCGCAGGGGCAGAGTGGCCAGATCGTAGACCTCCCCGTCTCCGGAACCGTTGGCGTGGGAACGAAACAGCACCGCGCCGTCGGTAGGGTCGTACAGCCGAATGGCCGTGCGCGAAGCGGTGGTCTTCCCGCATCCGCTTTCCCCGACCAGCCCGAGGGTTTCCCCCTTGCGGATTTCAAAACTGACGTCGTCAACCGCCTTGATGTGGCCCACCACCTTGCGCAGCAGGCCCTTGCGGATGGGAAAGTATTTCTTCAGGTTCCGGACTTCCAGCAGGACGCCTGGATCCTCAATGGACGCGGGCACGGGTCACCTCTTGCATCGTGTCCGGATCGTGCAGCAGGCAGGCGGCTCGCTGTCCGTCGCCTGCAGTAATCAGTTCGGGCATGCGCGCATCGCAGATGCCGGGCATCACATCGGGGCACCGGTTGTTGAATGGGCACCCGGTCGGAATGGAGAACGGGTCGGGCACCATGCCCTCGATCACCTCCAGGCGGGACCCTTCAGTCTGCCCAATGCGGGGAATCGATCGGAGCAGGGCCCGCGTGTACGGATGCTGCGGATTGTAGAAGATCGCATCCGTGGTGCCCTGTTCGACAATACGGCCCAGATACATGACCGCGATGTCCTCCGCCATCTCGGCGATGACGCCCAAATCGTGGGTGATGTACATAATGGCCATGCCGAACTCCTCCTGGAGGTCGAGCATGAGATCGTTGATTTGAGCCTGGGTCGTGACATCGAGCGCCGTGGTGGGCTCGTCGGCAATCAACAGTTTGGGGCCGCAGGAGAGGGCAATCGCGATCATGACGCGCTGACGCTGGCCGCCCGAAAGCTCGTGCGGATAGCTCACAACCCGTTCTTCCGGCCGGGGAATGCCCACCTTGTCCAGCATCTCGACGGCGATCCGCCGGGCTTCCTCGCGCGGAATCCGATTCTGCCTGGCAATGGCCTTGGCCATCTGGTCGCCAACGGTCTGACGCGGCTTCAGGTGCAGTTGAATCGACTCGCCGATGTGCAGGCCGGCCGTGTAGACCGGGGTCAGCGAACTCATCGGCTCCTGGAAGATCATGGCGATCTCGCCGCCGCGCAGGTCCCGCATCAGTTGGCTGTCGGACGGCTGTTGGGCAATGTCGATGAGTTCGGAGTCGCCGGAATCATCCCGTTGCCGGTTGTACAGCATCTCGCCGCTCACAATCGAGCCGTTCTTGGCCAGCAGCTGCATGATGGCGCGGGCCGTCACGGACTTGCCGGAGCCGCTCTCGCCGATAACCCCAAGGGTCTTCGACTTGCGAATCGTGAAGTTCACCCCCTCAAGCGCGCGGACCGTGCCGCGCCGCACGTCGAAATGAACTTGCAGGTCCCTGATGTCCAGCAGGACTTCAGAGTCCAGGGCAGCCGTCGCCATGACTACTGGCCTCCGTAGGGATCAAGGGCATCGCGCAGGCCGTCGCCCAGCATGTTGAAGCCCCAGATGGCCCCGATGATGACCGGGATTGTGATCAGCATCCACGGCGAGAACTGGATGGCCCGGATGCCGGACACCTCGTAGAGCAGCACACCCCAGCTGGTCAGCGGCGGCCGCAGGCCCAGACCCAGCCAGCTGAGCGCCGTTTCAGCCAGGATCATGCCCGGAATGGCCAGCGTGGAAATCACGATGATATGGCTGGTGGCACCCGGAATTAAGTGGCGGAACATCACGCGCCAGTCGTTGGAACCAAACGATTGGGCCGCCAAAACGTATTCGCGTTCCCGCAGCGAGAGGACCAAGCCGCGTACCTGCCGGGCCAGGCCGCCCCAGCGTACGCAAGCCAGGATGATGGTCAACATGAAGTAGACCGCGATCGGAGACCATTCAGGCGGAATGGCAGCGGCCAGGGCCATGAACAGCGGGATGTCCGGAAAGGCCGACAGGAACTCCGTGACTCGCTGCACCACCAAGTCCACCAAGCGGCCGTACCAGCCCGAAATCACGCCCAGGGTGGCACCGAAGGTAATGGTCAGAAACTGGCCGATCAGACCGATTAGCAGGGAAAGGCGGCCCCCGTAGATGATGCGCGTGAACAGGTCGCGGCCCAGGCGATCGGTGCCGAACAGGTACACGTAGCCGTCCGGACTCTCCTCGGGATCCACCCCGAAGAGATGGATGTTGGACGGGATCAGGCCGGCCAGGCGGTACTCTTCGGCGCGCACGAACAGGTGGATCGGATAGCGCACGCTTTCATCGACCACGAAGAAGCGCTTGCGCAGTTGCATGTCCACCTCCTCCTTCAGGCCGTAGACGAAGGGCCGGGCCTGAAACCGGCCCTCATGGCGGAACTGCAGCCGCTGGGGCGGAGCCTCAAGGTAGTCGGAGACGGTGTCGACCAGATAGGGAGACCAGAATTCCGCAGTCAGGGCGCAGACGAAGTAGTAGGCAATGATCAGGAAGCCGCCGAACATCGCCAGCTTGTTCTGCCGAAACCGCCACCAGACCAGAACCCAGTAGTTCTGGCTGATCTCCTTGGCGTTCTGCTCCTCTGCGAACGGTTCGGGGACGGCAGTGCTCATGTCCGGTCTTCCTAAACGGAGTGGTAGGGCCTGTGGCTACTCGAGGCGGATGCGCGGATCAAGCCAAGCCAGGGCCAGATCGGCCAGCAGGTTGCCGACCAGCAGTATCAGGGTAAAAAAGACCAGGGTAGTGCCCGCCAGATACATGTCCTGACGCTGCAGGGCCCGGACGAACTCCGGTCCGATCGTGGGCAGGTTCAGCACGGTCGCCACCAGGGCGTTGCCCACGATGATCCCGGGCAGGGCCTCGGACCCCAGGATCACGATCAGGGGATTGATGGCCATGCGCACCGCATGCTTCCAGGTCACGGTCCGGCTCTTGAGACCGCGCGCCCGGGCCGACTCGACGAACGGCTGGCCGAGCGTGTCGAGCAGGTTGCCGCGCATGAT